>JAFGHP010000033.1 GCA_016930055.1 Candidatus Bathyarchaeota archaeon | reverse complement strand
TATACTATTCTATAATCTTTAATAATAATGGATTAACATAAACATTCTAACAATATTATATCTTTATATTCTAATAGTAAATTTTCTGAGATCGTAATTTCTGAAATTTATTAAAAAAGTATGTTTTATAAAATACAAAATTATTATGATTTCCTTAATAATTATTGTTTGACTAAGAAAAATTATATTTATTATGTAAACCCATTATTAGATATGTTTAAAAATATATTTGAAAAATTAAGGAAAGAAGTTTCAGGTGATATTGCTTTCTATCATGTATCTGAATTAGTTCAACATCACCGAATACAAGTTAGCCCAGGCATAAGAGCAGCAGTAAATTATTCAGTTGATGCATGGAAAAAATATGGAATAGATGCTGAAGTAATATCATGGCCAAGTACAGGTAAAGAGTATTCATGGAGTAGTCAAATGCCTATGGAATGGCATTGTGATGATGCTGAACTAAAACTAATAGAACCCAGTGATCAAGCAAAAACATTAGTCAGATTTATTGAAAATAAAATCAGTTTAATCCAACGTAGTTATCCAACTCCAAAGGAAGGAGTTACAGCAGAAGTAATTATTTTAAATAAAGGCGAAGAAGAATCAGATTATAAAAATATCGATGTATCGGGAAAAATAATTTTAACAAATGGTGATGTTGCTAGAGTCAATGAATTAGCTGTACAAAAAAGAGGAGCAATAGGAATAATTTGTGATGGAATGTTTATAAGAGAACCAAATTTAAAAGAGGGGGAACTAGATGATGCTTTAAAATACACAAGTTTCTGGTGGGGGGGAGATGAAAAACCTTGTTGGGGTTTTGTAATTTCACCAAGACAAGGACGATGGTTAAGAAGATTAATTGAAAGTAGTAAAAACCCTGTAAAATTATGGGCAAAAGTAAATTCAAGAATTTATCCTGGAGTTATGGAAGATGCGATTGCTACAATTCCTGGTGAATCTAAAGAAGAAGTGACAATTGTTGCACACATATGTCATCCACAACCAAGTGCAAACGACAACGCATCAGGATCAGGCGCAGCCATGGAAGCAGCAAGAGCAATTAATAAACTTATAAAAACAGGAGAATTAAAAAAACCAAAAAGAACGATACGTATCACATTAGTTCCTGAAATAGCAGGAAGTTTCCCGTGGTTAGTTAAAAACGAAGACCGTTTAGAGGAACTTATTGCAGCAATTAATCTTGACATGGTAGGTGAAAATCAAATATTGTGCGGTGGACCTTTAATTATGGAAAGAACCCCAGAAGCATCAGCAAGTTATGTTAATACGATCTTAGAAGCAATATATGATGAAGTTAAAAAAGAAACAAAAAACCTAAGCGGATCTTCTGAATATCCACTGTTCAAACATGCAGTAACACCATATAGTGGAGGCAGTGACCATGGACTCTACTCTGATCCTTCTGTTGGAATCCCCTGCCCCATGATTATTCAATGGCCTGACAAATTTTATCATACGAGTTTTGATACTTTGGACAAAGTTGATCCTGAAATGCTAAGAAAAGTTGCATTAATAACATCAACTTATGCATATTACATAGCTAATGCTTCTCTACAAGATGCATTATGGATAGCATCAGAAACTGCTAGTAGAGAAAAAATTAGATTATTTAAGAAAATTCAAAATGAAATTAACAAAGCATTAATCGATGAATCATCAGCAATACAAGTTATATCCAATCTGAAAGAACAATCTGAATATTGGACTGATAGAGCTTCGGAAGCAATAAAATCAACTATAAGACTTGCTCCCTCAAATAAAGAACTTGAAAGTTACTGCAACAACTTGATTTCAGATATTAAAGAAAGTATGAAAATAGAGGTCAAAAAAACTAAAGAATCAATTAACTTGATAGCTAAATCAAAAAATTGGGATGAAGTAAAACCAAAGAAAAAAAGATTAACAAAAATTGAAAAAGAAGCAAAAAAAATTATTGTCAATAGAATATTCAAAGGAACACTTTCAACAAGATCATGGATGAAAAAATTATCTGATAAAGAAAATGAAGAATGGAGAGAATTTGGTAAAAAACATACTGATGGACGAAGTATTGGTGGAATTAGCCTCTATTGGTGTGATGGAAAACGGAATCTATTAGATGTTTCAAAATTATGTAAATTTGAAACAGGCAAAACAGATACTGAATATTTAGTTAAATATTATAAATTGATGGAAAAAATTGGGTTAGTTAAGTTAACATACCAATAATATTTTCAAAGTCAAAATTAAAATGCAGTAAATAATGAAAAACTTTCTAATACAAAAACAAGAAGATACAACATTAAAAACATCTACGAAAACATCTTATTTTTTTAACAATTAAAAAAAAGTATTATAATGAATTTGTTAAATTCTAGTAAAAAGTGGATTAATAAAAATTCAAAACCGGGTAATATTTATACGATCCATTAACTGTATGATGAGATGTTTGGGCCGGTGGTCTAGTGGTATGACATCGCCTTGACGTGGCGGTGGTCGCAGGTTCGATCCCTGCTCGGCCCACTACTAAAAACTCAATTTTTTTATTTTTAAAATACTATTTTCTTTTGAGGTTCTTGGTTACTAATCTTCCCGATGTTGCTAAAGCAAAATGGAATGAGGTTACATTAACTAAGAATCCTGAAGAAAAACTCCGTTTAATGACTGAATTTCTCTCTTTAGTGCCCAAGCATAAAGGTACTGAAAGGATGTGCAGTCAAGTAAAAAAACAAATTTCGTCATTGAAAGATGAAATTGAAAAAAAGAAGAAACAGAAAAAAACTTCCAGACCTAGCAACATTATACCGAAAGCTGGTGCAGCACAAATAGTATTAGTTGGACCAACAAATGTTGGAAGATCAAGCATTTTAAAAGCAGTCACAAATGCTCAAGTTGATATAACAAGATATGGTTTTGGAACAAAAAACCCAGTTCCAGGCATGCTTCAATATCAAGATATTTTTTTTCAAATTATTGAAATTCCACCACTTGTTATTGGAAGTAGCGAAGGAAAAGCTGATGGATATTTAAATCTTAATATGATTCGTAATTCTGATGGAATTATTATTGTACTAGATTTAACTAATAATCCTATACAAAATTATTTTATGATTAAAAAAGAATTAAACAATAGTCAAATTCATATTATAAAACCAGAAGGGGAAGTTGAAATTGAGAAAAGAGGGGGATCTCAAATTCAATTTATTTGGGAAGGAGAATTATCAAATTGTTCAACTGAAGAAGTGTTGATTCTACTTCGAGAATATAGAATTAGAAGCGCATTAATAAGAATAAAAAGAAAAGTTACATTAGACTTAGTAGAAGACGCAATATTTAGTAACATGGTTTATCGCCCAACATTAATTATTGCGAATAAAGCAGATTGTATTACTGATCATACAATACCTCAAAAATTGTATAATGAAGTTAGCCCAAATGAACTGTTAATAATATCAGCTGAAAAAACACCAAATTTAAGTGAAATATTAGGTGAAAAAATTTTTAAGACATTAAATATTGCACGTATTTATACAAAAGAACAAGGAAAAATAATTACTGATACACCAATAATCGCTAAAAACGGTGTAACAGTTGGTGAATTAAGTAAAATGATTCATAATGACTTTTATAAAAATTTTAAATTTGCTCGAATTTCTGGTCCTTCTGCAAACTTTCCTAATGAGAAAGTAGGACTAGAAAGAAAACTTGTTGATGGAACAATTATCCAAATTTATAAATAGACATTTTTATTTCTTGGAACATAATTATTAATTATGAAAGGAGAAAATTTGGGATTAGAACATATTCATGTTTATGTTAATGATCTTGATGATGCCATTGAATTCTATAAATTAATAGGCTTAGAATTTATTGAATTTACACAACATGGTGGAAAAGCATGTGTAATGAAATCACCGAAATCAAATATTCTTTTTGAAATTCAACAAGTAGGGGTAATTGAAAATCCAGGAATTAATCACTATGCTTTTACAGTATCTAATCTAGAGGAGTTATGTAATGAATTAAAAGAAAAAGGGATCAAAGTTGATGGTCCTTTAATTTCAAAATCAACAGGAAGAAAATTAGCTACAATTAGAGATCCTCATGGATATCTTGTTCAATTAGTACAACAAGAATAATTAATATTAAAAAGTTTTAACAATAAAAAATAAGAAAATCCGATAATCGTAATTTATATACGTATAACAAAAGATATTTATATAATATTTTCGATATCTTTATTAATGCTACGTTTTCATTTAATCGGTAACGTATAGTTGTTGAGAGAACTAAATGGGATTCAAGGTCATGAATGGTAACAACAATAATTATCTTAATAATTCCTTACTTAATAATTTAAATAAATCAGGGATTTATCCCAGCCCATATAATTATGTTGATTACCAAAAAATTGAATTAGATGAGTATGTTATACATGACAGTACTTTAAGAGAAGGAGAACAAACACCTAATATAATTTTATCATTAAATGATAAAATTCGTATAGCTAAAAAATTAAATGAAATTGGTATCCGTCGAATTGAAGCTGGATTTCCTGCAGCCTCAGATAAACAATATAACACCATAAAAAGTCTAGTAAAACTTGATCTAGAAGCCGATATTATTGCATTTGCCAGAGCGATAAAAGAAGACATTGATATTGCTACAGAAACAGGTGTACAAGGAATAATAGTTTCTTATAGCATCTCTAGTTTTCACCGTGAAAATAAATTCAGAGGACTAACAAAAGAAGAATATCTAAACAAACTAATGGACGCAATATCTTATGCTGAGAATAAAGGTGTATTAGTTTTATATAGTGCAGAAGACACAAGCCGAGAAAAAGATCTTGTATTTATCAAACAAGCTTATAAAACAGCTGAGCAATCAGGTGCTAAAAGAGCTAGAGTTATAGATACATTAGGCTGCATGAGTCCAAGTGGTGTTTCATTTTTAATAAAAGAACTAAAAAAGACTGTTAAAATCCCATTAGAAGTTCATTTTCATAATGATATGGGTCTTAGCTTAGCTAATTCACTTATTGCTTTAGAATCAGGAGCTTCTACAATCTCTACTTGTGTTAATGGAATTGGTGAAAGAGCGGGAATAACAGCAACCGAAGAAG
Organism: Candidatus Bathyarchaeota archaeon; assembly: GCA_016930055.1. Classification (GTDB taxonomy): domain Archaea; phylum Thermoproteota; class Bathyarchaeia; order TCS64; family TCS64; genus UBA8941. The sequence goes on along the minus strand of JAFGHP010000033.1, from coordinate 36,370 downwards.
CGATTGCTGCTTTATATATTTTATATGGGATTAACTTTTTTGATATAAATAAATTAACAAATTTATCAACTCTAGTTGAAAAACTAAGTAGAATAAAAAGACCCGCAAATAAACCAATTACTGGAAAAAACGTTTTAATTCATAGCTCAGGAATCCATCAAGACGGGATATTAAAAAACCCAGTTACATACGAATTTTATCCTGAAAACCTTTTTGGGGGTTCTCGAAATATTGAGATAAATGAATTAAGTGGTAGTAAAGGAATTATTTGGGTAGCACGTAAAAGGTTGGGTTTCGATATTTCAGAAGAACAAGCAAAAAGAATAATACAAATTATTAAAACAAACTTTAGTTCAGGTAAAAAAACAGCTTATACGAAAGATGAATTAAAAAAATTAATTGTTAAAACAATTGAGGAATAAATATATTGAATCAGAATATAACTGAAAAAATTCTTGCATATGCTTCACATAATAAAGAAGTGCATCCTGGTGATTACATCATTGCTGATGTGGATTGGGTAATGTTTCACGATTCGACAGGTCCTTTAGTAATAAAAGGATTTGAATCAATTGGAAAAAAAATATTTAATAAAAATAAATTAGTAACCTTTTTTGATCATTTTTATCCTGCACCAAACATTGATGCAGCAAAACTGCATAAAATATCTAGAGACTTTATTCAAAGAGAGGAAATAATTCATCATCACACAGATGGGGTTTGTCACCAAATCTTGGCAGAAAAATATGTTTCTCCTGGAGATATAGTAGTTGGAGCAGATTCACATACTTGTACACAAGGAGCTTTAGGAGCATTTACTACAGGTTTAGGCAGCACAGATATTGCTGGTATATTAGCGACTGGGAAATGTTGGTTTAAAGTTCCTAATACTATCAAAATTAATGTTTTAGGAGAAACCAAAAAAGGCGTATTTGCTAAAGATGTAATATTAAAAATTGCGAGTAAAATTGGTTCAGAGGGCGCAGATTATTCTTCTATCGAGTTTGTAGGAGAATATATAAAAAATGCCACAGTCTCTGACCGACTTACTTTATGTAATATGGCTGTTGAAATGGGTGCAAAAAATGGCATAATTGAACCAGATGAAAAAACATTAAAATTTACTGGACGTGAAGGCAAAATTTTTAAAAGTGATCAGAATGCATCCTATGAAAAAAATATTGAATTAGAAGTTTCAGAATTGAGCCCTCAAATCTCTTGTCCTCACTCAGTAGATAACGTTAAAACTATTGAAGAAGTTGAAGGTATACCAATTAATCAAGCTTTTATTGGCACATGTACTAATGGTCGTCTAACTGATTTAGAAATAACTGCAAAAATTTTGAAGGGAAAAAAAGTCAATAAAAATGTTAGATTAATTGTTATACCTGCATCTATTACGGTATATTTAGAGGCTTTTAATCAAGGAATTTTACAAACAATACTCTCTGCTGGTGGCATTGTCTCTTATCCTAGCTGTGGTCCATGCATTGGTCGTCATAATGGAGTTTTAGACGAAGGAGAAGTCTGTCTAAGTACGCAAAATAGAAATTTTGCAGGAAGGATGGGAAGTCCTAAATCTGAAATCTATCTTGGCTCGCCTGCTTCAGTGGCTGCTGCTTCAATAGTAGGTAAAATAACAGATCCGAGGAAGTTTATATGAGAGTTTGGAAATTTGGTGATAACATAAATACAGATTTAATTACACCAGGTAGATATAATATTACAATTGATGAAAAAAGACTAGGTCAGATTGCGTTTATTGAGTTTAGACCAGAATTTTCTTTAAATATCGAAAAAGGTGATATAATCGTTGCAGGAAAAAACTTTGGGTGTGGTTCAAGCAGGGAACATGCACCAATATCATTAAAAGCAGCAGGAGTACAAGCAGTTTTTGCAGAATCTTTTGCCAGGATTTTTTATAGAAACTGTATAAACATAGGTCTTCATGTTTTTATTTGTAATAACACTCACAAAGTTGACGACGGTGATAAGATACAAGTTGATCTAATCAATGGAATTATCTTAGATGAAACAAAAAACATTGAAATTCAAGGAGACCCTCTGCCAACATTTATCCAAAAAATTGTATCTTCTGGTGGATTAATCGATTTTCTACGTGGTGATGGTTATGTATAAAGTTGCTTTAATTCCAGGCGATGGAATTGGTAAAGAAGTTATACCAGAAGCCGTTAGAGTTTTAAAACAAACTAATCTAAATTTTGATTTTTCTTTTGCAGAAATTGGTTACGATGTATGGAAAAAAACAGGGCAATCCGTAACAGAAGATACATTAGAAGAAATCAAAAAAAATCAAGCAATTTTATTTGGGGCTACCACTACACCAAATGGAATTAAAAATTATAAAAGTGCAATTTTAACTCTAAGAAAATCTTTAGATCTCTATGCAAATATTCGCCCTATTAAATCATATCAAATTAAAGGAATTAGAAATGATATTGATTTAATCATTGTTAGAGAAAATACTGAAGGATTATACAGCGAAATTGAATTTGGTGATAATAATAGCGTATACACAATTAGAGTAATTACTAAGACCGCATCTGAAAGAATAGCTAAAGTTGCATTTAATATTGCGAATACTAGACGAAAAAAAGTTACTATTGTAACCAAAACAAATATACTTAGAAAGAGTTGTGGCCTTTTTAGGGATACTTGTTTAAACATTCAAAAAGAATATCCTGATATCGAGACAAATGAAATGTATATTGATACAACAGCTTTGAATATTATAATTAAACCAGAATATTTTGATGTAATATTAACTACAAATTTATTTGGAGATATCCTTTCTGATGAAGCTGCTGGTTTAATAGGTGGACTAGGAGTAACACCAAGTGCAAATATTGGAGAAAAATATGCATTATTTGAACCAGTACATGGATCTGCTCCAGATATTGCAGGAAAGGGTATTGCTAATCCAATGGCTGCAATCCTTTCAGCAGTGATGATGCTTCAATATTTTCAAGAAAAAAAATATGCAGATAAAATAGAAAATGCAATTAATATTGTATTAAAAGAGGCTAAATATTTAACACCTGATCTTGGTGGTAATAATACTACAAAAGATTTTACTGATGCAGTTATATCTTCTTTGGATTTTTAGTTCCAATAACATGCGATAATCGTATACAATTTGCGATTGATAATTTTTATAATTAAAAATATTCCGATATCCTTATATTTGTTACGATATCAAGATACTGCTATCCAGTGTGTCTGGATAAATAAAAAAGGCGGAAAACAAAAAAAATGTCTGTAAATTGTACAGATTGTGGAGGAAACATAGATTTACCCCAAGATGCTGAAATTGGGGAAATAATAGAGTGCCCTGATTGTGGCTTAGAATATGTAGTTACTGAACTTGAAAACGGTCTTTTAACTTTGAAAGAACTGGCATTGAAGGGTGAAGATTGGGGCGAGTAAATATTTATTTTTTTATTGAGGATATTTCATGGTAGATTTAGCAATATTATACGATAGATCAGAAAGTGATGAATTAGGAATTAGATTAACTGCTGAAGAAAAAGAAATTGAATTAGAATATATTCCATTTTATAAAATTGCATTTGGGTTCAATAAAAATAAGTTTACTTTTCAAAGCACTGGAAAAGATTATTCTCAAGTAATTAAAGATTGTAAAGTAGTTTTAAATAGAGGACAGAGTAAAAATCGAAGAATTTTTGCAGCTTCGATAATGGAAGGATTGAATAAAGAAGTAGTTAATCCATTAAACGTTGAAACAATTTGTCAGAGTAAAATTAGAAGTTTATTAAAATTCATGGAAAAAGGAATTAACATTCCAAAAACAGTGTATGTTCCCTGCAATGTTAAAGAAGAAATGGCTTCTGGCGAATATATTGATAATACTAATACAATAATTAGACTTGTTGAAAATCAACTTGTCAAAAATATTGTAATTAAACCAGATGCAGGAACTCATGGAAGAAGTGTCTCTTTAGCAAAGAATAGCGAAGATTTAATGAAAATACTAAATCAATTACAAACAGATATTACAAATCCATCAGGTGTTGTAGCTCAAGAATTAATACCTAAATGGTTTTATGATTTGAGAATTATTGTTAGTAAAGAAAAAAATAAAAAAGCATTTTGTGAACCAACTGCTCTTGTTAGAGGAGGATTTAAAGAATTTCGAACAAATACTTTTCTAGGTAATATGGTATTTCACGTAAATCTTCCAGAAAACGTGAAAAAACAAGCGGAAAAATGTGGAAAAGCATTAGCTAATGATTCTGAAGCTTGGTTAATAGCATTAGATGCTATGCCAAATATTGATTCAAAAACATATGTTAATGAAAATGAATTAAAACAAAAATTTACTGAACTACAAGAGCCTTTTGAAGAAGTACTGAAAGTAAAAGCTGATCCAAATAAGAAGTCAGATTTTGTGAAATATAGTAAAAATGTAGAGAAAGCTTATTTAAAATATAAGAGTAATGAGGCTTATGCATATATACAAGAAGTAGTAAGTAAAACACTTCATAAGACATCAGATAAAGTTGTCTTCCATGAGGGCAATAGCTGTCCAGAGTTTTGGGAACAAACTCGGATAATTGCTGGAATAAATGTAGCAGAGCCCCTACTTGCATGTGCAAAGAGTCTATTGGATAGGTGAAAAGAAATGAGAGTCGGAATAGTTGGCGGATCAGGTTATGCTGGTGGAGAACTTATTAGATTATTATTACGTCATCCACAATCAGAACTTAGTTTAGTTACTAGTCAAAGATATGCTAGTGAATATTTATACATGATTCATCCAAATCTTAGAGGACAAACACAAGTTAAATTTAGTCCATTGAATAATGAAGAAGTCGTCAAAAAATGCGATGTAGTTTTTTTAGCTACTCCTCATGGAGTTTCAAAAGGATTTGTCAAAGACCTCCTCGAAAGAGGATTAAAAATTATTGATTTAAGTGCTGATTTTAGATTAAAAGATCCAAATGATTATCCTAAATGGTATGGTTGGGAACACCCATGCCCAGAATTACTTAGAGAATCCGTTTTTGGATTACCCGAGCTTCATAGGAAAGAAATGAGAAACGCTCCATTAATTGCATGTGTTGGATGTATGTCAGGAGCAAGCATTCTTGGTATAGCACCTATTATTAAAACAGGAATAGTTGATTTAGAACATATATCATTAGACGCGAAAATCGGATCATCTGGCGGAGGAAGTGAACCAACCCCAGCTAACCACCATACTGAAAGATTTGGAGGTATCAGGCCATATCAAGTAGTAGGTCATAGACATATTGCAGAAATTGAGCAAGAATTATCTATATTAGCTAATAAACAAATACATGTTGGTTTTACGCCTCATGCTTTAGATATAGCTAGAGGCATTCTGATTACTGCTCAATTATGGCTTAATAAAAAAGTTGAGAATGCTGAAGTTTGGAAAGCATATCGAGATACATATGGAACAGAACCTTTCATTCACATAGTAAAATACAAAAAAGGTTTGTATCAACTTCCTGATCCCAAAGTCATCATAGGTACAAATTATGTAGATATTGGATTTGAGTTAGATGATCATATTCCGCGTTTAGTAGTGTTTTCAGCTATAGATAACATTGTTAAAGGAGCAGCTGGACAAGCAGTTCAATGTTGGAATGCATCAAATGGCTGGGATGAAAAGGTGGGTCTCGATTTAATAAGTATGCATTGAGTGATTTTTATGTTAATAACAATTAAAGTAGGTGGAGATATATTAGTTAATCAATTCCCAAAAGAACTTGCTGAAGAAATAAAAAATCTAAGTAGTGAACATAAGTTTGTACTAATACATGGTGGAGGAGATATAGTTACAGATATTTCAACTAAAATGGGGCACCCCCCAAAATTTGTAATGTCTCCAAGAGGCTTTAAAAGCAGATACACTGACAAAGAAACAGCAGAAATCTATACTATGGTAATGGCAGGAAAAATTAATAAGGAAATTGTATCGGTCTTTCAAAAAAACGGTATAAATGCTATAGGTTTATGTGGATTAGATGCAGGACTAGTAAAAGCAATTAGAAAAGAGCAAATAATAATATTGAATGACCAAGGAAAAAAAATTCTTATTGACGGAGGATATACGGGTCAAATAGATAAAATTAATGATGCTTTTCTTAGTTTACTAATAAATAATGATTATATCCCAATAATATGTGCAGTAGCTATGGGTTCTAATGCTGAACCCCTAAATGTTGATGGTGATCGTATGGCAGCAAAAATATCATCAGCTCTTAAATCAGATATATTAATTTTGTTAACAGATGTTGAGGGAATATTAATAGAAGGTAAAATATTAGAAAAAATATCTAGTTTTGAAGTTAAAGATTTGTTAGAAAAAATTGGACCAGGAATGAGTACAAAAGTTTATGCTGCACAAGAAGCTGTAAATGAAGGTGTTAAGGAAGTAATAATTACCTCTGGTTTTAGAGAAAGTGCAATTATATCAGCGATAAATCACAAAGTTGGAACGGTGATAAAAAAATGAATAGAAACCAAATTATTGATTCTGAAACAAAGTTAATGTCAAATTTGTATTGGAAAAGAGGTTTAGTGGCTTCAAAAGGTCAAGGATCATTATTATGGGATCTTAATGGAAAAGAATACATTGATTGTACAAGTAATTATGGAGTAGCTATAGTTGGTCATTGCCATCCTAAAGTAGTTGAAGCAGTTAAACTTCAAACAGAGCAATTAATGAGTTGTCATGGAGCTTACTTCAATGAAGCAAGAAGTAAATTCTTAGAGAAACTTAATAAAGTTGCTCCTAAAGAATTGACACGGAGTTTTTTAAGTAATAGTGGAACCGAAGCAGTTGAATTTGCATTTAAATTAGCTAAAAAGAAGACTGGAAAAACAGAGATAATCGCTATGATGAATGCGTTCCATGGTAAATCTATGGGTGCATTATCAGCAACTTGGAAGAAAAAATATAAAGAGGGTTTTGGTCCAATGTTACCAGGCTTTAAACATGCCCCCTATGGTAATATCCAAAAAATTAATGAAAATATAACATCAGAAACAGCAGCAATAATTGTTGAACCAATACAAGGAGAAGGAGGTATCAATGTTCCTCCACAAGATTTTCTGAAACAATTACGAGAAATTTGTGACGAAAAAAACATTCTGCTAATTTTCGATGAGATTCAAACAGGGATGGGTAGAACCGGAAAAATGTTTGCTTGCCAACACAGCGGAGTTACACCAGATATCATGTGTATCAGTAAAGGTGTTGCTAGTGGTCTTCCATTAGGAGTTACAATGTCTAAAGAAGAAGTAATGTCAGCGGTTGGAATAGGAGATCATTCAAGTACTTTTGGCGGTGGACCAATTCAATGTGCTGCAGGAGCAGCAACAATTGATGTTCTTGTAGAAGAAAAATTACCAGAAAAAGCAATGATAAAAGGAAAATATATTTTTGAAAAACTTCATGAGATGAGTACTAAATATAAAACTATACGTGAGTCAAGAGGTATGGGATTAATGATCGGTGTTGAACTAAGATTTGAAGTTATTAATATAATGAATTTTTGTCAAGAAAGAGGTGTTTTAACTCTTGAAGCTGGTAGAAATATATTACGACTTCTTCCATCATTAGTTATTACACAAAATCAGATAGACAAAGTACTAAATGTTCTGAATGAATCTTTCGAGGTGGAAGAATCTGAGCGTTTCCCCCGTTAAATTACTTACTAGTATGGTTGAAATCTATAGCCCATCAGGAAAAGAAAAAAACATTTCTGAATATATTTTTGAACAATTAACAAAACTTGGTTTTAAAGTAACAATAGATTCAGTTAATAATGTTATTGGAGAAATAGGAGAAGGATCTCTTAACATTCTACTGTGTGGTCATATGGACACAGTAAGTCCTGAACTACCTGTTAAGATCGAAAATGATATTTTATATGGTAGAGGCGCTGTTGATGCTAAAAGTCCATTAGCTGCATTTATTGTAGCAGCATCAGAATTATCCAAAGAAAAAATTAATGCAAAAATAATAGTAGCTGGGGTAGTAGATGAAGAAGGAAAAAGCATAGGAATAAAAGAACTAAATAAAAAAAAATTAAAAATTGATTATGCAGTATTCGGTGAACCAACTGCTGTAGATACAATAACAGTTGGGTATAAAGGCAGTATTTCAATGAAAGTAACCTTAGAAACAGAAACAGGTCATTCTTCATCACCTTGGTTATATTCTAATTCGATAGAAAAAGCAATAGAATTATGGGAGTTAATCAAACAGATAAAAACAGAAAAAAATATAGAAAATAATTATTTTAATTCAATTACTGCTTGTTTAATTAAAATTGAAGGAGGACAAAATAATAATATTGTCCCAAATAAATGCACAATTTTAATCGATGCTAGAATACCTCCTCACATAAAATGTTCTGAATATAAATTAATGGTTGAAAAAATCGTTAACGAGTTTAAAAAGCTTAATGACGACACAAATATAAAATTAGAATTTAGGGATGAGACTGAAGCATATTTAGCACCTATAAAATCACCAATTGTTAAAGCATTTACACATAGTATATGGAATAATAGAAAAAAACAAGTAAAATTAACATATAAAACAGGTACGGGAGATATGAATTTTTTTGGTAGTGCAACAGGTATACCATGTATTACGTATGGTCCAGGTAACAGTCATTATGACCATACAAATAAGGAACAAATTGAAATTTCCGAATATCTTTCATCAATATTAGTAATAAAAGAAGCAATAAAGAGACTATGCATAACTAAAAATATATAATTATATAAAGTTCATAATAACGTTTAAAGTTTTATTCTGAATGCTTTAATACTTAAAAAATAGTAATTTTTAATATGGACGCTGTTGATGAAAAAATTCTAAAATTATTAAAAGAAAATGGTAGAATGACTTATGTTGAAATAGGTGAACAGGTAGGTTTATCAGAAGGTGCAATAAGAAACCGTGTTCAATCTTTAATAAATAACGGTATAATAAAAAAATTTACTATAGAAATAGCTACAACAACTAAAGTACGCTCACTAACTATGATATCAGTCGATCCTAGTACACCAACATATACTGTATCTAAAGAAGTGCAAAAACTATCAGGCGTTGAAAGAATTTACGAAGTAACAGGAGAATATGACATCGTAACTGTTGTTTCTCATACAAGTATAGAGGGAATTAATCAATGCATAGAAGAAATTAGAAAAATTAAAGGCGTAGTAAAAACTAATTCAATCATCGTTCTAAGAACAGTTAACATTTAATTTTTTATGTTTTTAAAAAGAGTTAGAGTATTACTCTAGCATCGACGATTCGTGCGCCTTTTTCGTATACAAGTACAGGATTCATATCAAGTTCCTTAATTTCTGGACATTCAATAAGCATTTTGCTAGTAGCTAATAAAATGTTAATTATAGTTTCTTTGTCTGCTTTAGGATTACCTCTTGCACCTTCAAGAATTTTTTTTGCTTTAATTTCCTCAATCATTTCTTCAGCATCAGTTTTTGTTATTGGTACAAGACGGAAACTAACATCTTTGAGAATTTCAACGAATATACCTCCAAGACCAAACATCAAAGTTGGGCCAAAAGTAGGATCATTTGTTGAACCAATTATTACTTCTGTGCTTTTAGGAGCCATTTCCTGGACAAGTATTCCCTCGATTGTTGCAGTAGGAACATTCTTTTTAATGTTGGAAATTATTGTATTAAAACCAGTTCTTACAGCTTTTTCATCGTTTAAACTTATTAAAACTCCACCAGCATCACTTTTATGCAATACTTGAGGAGAAATAATTTTTAAGACGATTGGATAACCAATCTTTTTTGATGCAATAGCTGCTTCTTCTTCAGTTTTAGCTATTTCAATTGCTGTGATTGGCATACCATATAAATTACATAATTGTTTAGCTTCATGTTCAAAGAGGAAGTCCCTCTTCTCTGCTTTAGCTACCTCGAATATCTTTGTGATTTTCGGGTCTCTCATTTACAAACCTTCCTGAACGCTATTTAGGAACCCTATTCAACCTTTTAAATTGTATGGAGTTATACCTATTAAAAACATGAGAATAATAGGTTTCAATGATTTGATTCAAAAAAATTTATCTTTTTTGGAGAACCGTTTCATTTAAACAAGATAATAACCCTGATACTGTTTCGATAGCTCCAGCACCTGGACCTATTATGGTTACGGGTCTAATCCATTTGTTTGGTTGGAAAGTCAAAGTATTATCTGATTCTCTACTTCTTGTTATTGGGTTTTTAATATCAATTTTTTTAAATCCTAGACTATATTCATCAGATATTAAATCTGCACTACCTAAAAACCATAAAGCTTGTTTATCGTTTTTAACTTTCATAATTTTTAAATCGATTTCTTCATCAAAATCATAAATTTTTTTGATAAACTCGTCTTTAGTTATTTTATAATCAGATTCCTTTAAAAGAGGGTCAGTAAAAATATTTTCCTTTGAAATTTTTTTTCCCAATAACCTAGATATAATAACAATTTTTCTTTTAAAATCTTCTCCAGACAAATCAATTCTTGGATCAGGTTCACAATAATATCTCGGGGGATTCATTGCTTCTAAAATTGCTTGGCTAAACTTTGTACTCTCATTTAATCTTTGGCTAATATAATTCATTGTACCACTTAAACAACCACTAAATTTTTGTATTCCATCAATTCCAATGAAATTTATTATCTTTAATATTCTAAGTCCTGCACCCACTGTTGTTCCATAATCTAATACTTTACCTGTTTTGATTGATTTTCTTATGATAGCAGCATATTTTTCATAGGTAGTATCAGAAAAAGGTAATTTATTAGAAGTTATGACATTTGAATAATTCAATGCTTTAAATAAATGAGGATAAGTCTGTGAGGCAGTTACATCTATTAAAGTATCAATTGAATATTCTTTTAAAATTTTTGATATTTCTATATCTGAATATAAATCATCAGAATAAGTTATAAACCGTTTACCAGAATTTTTAAATTCAATTATTTTATTAATTTCTTTTTTATTAAAGCCGTTTTTTTGAATAATATAACCAGTTGAATCGCCTATTGCTATAAATTTATATTTTTCAGAGTTTTGTATCTCTCTTAGTAGTTCTTTTCCTATATTTCCTGAACCCATTAATGCAATTTTATGTTTTATTTTGCTCATAATCGAATAATCACGTTTTTTTAGAAATATCGTTTCTTTTTCAAGAATTCAGCTGACAAGACTATTCCTCCTCCTGCCCCCTTATCTAAGTTATCGCTTGTGACAACATAACTTAAACCATTTTTAAAGACAGGATCTTTTCTTAGTCTACCAACTAAAGTAACTTGACCACCATATTTGTAATGGAGTTTAGGTTGCGGGAGTAGATTATCCTCAAATAAGATTATAGGCTTCTCAGGAGCACTTGGTAACTGAAGTTTTTGCGGTTCTGAAATATAATTATTCATAATTTTTTTTACTTCTGAAATATCATTTTCTTTCTTCGTTTCCAAGAAAACTGATTCAAGGTGAACTCTATTAACATATACTCTGGTACAAGTTACTCCGATTTTAATATTTAGTGGATTAATGTTGTTTTTTTGATATTTTCCAAGGATTTTTTGAGTTTCTTCTACTACTTTTTCTTCTTCTCCTTCAATATAGGGTAAAACGTTCATTTCAACACTTTTTCTATATTCACTATCAGATCTAAGGCCTTTTTCTCCGGCACCACTTAAACTCTGGCTTGAAACCATATGTAAACTTCTTATGCCAAAATTATCAATGATGGGCTTAAGACTAGTAACTAAACCAACGGTTGTACAGTTGGGTCCAGGACAAATAAAACCTTCCCAACCTCTATTTTCTTGTTGTTTTTTAACAATTTTTGCATGGCTTGGATTAACATCTGGAATCAATATTGGGACATCTTTTTCATATCTATAAGCTGAAGCTGTGCTAAAAACAGGAATTTTTTTAGCATATTTTCCTTCAATAATTTTAGCTACATCAGAGGGCAGTGCACTGAAAGCAACTCCATAGTCTTCTGGATCAATTTTATTAATATCTAATACTTTCATTTTTAAAACATCTTCAGCAGGTGTTTTATCAAAAAAGACTGCCCCAGCAATTGCTTCTTGATATGTTTTACCAGCACTTCTGCTTGAAGCCCCAAGTGCTACTAAATTGAACCAAGGATGGTTCTGTAACGATTCCACTACATTTTGTCCCGCAGCGCCTGTTGCGCCTAACACTATAACATCTAATTTTTTCATAATTTTTTCACTCCCTAAATAATTCTGCATAAATTGCAGCTACAGCAAGAGGAATATCCTCATCTTTTACGCTAAAACGTATAATATTTTCACTATATGGTTGAGTTGCTTGCTCAATGTTAATACCATATTTCGCTATTAAACCAGTAACTTTACTTAAGAATCCTTTTACACCACGCATTTCAGAGCCTATAATACTGAATGTTCCTTTTGATCCCTCGATAAGATTTACCTCAATTTTCGATTCAAGAGAAGATAGTGCATTTAGTGCGCTATCAACTTCTTGTTTAGGTAATAATAATGAGATCTGATAACCTGAAATCGACAAATACCGAACATCAACATTTGCTTTTAATAATGATTGGAAAACTTGTGCATAAACTTCAGTAGGTAAAACGGATTGACTAGGTAAAAACCTAACACCATAAAGATTCCTCTGAAAGCTAATCGCTTTTGGCATTCCTACGATGTTTTTCTTACCATTTTCATATCCAATTATTGTGCCATCCTCCTCTAATGAATTGATGCTTTTTAATTGAAGATCAATTTTCCCGTCCATTAAAGGTTTTAATACTTTGAAATGAACTACCTTAGTTCTTTCTTCACGTAATAATTCTGAAGCTTCAATATAATTTAAATAAGGTATAATTTTGGATTCTGGTATATGACCAACTTTAGATATAATTTCTTCATTTTGTTTCAATTCGGATACGAATTTTGGATCAAGGGTCATAATTCCCCCTTCATCAACATATTTAATGAGTTTTTTTACACCTAGACAATATGCGATACAAGCTGCAGTATCATCAGTACCACCTCGACCAAGAACTGTTATTGATCCTGATTCACTTCTACCAGCAAAGCCTGCAATAATTGGTATTAAACCGTCTTCAATATAAGGCATTAAATTTTCTTCAATTTTAATTTTAGTTTTTTCTAAATTGACAACAGCTTCACGGTTATTATCATCGGTAATTAAAACATCTTCACCATAAAAGCTATGACAAGATATACCTATAGATTGTAAATGGTAGGATAATATTTTTGTTGAAAAGTTCTCGCCTCTACTTACTGTATAAGCATATACTGAGTCGCTTAACTCTCCACTACTTCTAATATAGTTTAAAACGGTCTCTAATTTTTTGAATTCATTTTTAAAATCTTCTAAATCTACATTATTAGGTAGAGCAGAAAGATGTTCATTGTAAAGATTTTCTATATGTTGATGAAGAGAGAGTTCTGTTTCATTTCTTGCATTGCTTAGAATATGGATTATTCTATCTGTAACTCCTTTCATGGCAGAAACTACACAAATTGGTATTTTTTCTTCATTTTTTTTGTTAAGTATTATTTCACTTATTATTTTAAAATCATTATAGTTTTTAAGTATGGATCCACCAATTTTAATTATTTCAACTTCCATTTTTATCATCCTTTTAAAGTTATTATTTTTTTGAGTTCGTGTTGTATGTCAATAGCTTTTGGATCAATTATAATTGGAATATTTTGTAATCTAGGTTTAATATTCTTTAGTAATCCCATGTGATAATTAATTGTGTTATCTGGATCTTTCAGAATATTACCAGTTAGAATACAGACAATATCATCTTTTTTATCTATAATTCCTTTTTGTCTCAAAATTTGTGCACCAGCAACACTTGCAGCAGATGCTGGTTCGCATCCAATTCCACATTGATCCACTTCTGCTTTAGCATCCATTATATGATCGTCAGATACTTTTTCGACAACTCCGTTGGTCTCTTTAATCACATTAATTGCTTTTTCCCAACTTACTGGTGAACCAATTTTTATTGCAGATGCAATTGTTTTGGGATTAATAATTGGTTTAAATTCTTTATTTTTATATAAATTGTAGAAAGGAGAAGAATTTTCTGCTTGAATCGATGCTAAATGAGGTAATTTAGAAATAAAATTCAGTTTTTTTAATTCTAAAAGAGCCTTACCAAATGCGGATGTATTTCCCAAGTTACCTGCAGGTACAATAATCCAATCAGGAACTTTCCAATTGCGTTGTTGTAATAATTCAAATATAATTGTTTTTTGACCCTCTATTCTCCATGGATTTATTGAATTCACTAAATATAACCCAAATTTGCTAGATGCCTCTTGCACCAATTTCATTGCATCATCAAAGTTACCTTTAATTTGAATTACTTTAGCACCATAAGCTAAAGCCTGCGATAATTTACCATAGGCAATTTCACCTTCTGGTATAAACACAAATGCACGTAAACCCGCTTGAGCTGCATAAGCAGCCATGGACGCAGAAGTATTACCTGTTGATGCACATGCAACAGCTTTAGCATTAAGTCTAACCGCTTCAGATATTGCCACAGTCATCCCACGATCTTTAAAGCTTCCTGTCGGATTTTCTCCTTCGTGTTTCAAAGAAATTTTTATTAAATCAGTATAATCATTAATTTTTTTATGATTATAGATATTTGTATTTCCCTCAGATTTAGTGATTATGTTATCAACCATAAGACTTGGATAAATAAGCTCTTTGAATCTCCAAACTCCACTCTGATATGGATAATTACTGGAAAATTTTCCTGAATCAAAAAATTCTTTATTAAAATTAATATTATCATGGATAACTTGGAGAAGCCCACCACACTCGCAATTGAAAATAGATCCTATTTCGTATTTTTTACCACATCTTATACATGTAAAATTAGAAATCATAACTTATGTGCACCTCGGTTATTAGGTTTTGATATATAAATCTCAGAAGAAATTTCTCCGAAAGATTCCTGCATTGCTTTACCAATACTCAAAAGATCATTACCTACAGCAAAAAGACTTGGTCCACCTCCAGCTATTGAACATCCATAAGCTCCTGCATCTAATGCTGCTTTCTTAACTTCCTTAAAATGAGGAATCATTTTTGCTCTATGAGGTTCAATGAGATTATCACAAATACTTCTACCAAAAAGAACAGGGTCTCCTAAACTTATTGAAGCAACCATTTTTGAAGCATATCCAATATTTTTTACAGCATCTTTGAGATCAACTTTTTCAGGAAGAAGAGACCTCGCTAATTTTGTTTTATTTTCATAAAATAAATCAGGCATAACAATAACTAGACCCACTTCGGGTGCATCAAACCGTATGAAATCATAATTTTCACATACAATTACGAATCCACCAAACAATGAAGGCGATACATTATCTGCATGTGCACTACCAGCAACTGCTGCTTCACCTTGAGCTGCAATTTCTACGAGATCTTTATTGTCAATTTGTAAATCTAATAATTCTTTACAAGCAAAAGCAGCTGCTGCAGCAGAAGCACCAGATGAACCTAAGCCTTTACCGGGAGGTATGCCTTTTTTAATTTCAACTTTAAAACCGTAATCTAGTTTTTCACGTTTAATCATATTTAGTAAAACAACACCTGCACTATTTTTTGTGGGATCAATTGGTATATTATTTGATAAACCAGATAACGATATTTTAACTTCTTTTTTAGAAGATTTTTCAATATTTAGAATATCGCCTAATTCATTTAAAGCTAAACCAAACACATCAAAACCTGGTCCAAGGTTAGCAATAGAAGCGGGCGCAAAAACTTTAATCTGTTTGACGGTCACCCATCATCTCGTACACCTAGACTATAAGTGGGGTATTCTACTTGTTTTTAACTTTTATGTATTACATTTTTATATTTTAAAAAAAAAGAAAGAAAAGTAATATAAAATAAAAAGCAATAGCGAAGAGTTATAAAAATTTTTTAATATAAATGTTAAGTCTGATTCAAGACCCAATATGTTAACTTTACCTAATATATTTAGCCCAAAATAATTATTATTATCTACATCACAATTAATATAACCTGAATCATAAGGATCTGCCCAGATCCATTTATACATTGAAACATAACGAGTATTAATTTCAAGTGAATCATAACCAGCATATGTAAATGATGTTATATCATCAACACAAGTATATTGTGAATCACCATAAATATTTTTCAAAGTATATCCCTCACCCTCAGAAAAAATATACCAGCGTTCTTCTTCCCAATTTGGGTCTCCATAATCCCTCCATTTTTCATAAACCCATCGACAAACTTGAAACCATCCCTTACAACGTCCTTGACTTGGTATAATTCCATATGTATGAGTAATTGTTGAAATACATCCTATTTCACCAACAGTAAAAATTGTAGACCAACTTTTTGATACAGAACCATCAGTAATACCATAATATGGACAATGTACTTGAATTAATAATGTCCATAAATCTTCATAATAAGTTTCATCTATATATGGGTTAAACCCTTTTGTTTCTGTTGAAAATGTTCCACAAATACAGAAATAAATCAAGATAAAAATTGACTGATACTTAATCCACTCTCGAAGCTTTTCATTCATATTTAATTCAAATTTATAGTTTTGTTTTAATATTTAAAATTTTTGTTTTTATTAAAAGTATTTGTAAAGACAAGTTTTTAATTCTATTAAATATTTAAACAAGTATAGCTACATAAAATTATTATGCATCTTTAAAAAATATTATAAATTTTAAGTATAAATTACTAAAATAATTCTTTAGACAGTGTAATAATTAATTTTTATCAATATTTTTAGTTTACTCCCAATTATTTTTCTCAATGTTTAAATATAGTGTCCGCTCAACCATTTGGAGGTGTACTTTTGAGTACTGCAGAAATAAAAAAAGTTTTGGACGAGGTAAGACCTCATTTACAAATGGATGGCGGCGATGTGGAATTAGTAGATGTCGTTGATGGCGTCGTAAAAGTTAAACTTAAAGGTCAATGTGCTGGTTGTCCGATGTCTCAAATGACAATTAAATGGGGAGTAGAGAATTATCTTAAAAAGAAAATTCCTAGTGTAAAATCTGTTGAATCAGTCTAAGGAGGAAAAATCGAATCGATCTAGCTCAAGAACTAGAAAAAACTAAAACCTATGGTGATATTTTTTCTATAGTAAAAAAAACAGTAAAAAAAAGTTTAAATCTTCATAGGGTCGGTTTAATGCTCTATTTAGGTAATTTACCTTTAAATGTTGGAGCATTTCATCCAATGGGTACAAATGAACTTGTATTAAATAGAAGATTATTAAATAATAAAAAAGGCTTCGAATACCAAAAACATGTTTTTGCTATTTTACTACACGAATATCTACATAGTCTCGGATTTGAAGATGAACAACAAGTTAGAAAATTAACTTACAAGATTTGTATTGAAAATTTTGGTAAAAATAGTGCAATTGCTGAAGCTGCTTTGACTGGTCCTTGGGTAGATTTATCTGAAGAAGATTTTGATGTAATTGCACCTGAATTAAATCTCGAGTTAATAAAAGACTTTGAAAAAATTGATATAAATTATATTATATAAAAATCTAGATCCATCATATAAATCAATAGTTCAAATACATTTTAACTTTCCAAATTATAATTTCATATATTTATTACTCAAATAGTTCATAAATTATCATTAAGCTTACTGCAGCTAATGAAGGCAAAGCTATTGTTGTCATAAAGGTATCAACTTCTAAAACTAAACCAGCTGCAATCGCACTACCCCACAAAACAATGTGACCAATAATAACAGCATTTTTTTTCTTATGTAAAAGTGCTACTTTATAATATGTGGTTGTTCTGCGTAGAAGAGAATAAGCAGCTCTTCCAATTTGATTCAAGTCGTATTTCCCCTCTTTTTGAACAAGGAAGGGAGCAAGACTTCTTAAATGATATGAGAGTGTTGGGGTGTCTGGTGATCTTGTTATATTCATTATATCAGTAAAGGTAGGCTTCTTTCCCTCACCTATGTACCTCAAGATATCTCGTCTCATTTGATGATCTAGGGCTTTGAATACTTCCTCTTCGAGACTAGTAAATTCCTTTGATTCAGCCAAATAGTTCACCCTAAAGTATTCTATGATAAAGAGAATTAAAAGCTCTCAGTGGAATAAAATTAAGTAAAATTATTTTTACTAATAACCCAATAACTTTTAACTAAAAATATGTATAATTATAAAGTTAAATATTAAACTACTAGTATTTAAAAAATTTTTAAGATATTTGAATGGAAATAAATTAATCAATGAAATTAACTTTTAAAACGGTTGCTTTATACTATTTCTTATTTTATTAATTAAGTATCGTATAAAATATTTATAAAAATTATATAAGATAATAACTATTTTTTATTCTACTAAAACTATTTTATTAATATGGTTGAAAAGAAGTTTATTGAAGTTGATCCATTTGATAATATTGTTGAGTTTAATGAAAAGATTCGTCACGGTGGTTTATTATTAGTATCAAATAGTAATCACCATCCTTCAAACATTATGACTATTGGATGGGGTTTCCTAGGTATTATGTGGGGCCGTCCAGTTATAATTGTAGCTGTTCGCCATAGTAGACATACATTTAAACTTCTTGAAGAAACAGGTTCATTCACAGTTTGTATACCTTCGGAAGATATGTCAAATGTATTGGAGTTCTGTGGATCTAAAAGTGGTAAAAATTATGATAAATTTTCAGAATTAAAATTGTCTGCAAAAAAAAGCTTTAAAATTAATGCAACTTACATTGAAGAATGTCCAATCTTTTTTGAATGTTCTACTATTTTCAAAGTCGACATGCCTGAAGGTAGACTTGATGCTAATTTAGAACAAAACATGTATAAAACTAAAGATCTGCACATGCTTTATTTTGGGGAAATTGTTGGAGTATACTCAGGAGAACAACAAAAATAAATGAAGGTGGATATGTGATGAAAATTTTAATTGTGTATGATTCAAGTTCAGGTAATACTGAAAAAATGGCTCATCTTATATCTCATGGAGTAATGAAAGAAGGAGTTGAAGCAATAATTAGAAAAGTAGATGATGCTAACGTAGATGAATTATTACATGTTGATGGCTTAATTTTAGGATCTCCGGTATATTATGGTCTACCCTCAAATAAAATAAAAAAATTTTTAGATGATTCAGCGAAATACCATGGAAACCTTGAAGGAAAAATTGGAGGTGCTTTTGTAAGTTCAGGAGGTACACATACTGGTGCAGAAACTGCTTTAATTGCAATTTTAGAAGCTTTATTAATTCATGGAATGATTATCCAAGGGTCTTCTAGCTGGAACCATTATGGCGCTGTATCTGTAGGTTCACCAGAAGATGAGAAAACTCGTGATACCTGTATAAAACAAGGTCAAAATATTGCTTCGCTAATAAAAACATTAAAAACAGTTAAAGTTTAAGGAATTATTTTGCACCCATTATTTATTTTCGGATAATTAAAATCGTAAATATGTATTATACCATCTTCTAACAATTTTTTTATTTCGTTTATTAAATAATTTAATTCATAAATCATATGTCGTGTAGATTTACAAACTCTATCAAATAGTGGTCTTCCCCAAAACATAGTTTTATTAACAAACAAACACCTACCACCACAAATCCATTTAATATCACAGATACTGCATGGTTCTCCGACGGAGAGTATATATTTCAAATCGTGAGGATTAGAAGTAATAATATTTCCAACTTTAGAAAATGAAAGTTCTGGGGCTATTGGGCATACATCAATACGTCCATCACTCATAATTGCGAAAGAGTCTCTACCAGAACCACATCGAATGTGGGGGGTTGGTACACCAGTTAATAAAGTCTTTAAAATTGGTATGAAAGGTACAATCCCATGAACTTTACCCCTTTTAAGTTCGTCACCAAAATAACATACTAATTTAGTAATACCTTTATTATATTCGTTTAACCACAAGTAAATATTTCTTCTTTTTTTAAGTTCAGACCAGAAAACATCAATCTGCCAATGAACATGATCAAAAGTTGGATTTTCTTAATTTAGTAAATGTAAAACGTCAACATAAATATCTGAATTATTTTTCTAAAAGGCGTGTGCCTCCACAATATTTACAAGATAAATTACATCTTTCTGTTGATATTAAATGATATTGCATTACTAGATTGCGGATAATGTCTTACATACATAAAATTTTAATTAGATAAATCAGCGATGTGTAATTTTGTTTGCTCAAATCGTTTATAAATAAAATCTGTGTTTTTAAATAAAATATCTGGTGGTACCTTTGACAAAAAACGATTTTTATCTAAGTCAATTTAAGACTAGTACTAAAATTAATCCTCCAAAAAAAGTAATTTTTTTTGATACATCATTAAGAGATGGTGAACAAACACCTGGATTAACTTATACAATAGATGAAAAAATTGAGATAGCAAAAAAATTAGATGAATTGGGAGTCTCAAAAATTGAAGCTGGATTCGCAATATCTAGCGATGGAGAAGCAGAATCAATTAAAAAAATAGCTAGAGAGGGTTTAAAAAGTACTATATGTAGTCTTGCACGTCCATTAAAAGAAGATATTGATAAAGTTCTTTGGTGTGATGTACCTTATATTCATTTATTCATAAGCACAAGCGATTTACATATTCAAACAATGATGAAAATAAATAGAGAAGAAGTAATTAATCAAACAATCAAAGGGATAGAATATGCTAAATCTCATGGTTTAAGAGTGGAATTTAGTCCACAAGATGCCACTAGAACTGATATGGATTTTCTTATTGAAGTATGTAATATAGCTGAAGATGTTGGAGCAGAAGTTTTGAATATCCCTGACACTGTTGGCGTTATGACTCCAAGAATGACATTTGAGTTTTTTAGTGAACTAAAAAAACATACGAAGGTACCCTTGAGTGCACATGCTCATAACGATCTTGGACAAGCAGTAGCAAATACACTTTCAGCAATAGAAGCAGGTGCCGAACAATGCCATGTATGTGTGAATGGATTAGGAGAACGTGCAGGAAACGCCTCTTTAGAGCAGGTAGCTGTGTGTTTAGCTGCTCAATATGAAATTGAAACTGGTATAAATTATAGTAAAATATCTGAAATTTCCGATTTGATTCAAAGACTTAGTGGAATTTACCTTCCACCGACAACCCCTATTGTTGGTGATAATGCATTCGCTCATGAATCAGGAATTCATGTTCACGGAATTCTATCACATTCTGGTAATTATGAAATATTATCACCAGAATTTGTTGGTAGAAAAAGACGTATTGTTGCTGGTAAACATGCTGGGCGTCATGGTATTGAAAGTATGATCTCAGATATGGGATTAAATCCTAATAAAGAACAACTTAAAAAAATCGCTATCGAAGTAAAAAGTTTAGGCGATTCTGGAAAAAGTGTAACAGATACTGATCTTTATGCTATTGCTAAAAATATAATGAATATCACAAGTACTGATAGAGTAAAGTTGAAACAATTAGTTGTTGTAACGGGGAATACGGTTAAACCAACTGCTTCAGTTGAATTAGAAATTGATGGTAAATTATATAGTGGTTCAGGTGTAGGAAACGGACCTATTGATAGTAGTATAAATGCAATTAAAGCTGTTGTTGATGCTTTTGCGGATATTAAACTTGAAAAATTTATGATGAAAGCAATTACGGGTGGAACAGATGCTGTAGCTGATGTTACAGTAGCACTTAGAAGCAATGGTAGATACATAACAGCTAGTAGTGTGAATGGAGATACCGTAATGGCAAGTGTTGAAGCCATTTTAAAAGGCATGAATCAACTAATGGATAAAAAAGGAGTATAGTTTTTGGGATATACAATATCAGAAAAAATTCTTGCAGAACATGCAGGATTAAAACATGTTGAACCTGGTGAAATAGTAAAAGCTAAAATCGACTTAGCTATGGCTCCAGATTTAACAGCTGTACTAGCTTATAATGCAATGAAGGAAATGGGTGTATCAAAAGTTTGGGATCCTTCTAAAGTCATATTTTTATTAGATCATATTGCACCAAGTACAAATATACAAAATGCTACTCTACATAAACAATGTAGAGAAATTGCTTATAATGAAAAAATGAAGTATTTTTATGATATTAACGCTGGAGTATGTCATCAAGTTTTACCTGAAAAAGGTCATGTTTATCCTGGAATGCTTCTCGTTGGAGCAGATAGTCATACTTGTACACATGGGGCATTCGGTGCTTTTGCTACAGGTATAGGATCAACTGATATGGGAGCAGTTCTTGCTACAGGGAAACTATGGTTTAAGGTACCTGAAACAATTAAAATTGAAGCAGTTGGAAATTTACAAGATAGAGTTTACCCAAAAGATTTGATTCTAAAAATTGCTAAAGAAATAGGTGCTGATGGAGCAACTTATTCTTCAATTGAGTTCACAGGGGAATCAATAAAAAACATGTCAATTTCAGGTCGTATGACTCTATGCAATATGGCTATAGAGATGGGTGGTAAAACAGGTATTGTTGAAACTGATGAAATTACTTTAGAATACTTAAGGAATAGAATAATTCAAAAACCAAATATTTTTAAAAGTGATTCTGATGCAATGTATTCAAAAATATTAAAAATAAATTCTGATAAAATTGTTCCTCAAGTTTCTTGCCCCCATTCTGTTGATAATGTTAGAGACATTACTGAATTAAAATCAATCAATATTAATCAAATATTTATTGGCTCATGTACTAATGGAAGATTAGACGATTTAGAAGTAACAGCAGAAATTTTAAAAAATAAAATTATTTCAGACAAAGTAAGATTACATGTAACTCCAGCGAGTATGGGAGTATATAAAAAAGCACTTGAAAAAGGATTAATCAAAATTTTAATCGATGCTGGAGCAGTTATATGTAATCCGAGTTGTGGTGCTTGTTTTGGTGGAAATAATGGGATTTTGGCACCAGGAGAAGTAGGATTATCGACTTCTAATCGTAATTTTAAAGGACGACAAGGAAGCCCCGAAGCTCAAGTTTATCTTTGCTCTCCAGCTACAGCTGCTGCATCTGCATTGACAGGCGTTATTACAGATCCAAGGGTGATTTAAAATGCAAAATAGTAAAGCATGGAATTTTGGGGATAATGTAAACACTGATTTTATTCTACCAGGAAGATATCTCGAATTAACTGATCCCAAAAAATTAGCTGAACACGCAATGGAAGGTTTAGATCCAACCTTTTCATCAAATGTAAAAAAAGGAGATATTATAATTGGTGGAAAAAATTTTGGATTAGGAAGCAGTAGAGAGCATGCTCCTATCGCATTAAAGTATTCTGGAATTAATATTATTGTTGCTGAAAGTTTTGCTCGAATTTTTTACAGAAATGCGTTCAACATAGGGATAGCTGCAATAGAATGTCAAAACATTAGTCACAAAGTTAAAACAGGTGATAACATAGAAGTCAATTTAGCCAAAGGAAAAATATTAGTGCATGGAGAAAAACTATCAATAAAACCTTTACCAGAATTTATGCTACAATTACTTAACGAAGGCGGATTAGTAAATTATATAAAAAATCATATAAAAGAATGGTAAATTAGGGAAATAATTTAAAATTTTATTATATAAAATTAGGTATTATCATTAAATTTAAAAAAGTTTTTAAATATCTAATAACCGTTAATGCTCTTGGGATAATAGATGTCCGGTGAACGTTTCCTCAAATAGAAGCAAAGGATTCTATTCGACACCCGAATTTATAAATTTTCTACAAGAGTTACATGATTTTAAAGTAGAGATAAAAAAATTCGGAAAAAATCAACCAGAAAAAATTAGCTATAATAGGTTAATTGAAAATATTGAAGAATTAGAATCAACCATTTTACTTCGTTATAAAGACTTTTCTGTTTTAGAAAAAATATTGATAACAACTTCAAATAAACAATTAACTAAAAAACAGAAGATAATTTTAAAATTAATATCGCAAAAAGAAGGCGAAGAAGTATATACCACATTGATAGATAGCTTATCTGAATATTTAGATATTCCTAAATCAACAATCAGATGGAATTTGAAAGGTTTAAGAGAATCTGGATTAATTTATGCAGGTGATCGAGATAATAAAGGAGTACCAGTGAGTCTTACTGATCTTGGTCGTATTATGACTGATGTTGTCATAACTAATAAAGACTAAAAAAGTATTTTAAATACTAAATACAGGGTTGGAAGTGATACAGATGTCTGTAAAAGCATATATAATGATGAATGTTAAGACCGGCTCAGAAGATAAAGTTTCAGAGACGATTCTTAAATTAAATGAGGTAGAAGAAGCATCAGTAATCTATGGTGAATATGATTTAATATTAAAAGTTAATGCAAAAGACATGAATCACCTAGATAAACTAATAGTAGAAAAACTAAGGAGTATCCCAGATATTATGTTAACAGCCACTATGTTAATCGCTAAAGAATATAAGTAATTTAGCGTAAAGTTTATTATTAAAAGACTCTTCAATTTTCTGTCATGCCCTGGTAGTATAGTCCGGCCTAGTATGTTCGGCTGTCACCCGAAAGATCCCGGGTTCGAATCCCGGCCAGGGCGCCATCTAATTAAGTATAAATTAAATTAATACCAAAAACAAATATTTGATAAAATATGTAATATTTTATTCTATAAAAATCAATTACTTTTTGAATATCTATTAATTAATTTATTTTATGGAAATAAAAGCTAATTTAAAAGCGCTTATCAGTTCAGAGGATTGGTGGGCTTGTTGGCTTGGTTTTACATTTTTTATAACAAGTTTTTTAGATTATATTAAAATAGTACCAAAGCCAAAAATTTGGTTTTTAAATCCTTTAGAATCTCTTTCAATTGAAATAGTTAAAACATATTTAATTATAATAATAATATTCATTATTTTCTATTCTTTAAGTTTAAAAATAATTGGTCAAAATCCTTTTTCTTTTATTCCTGCTTTTTTGACATTATCAGCATTAGGCTTTCTATCTCAAATATTATCACAACAAAACATAATGAATTCATATGGGTTAGAATATGTTGTTTGGGCTTTGACAATTGGTTTATTAATTGGTAACACTTTCGGGATTCCACGTTTTCTCACTCCTGCAGTAAAAACTGAGTTGTACATTAAAACAGGCCTTGTTTTATTAGGTTCAGAGATTTTATTTTCACGGATTTTAGCTTTAGGTATACAGGGTTTATTGCTTGCATGGGGCGTAACACCAATTGTTTTATACATTTCATACAAATATGGGACTTCAATTCTAAAAATTGATAAAACATTAGCAGTTTTAATTGCATCAGCAACATCTGTATGTGGTGTTTCTGCAGCTATAGCTGTTGCAGCAGCAACAAAAGCTAAAAAAGAATCTTTAACATTAACTATATCTATATCTTTAATATTTACAGAAATAATGCTTGTAGGATTACCAGCGATTATTAAGGCCTTAAATATTAATTATATTGTTGGTGGAGCATGGATTGGTGGGACTGTTGATTCAACAGGTGCAGTAGTTGCTGCTGGTGAATTATTAAGTAAACAAGCAATGGAAGTAGCTACAGTCATAAAATTAATTCAAAATGTTATGATTGGTGTAATTACTTTTGTAATTGCTATTATTTGGACTACTAAAATTGATCAAAGTTCATCAAATAAACCAAATTTACTTGAAATTTGGTATAGATTCCCTAAATTTATTATTGCTTTTGTAGTTTTATCTTTAATATCTTCTTTTGTAATTTTACCTATTATTGGTGAGAGTAATTTAAATAATCTTTTAAAAATTAATGGAGGAATGCGTACAATTTTATTTTCAATTGCTTTTTTAGGAATCGGATTAGAATCTGATTTCAGAAGTATTAGCAGACAAATTACTGGTGGTAAAACTTTAAATTTATATATAATTAGTCAATTGTTAAACATTATTTTAACATTTATTTTTGCATGGTTATTATTTAGTTAATAAAAGCTAAAATTAAATTTTTTTATTTTTCAAATAAGTAATTTTCAAAAATTAGAATAAGATTAATATCTAATAATTTACTATTTCATTAAAGTATCATTTTATAATTAATTCTTAATATTAAATAAATTCGAGTTTCAAAGAAAATAATTTATAATTCTTATGAATTTAGCAAAAACCCTTTTTAAGATGCATCAATTTAAATGGATAGAAAGAGAGACTTCCCGGAGAGTAAAGGAGACCGAGTAATTTGTTTATGCCCCGAGCTTATGATAGAGCAATAACGATATTTTCACCTGAAGGAAGATTATATCAGGTTGAGTACGCCCTAGAATTAGTAAAGCGGGGGGCGCCAATAACTGGTGTTTCATCTAAAGAGGGAGTAGTTGTTGCTGCAAATGAGACTCCAGAGAGTATTTTAGAAGATGCTGATTATTTCAGAAAAATCTTCCAGTTAGATGAACATTTATGTATGGCTATTGCAGGGTTAAGTTCTGATGCAAGGATATTAATAAATCAAGCAAGAGTGTATGCACAGAGTAATAGACTCTTATACGATGAACTCGTTGACATTGAATCTCTTGCTAAAAGGTTAGGAGATATTGCACAAGTTTATACTCAACATGCAGGTGTTAGGCCATTTGGAGTCAGTACAATAATTGCTGGAATTGATGCTACTGGAAGTAGGGTAATGACTACCGACCCAAGTGGATCTTATAGAGGATACAAAGCAATATCAGTTGGTAGAAAAAGTGAAGAATCAAATAAATTACTTGAAGAAAGATATAATGATAACATTACCTTAAACGAAGCAATAAAAATAGCTATCGAAGCAGTAAAAATTGCTTCAGATGGAAACATATCAGCATCTAATATTAAAGTAGCAATAGTACCCAGCGATAATAAGGTCTTTAAAAGACTTTCTGAAGAGGAGGTCCAGAAGTACCTAGAGTAGATGACCTCACAGATGGGAACAAATTATACACTTGTAAGATATCAGCACAGTGGCGAAAAATACGAAATTCTCGTAGATCCAGATAAAGGATTAGCCTATAAAAAAGGTGAAATTGACGATATTTCTAATGTTGTTTTAGTTGATACGATATTTTCTGACGCAAATAAAGGAGAAAAAGTTTCAGATAATAAGCTTTTAACAGAATTCGGTACAAAGGACCATTTAGAAGTAGCCAAAATACTTTTTGAAAAAGGTATATTTCAATTAACAACTGCTCAACGTAAAGAGATGACAGATCAGAAATTAAAACAAATCATAAACATAATTTCTAAAAGTTATGTTGATCCTTCAACTAAATTACCACACCCAATAATTAGAATTGAAAATGCTTTAGATCAGATTAAATTTAGTGTAGATCCCTTCAAGCCAGCTGAAGAACAAGTAAAAGAAATTGTTAATTTACTTAGACCAGTAATACCGATGAGCAGCGAAAATGTTCAGCTTGCCTTAAAAATTCCATCAGATCATGCTTCACGATGTTATGGTATTGTGAAGAATTATGGTGATATTAAAAG
This sequence comes from Candidatus Bathyarchaeota archaeon, assembly GCA_016930055.1. GTDB lineage: Archaea > Thermoproteota > Bathyarchaeia > TCS64 > TCS64 > UBA8941. The sequence goes on along the minus strand of JAFGHP010000033.1, from coordinate 8,755 downwards.
AGATGAATGGCAGAAAGATGGTAGTTGGATTGCGGTCGTTGAAGTTCCAGCTGCGATGCAACTTGAACTTTTAGATAAACTAGGAAAAGCTACTCAAGGGAATCTTCAATCAAAAATAATTAAATAAAGGACTTGAAAGTATGAGTGCCACATTTCAAAATAGAGAACTAGTAATTCCAGGAGATATTATTTATGAAGGACGAATAAGAACGGGGGAAAATACCTATAGGAATCAAGATGTAGTGATTGCTACCCGTTTGGGGCTTGTTAATTACGTCAAAGATACTGTCTCAGTTATTGCATTACAAGGCAGTTTTAATCCGATGGTAGGCGATTTAGTGATTGGTGAAGTAAAAGACATCGAATTAGGTGAATGGGTTGTTGATATTGGGGGACAAATTGAAGCATCTTTAAGCATCCCTGATGCAGTGGATCAACCATATCAATCCAGTTTTGATATGACCCGTGTTCTTGATATTGGAGATACAATAATCGCTAAAGTTGTTGACTTGGATAGGAGAAAAACACCAATATTATCAATTTTAGGTTCTGGTTTAGGAAAAGTAAATAAGGGATTTTTATTTCGTATTTCTCCTATTAAAATTCCTAGGCTAATTGGTAAAAAGGGTTCAATGATAAATATGATAATTAAAGAAACGGGTTGTCGTGTTGTTATTGGTCAGAATGGATTAGTTCTAATAGATGGCTCAAACCGTGAGAAAGAAGAAATTGTTATAAAAGTAATTGAAAAAGTTAATCAAGAAGCTCATATTTCAGGTCTCACTAATAGGGTTCAAGAATTTCTTAAAAAATTAAAGGAGGAAAAAAATTGAGTAAAAGAACATCAAAAAAGAAACAATGGATAAGAGTTGATGGTAGGCAATATAATGAATTGCGTGAAGTAAAAATAGAAAGTGGTGTATTACCAAATGCGGATGGCTCAGCATATATTGAAATGGGTAGAAATAAAATAATTTGTGGTGTTTTTGGCCCAAGGGAAATGCATCCAAAACATATGGCAAAACCCAATGAAGCTGTTTTAAAATGTAGATATCATATGGCACCTTTTAGTGTCGATCCAAGAAGATCTCCAGCTCCTTCAAGAAGGGATCAAGAAATTACTATGGTAATGAGGTTTGCACTTGAACCAGCTGTTTTCTTAGAAAGATACCCTAGATCAAGTATAGATATCTATGTAGAAATTTTAGAAGCAGATGGTGGAACAAGATGTGCTTCAATAAATGCAGCTTCGGTAGCTCTTGTTGATGCAGGGATACCAATGAAAGATCTTGTTTCTGCGTGTGCGGTTGGTAAAATTGATGATAGACTTATTGTAGATCTAGGTGATTATGAAGATAAAAAGGGTCAATCAGATTTACCACTTGCTTATATGCCCAAACTTGAAAAAGTTACTTTACTTCAAATGGATGGAATAATGAAAACAGAAGAGGTTGAAGAAGCAATAAAACTTGCCATTGATGGTTGTAAACAAATCTATGAAATTCAGCGTGAAGCATTGAAGAAAAAATATGGTATAGATAAAACAAAAATGGAAGAAGATACACCAGATGAAGATGACGCTGGTGATACAACGGAGGTTACTGAACAATGAGCAAATCGAATGTAGTTTCACATTTAAAACAAAAAAAGATCAACGAAGTACTATCAACCGGAAAAAGAATGGATGGAAGAAGTCTAGAAGAATACAGACCATTAATAATTAAATCAGATGTGCTAGCTAAATCTGAGGGTTCAGCAGAAGTCAAGCTTGGCAAGACTCATTTAATGGTTGGCGTAAAAGTAGGAACAGGAACACCTTTCGAAGATACACCTGATGAAGGTGTAATGATGACTAATGCAGAATTTACTCCTATAGCACATCCTTCTTGGGAGCCTGGACCACCAAATGAAGATAGCATAGAATTAGCAAGAGTTGTTGATAGAGGCTTAAGATCTGCAGAGATTTTGGATACAAATGAATTAAATATAATAAGTGGAAAACTTGTTCATATAGTATTCATTGATTTTTATATTTTAAACTATGATGGAAATTTAATTGATGCTTGTGGTGCTGGAGCAATTGCAGCATTACTTAAAGCTAAGAAACCAGTATATGAGATAAAAAAAGGTGAACCAGTATTAACTGATAAAAAAGTTCCTTTAACAATAAGAAAAAAACCAATACCTGTAAGTGTAATTAAAATTGGAGATAATTTCATCCTTGATCCAAATGCAGACGAAGAAGAGGTAATGGATGTTCGATTAACAATAACTTTCGATGAAGACGGCAACATATGTACAATGCAAAAAAGCGGTTCAGCTGGATTAACAACCGATGAAATAAAGAAATGCATAAATATTGCGAAAGCAAAAGCGCCAGAGATAAGAGCAAAGACAATGGAGACTATGCAATGACTAAAAAGAAGAAAACTTTCGGACTTAGACTTAGAACTAGAGGCGGTGCAGCTCTTCAGAAAAGATGGACCAGAATAGTTTTACAAATGAAAGCATCCCATAAATGTCCAAGCTGTGCAAGTTTAGCAGTAAAAAGAGAAAGCTCAGGGATCTGGAATTGCAGAAAATGTGGTTTAAGGTTTGCTGGTGGAGCTTATATTCCTAGTACTAAAAGTGGACAAGCATCCACCAGAGTTAAAACTGGAGTTTAATCATATTTTTTTAAGGCGTTTTTTTGGTTTCAGAAAAATTAATAGCTAAAACTGAAATCAATGTTTTTATTAATAAAGAAATTTCAAAAGTCATTATTAATGCTCTTAAACCTGAAACAGAAAACACGCCATCAGATAGATCTAAAATTCAAATCGTATCATTTGATAAAGGGATAAAAATATTAATTGAATCCGAAGATATAACAAGCTTAAGATCAGCAGTTAACACATATCTATATTGGATAAATGGAATAATTAATATTACAAGTAAATTTGAAAAAAAATAAAAAGGAATTAAATACTCAGTATTTGAGGCATACGTTTCCAAATCAGATAAATTATTATTCCACTAATAATTATTTCACCAAGAATATAGCTTCCATTATATACTGCACTATAAACGTACGGGCCCATATCTGGGGGTGCATACTCCGCAAAAAAAACAACTCCAGATATGAAGTGGGAGAGGAAGCGCCCAGTAAGAGATACTATGACGCCTATAAGGGGATACTTCTTAAACATGCCCGCTAATCCAAGGCAAGCAAAAGCTAATGGATAATCCAAAATTATTTGTAAAGGATAATATATGTATCCTTCTAATGTCATTTGGACTAAACCAAATATTGCTCCTGCAATAATTCCAACCTTTGGACCTCGCCTAAGTGCAAGTAACATAATTGGTACCATACTTCCAGCTGTGATTGAACCACCCCATGGAAGTCTGTATAAATATATCTGATTTAAAATAACGGAAAGTGCAACAGTTACTGAAATCTCAGCCAATTCTTTGGTATTTATTTTTTCACTGTTTATTTCACATCCCTCCGCCGGTATTATCCGGATCAGGTTTTATGGGTCGACGACAGTTGTCCTCTCAGCCAGGTTATAGCCTAGCTCCCCTTCGTGCACTTTAATTTTATTGAATAATATAAAGTTTAAGAAAAAAAACGTAAAAAATAGAAATTTATTATAAAAAAAAATAAATTTTTATCAATTAACACTATAATCTTTTGGGTATAGATTAATGTTCTGATTTCATATATTGTTTCAGAATTTTTATTGCACAAAAGTCTCCACACATGCTACAGCCTTTTTCTGCTGTGGTAGTAGGGCTTCTTTTTTCTAATAATGTTTTAACTTTTTCAGGATTAATTGCTAGATTTATTTGTTTGTCCCAATTAAGTTCTGCTCTCGCTTCAGATATTTTATAATCCCATCTAGAAGCGATTCTCTTTCTTCTTATAAGATCGCCTGAATGTGCAGCTATCCTTGTGACAATTACCCCTTCTTTCACATCTTCAATATCCGGTAATCCTATATGTTCTGTTTGTGTAACATAACATAAAAAGTCTGCTCCCGACATTGCAGCCACTGATCCACCAATCGCACTCGTAATATGATCATATCCGGGGGCTACATCAGTGACAATAGGACCTAAAACATAGAAGGGTGCGCCTTTACAGATTGTTTTCTCTAATTGTACATTCATGGCTATTTGATCAATAGGAACATGTCCCGGACCTTCAACCATACATTGGACTCCAAAGGCTCTAGCTCTTTCAACAAGTTCTCCAAGAACCAAAAGTTCTTGTATTTGAAGAATATCCGTTGCATCATTTATACATCCTGGACGTAAGCCATCACCTAGACTGAGCGTCATGTCATATTTTTTTGCTAGTTCTAATAAGTAATCATAGTTTTCGTAGAGGGGGTTTTCTCTTCCATTATGCATTATCCATGCTGCTAGAAATGTTCCTCCCCTGCTAACAATTCCAGTTAATCGTTTATGTTTCTTAATTGTTTCAACAGTTAATTTATTGATACCACAATGGACTGTAATAAAATCTACACCATTTTTCGCGTTTTTTTCTATAGTGTTGAAAATATCATCCTCGGTCATGTCAACTATGGCATCATTTTTTAATTGGGCATCAATTGCAGCTTGATAAATTGGAACGGTTCCTAAACATATTGGAACCTCTCTTAAAATTCGATTGCGGATAAAATCTATGTCACCACCAGTGCTTAGATCCATAAGAGTATCAGCACCAGCTTTTTTTGCTACCTTAGCTTTATTGATCTCTAAATCAATATCACATATATCTTTTGAAGTACCAATATTTGCATTCACTTTAATTGTTAATCCTTCACCAATACCAATAGAATTGATTTCATGTTTAACATTTTTAGGAATAACAATCCTTCCAGCAGCTAAACCTTTCATTATAAATTCTTCAGTCACTTCTTCAATTTTAGCAACTAATTTCATCTCTTCGGTGAGTTTACCATTTTTTGCATATTCCATTTGAGTATACATTTTTTTAACTTCCCATTAAATTGCTGAAGGGAAAAATAGGAAATATAATCAAAATATTTTGAACATAATAATATTTTTTGTATTCGAGAAATTTTTTTATGAAATAGACTGTGATTAAAATATTTTTGGTGTTGGGTTCTATATTGTATATTTTTGTTCCCTCCGCCGGTATTATCCGGATCAGGTTTTATGGGTCGACGACTTTCGTCCTCTCAGCCAGGTATTTCCTAGCTCCCCTTCTTGCGTTTAATTGGTATAACTACTAATTATTAAAAATATTGTTATTATAAATTAAACAAATTATTTAAATTTACCATAAATTTCATCTAAGAGAATTCTATCTTGATCATAAACCTTTTTCCCATCGATGATTAAATCGGTTCCTTTTGTTAATTTCCCTAAGATAATACAAGGAAATGAATTATCTAGACATGTTTTTTGAACATTCTCAAAGATATCTGGTTTTATTATAGCAATTAAAACACTGTAAGTTGGTGCACTAAGAATATCGGGAAGTTCGTCTGCGTTTTTCGCATATTTGATAATATTTGAATTAAAAGTTAAACTCAAAGATGTGTTTTGAATTATTTCTAATAATGCTCTTTTTACTCCACCTTCTGAAACATCATGCATTAACTTCATTCCATCTATGTTTTGTAGATTTAGTATCAGAGATAATGCTGAAAGTTCTTTCCAAGTCTCATCTTTTTCACCATCGAAAATTTTTTTCAACCATAATATTTCCTTACCTATTTCACCGATTAGTAAAACAAGATCTCCTATTTGGGGTTTCAAAGGTTCTTTAATTAATTCACCAAGACATGTTGTCGATATAAAGGGAATTTCTAAACCTGCATATGTTGCAGTTTGCCCTGCAACAATTTTTACATTAAATTTTTTAGCTTCGTCTCCAAGTGTTTTAGTTATTAATTTTAAATCTGATTCTTTTGTTTTTAAAGGTAAATATATTCCTGTGATTAGATGTGTTGGTCTCCCAAATTTACATGCAACGTTTGATGCAGCATAATGGAACGCAAAAAAACCTAACGGTTCAGGAGGTACGCCAATACTTGGACTGTGGGCAATAACTGTTTTTTCAGTTAATTTGATTATTGTTCCATCTAATCCAATATCCTCAATAGAAATGAAAGGTAAAACAGATCGTTTAAAAACTTGTTTAGAAACTTTGCCAAGTCCAAGCTCGTTTTCCATTTATTATTCCAACCAATATTCTTGCTGATTTGTAAATAAATAATGTCTTTTGTTTTAAATATTACATTAAAATAAGCTTTATGTATGTTTAGGCTTAAATATTATACCAAATTAATGGAGAGGTGAAGGTAATGGCTGATCTCCTTACAATAGACGTAATATTCGGAATAGCTCTTATCGTAGTTGCTGCAATAGCTATTTACGCATTCATTAGAGCTACTAAACCCGTAGATAAAAAAGAAGTTAAAGTCGCAATGGATCCACCAAAACAAGTAACCACAAGTCAAGATAATCATGAAAGTATTTTAAAAGACCGTTTAGTTTTTCCTTCCTCTGATCGCAAGTTTCCTATAAATGATATTGAAAAAGCTAAAAGTAATATTCGAACATTAACTCTTAAACAAGAAATAACTAGTATGGTTCTTAGACGTCTTTTTGAAGCTGAAGATGAAGGTGAAATTAGTAAAGATGAGCGAATACGGTTATCATCAACATATGAAGAAGAAATGAAGTTAGTAGCTGAAGAATTAAAACATGCAGAATTAGTAGTCAGTTTAGCAGAACTTGAATCAATACGTGAAGAAATAATTAAGAAATTTGAAGCAACTCTGAATCAAACCCAAGAAAAAATTGATACAATTATTAAAGAATTGAAAATTGAAGAACCAACTAAAGAAGAAGCTGAACAAAAACAAAAAGTAACCAGCGTTCAAAAGAGACGTAGGGCTGCACCTAAACCAAAAGTCGTTGATGAAGCGTTAGATTCTTTGGAAGATATTGATGAGAATAATGAATCACAAACAATTGAAGGACAAGGGGACACTGATAATGTTAAGCAACCTGAAGCACGAATGGATGTTGAAGCTAGATTAAACAAATTGAAGCAAGAAGTATTAAAAGAACTGGATGAGCTTGATAAACTAGAATTAGAGGCATAAATATGAGCTCTACAACTGCAAGAAAAAGAAGGGCAGCTTTTAGAGCAGTAAAGCACATTGAAAACGGAATGGTTATAGGATTAGGCAGTGGTAGCACAGCTTTACAAGCAATCAAAATGATTGGGGAATTATTAGATTCTGGTGAATTATATGATATTATGGGGGTACCAACAAGTTCTCAGACAATGTTTGAATCAATTAAAATGAAGATCCCCTTAACAACCCTTGATGAGTACCCTCAGCTTGATTTGGGGTTAGATGGAGCTGATCAAATTGACAATAAGCTGAATGCTATTAAAGGGGGAGGGGGCGCTTTATTCAGAGAAAAGATAATTGCTGCCGCATGTAAAGAGTATATCCTGATGGCAGATAATACTAAAATTACTGAGACCCTTGGAATTGGACAACTTTTACCAATTGAAGTATATCCTTTTGCTATAACCCCCGTAATAAAAGCAATAGAAAAATTAGGTTCAAAAGTAACAATCAGAGTTACTAATGGAAAACTTGGACCAGTAATAACGGATAATGGAAATTATCTAATTGATGCAGACTTTGGACCAATACAAGATCCATGGTGGCTAGAACAAGAAATACATTCAGTCCCAGGTGTTATAGAAACAGGACTCTTCTTAGGATATGCTAATTTAGCTTACATAGGAGGAAAGGGATCAGTAAAACGACTAAAACCAAGTATAGATGATACATTAAAGAAAAAATAATATTCAATAAATCTCATTCATATAAAAACTCTAGAAAGCCTTAAAATTGTAGTGCTATTTGCATTTACAGCAAGTATAAGGAAAGCTGGGGTCTCCTAGCCCGGTATGGAGCGGGCCTGCTAAGTCCGTGAGCTTCGCTCTCGAGGGTTCGAATCCCTCCCCCGGCGCTTATAACGATTTAAATGAATTATTTAATTTTCACGATTTGTTATAGTTTAAATCATTTATTGTAATATGGTTTTAGACTATTTATATTAAACCACCTTAATATTTACTTTTTTAAAATAATTTTTATTACTTGTTTCCTCTTCACAATTAGAAAGATAAATAGTACAATCCCTGAAATGACACCCATCTTCATTAGAAGTAAGTCCCACTCAAAGATCGTTGGACCCAAATCAACTTCATTAACAAGATTCATATATGTTGTATCAAAAAACATGATCCCCATAGAATAAAGAACAGGATCAACAATAAATCCATGTGTATATACCAAAATTCCTGTGTCCTCATCATACTCACAATATAAACCAATTGATCCCTTCGGGTATTCAACGTTAAAAGATGTTGTTGTTATGCATGGTTGCCTCCCTGCAACCGTATCACAATTATATTTATGAACGGTTTCACAGACATACTCGAATCCAGGAACATTTGAGATCAATTCATCATCAAGAAGACCATTAGAATTCTTGAAAAACAGAGTAACACCAATAACGCTTTGATTCAGATAAGAAACCTCGTTCGTCACTGGGTTATACAATAAGACGCTGGTTCTATTGTATACTGGCTGAGAATGATAAGTAACATTAATTGATGCACAGAATTTAATCAAGTCACCTACTGGTTCCAGAAAAATAATATTCAACTCACCTTGCATCCAGCTAAGGTTGGTTTGAT
>JAFGHP010000032.1 GCA_016930055.1 Candidatus Bathyarchaeota archaeon | reverse complement strand
TGTGTTTTTCGTCGATTATTTCTAGAAATCCCGCGTTAACTAACTCTCTTAAACCGCTACGTACTCGAAACAAGGGTTGACTGGTAATATTAGCTATTTCTTGTGGGGTTGATGCCCCTGTTTTTATTGCATTTAACGTAGCTAAACCACTTTCAGTTGGTTTACCATCAGCAGATATACATGGCATTTTTTATCACAGCTTTTTAAAGCAAAGATACCAATCTTTACAATCGTATCCTTCTTTTACTCTTGCATCCGCTTGTTCTGTAGTTGTTGGGGGTGGAACTACAACAGGATCTCCTGGCCTCCAGTTAGCAGGTGTAGCAACTTTGTTTTTATCAGCCATTTGCAATGCATCAATTATTCTTAAAATTTCATCCATGTTTCTTCCAGTAGTTAAAGGATAGTATAGGATTGTTCTAATTTTACTTTCAGAATCAATTATGAAGACACACCTTATTGTCTCGGTTTTACTTTGGGCAGGATGAATCATACCAAATTTCACTGAAACCTCTTTATTCAAATCAGCAATTATTGGGAAAGGTAGTTTCACACCCATTTTCTCTTCAACGTTTCTAACCCAAGCAATGTGAGAAGAAACACTATCAACACTTAAACCAAGCAATTCAGTATTTCTTTTTTTGAGCTCTTCATATATATTAGCAAAAGCAATGAACTCAGTTGTACACACAGGTGTAAAATCAGCTGGATGTGAAAATAAAACAAGCCAACTTCCCTCAAAATCAGATAGTTTTAAAACTCCTTGAGTAGTAAACGCCTCAAAATCTGGTGCTTTTTCACCAATTAAGGGTAAACTATATACATTTTTTTCTTCCATTTAAAATCACTTTTAGGCATAACTAACTTTTCAAGCGAATTATTTAAAGATTTTTTTATTAATTTTAGATGAAAATTTTTTTCAGATATTTAAAATTATAAATTTATATGTTATTTGGGATAGTTTTTTACTAAATTATTAGTAAATTTAAATATTTTTAGAGGGTCTTATTTTTAATGGAGACCGGTTTTAGATAAATACTTTAAGAATGGTATAATTAGTAATATTGATGGCTTTGGGGAACATAAACGATGATTCTGATGAGTTAATAGAAAATCTGGTAAAATCATTTAAAAAATTAGAATTATTGGATGGTGCTGAAAGACTAATCCCTGAAGTAGGGCTTAATATCGTCTATTCAAAGCCTTTTCCTAAAGATAATTTAGATGTTTTGGGTTTGGATGGTAGAGTAATTGTTAGTGAAGGTAAACCTCATACCTGTGGAGTAGTTAAATATGGGGGATCAAGTTATTTATCTTCTGTTTTACTTAAAGCTAATCAAATTAATCCTAAAAAAAGAGCAGCTGTAGTAATTAAAGGACGCAAAAAGATAGCTGATGCATTAATACAAATAGGTAAAAAAGTAACATACCTTTCTTCAGAAAGTTCAGGTGAGGGATGCCCTGTAACAAATTATTTAGCCAATCAAGAAGAATTAACTGATGCTTATAGTCATCTTGGTGCATTTGGAATAGAGCCTACAACAACAATTTTAGCAGATGATTTAGATGAATTACTGATAATTCTAAAAGAGTTGCTTAATTATGTCTAAAATTACCGATATTTTTGATAGAGCTTCGTCAAATTATGATGATTGGTATATTCATCCGAGAGGTAAACAAGTGTTTGATGCTGAGTGTAAATTATTAGATTCACTTATTCCATCTGAAGGAATTGGATTAGAGATTGGTTCAGGAACAGGAATATTTTCTGAAAAATTTACTAATCCATTACGAGAAGTCATATGTTTAGATATATCGAAAGGAATGCTAACTAAATCTATAAAACGTGGTTTACATATAATTCGGGGAAGCGCAAATAATCTTCCCTTAAAAAATAATTTAATTGATTTCTCTTATATGGTAACTGTTATTGAATTTCTTAATAATCCTCTCAAAATGTTTAGAGAAGTAAAAAAAGTACTCAGACCTAATGCGCCTTTAACAATTTTATTTATAAATAAAGAAAGCTCTTGGGGTGAATTATATAGTAAACTAGGAAAAGAAAATAATCCTGTATTCAGTAATGCTCACATTTATAGTTATGATGAAATTCTAAGAAAAATTAATGAAAGTGGTTTTAAACCAATAAAATCAATTGGTACGTTAACTACTAGACCAGAAGATTTTGAGCCAGGTGATGATTTAGTTGAACCAAGTTCAAAAGCAGGAGTAATAGCTATAAAATCTATTTTTGCGTAAAAATTAGAGTTATTAAAATTTTATGATGTTTTCTCATTATATCATCGACAATTATATTAGTCGAGACTAAAATGGTATATGATCTAAATGGTTAAAATTGGTATAATGATTTGTGACAGAAATCGCACTTGTACAGGAAATAAATGTTTTAAATCAATTATTGAACGCGATGGAGCTTTCTCCGAGTATCCTTTGAATGAACCAATCGAAGTTGTTGGTTGGAGTGCTTGTGGAGGATGCCCGGGAGAAAGACTTGAGTTTTCGCCAGCTGATTTCAAAAAATATGGTGCTGAAGTTGTATATTTGGCAAGTTGTTATCTTGCAGGATATCCTGTTTGTCCATATATTGAGGACCATAAAAAGTACATAGAAAATATTGTTGGTTTACCTGTTAAAATTGGCACACATCCAATGCCAACAAATTATTTAAAAGGACATGAAAAAATTGGTGACTGGAAAAGGGATAAAGTTGAGCACCTTTTAAAAGATGTTACTAAAAATAAAGAAGATGCTGATAAATATGATTCTACAAATCCTAATTTCCTAAAGAAATAAAGTGAATAAGTAAAACCTGCTTTAAAGTCCTTTAGTGATTATTTTTTTTATTATTTTTTAATTTTCTTTGTAAATTAAATTATATCTAAATTATTCTTTATATAACTTTTAAAGAGATTTAGAAAATTTGATTATGTGTTATTGCACAATATTTATATTCTTCTAAATCCTTTAATTTTATTGAATCTGTGCAATGTCACAGAATTGGAGAATGGAAAATGAGATATAGAGGAAGAAGAGGCTTCTTTTATCCTAGTTATAGCACCTTAAGGTATTTAACTTCATGGGAGAGGCTTGGTTGGAGGTATAGTAGAGGTAAAAGAATGTTTTATAATATTGATCCCTATTTATGTCGAAGGTTTCCATGGCTTCCAAGGTTTTGGTGGACTGACCCTGATTATAGTACAAAATATTTTACACCTTTATATGGTGTTGAAAACTCAAAAATTATCGAACAAGAGATAAAAACTATAGAATCTGAAATAACTGCTTTGAAAAAAAGACTTGGTGAAATTCAACATGGGAAAAAGGAGTAGACTTTAAATGAGAATTGCTATACCCACGGAAGATAACAAAGGATTAAACGATAAAGTATACTCAATTTTTGCTAAAGCTCCAACTTATACTCTAATTGATATTGAAAACGAGAAAGTAAAAAAAGTTGAAGTTAAACGAAACCCCGCTGCTCTTCTTAACCAAGGTGCTGGACCAATATTTGCTAAAAAATTAAAAGATGAAAATGTTGATTTAGTAATAACAGCAGAGTTAGGTCCAGGTGCATTAACAATTTTAGATACGTTAGAAATAAAGTCATTAATTGTTAAAAAAAGCATTAAAGTCTCTAATGCTGTAAAAGAAGGAATAAAATCCATTATTATTTAAATATTAAAAATATCATTAAGTTTGGACCAGATTTTTTTTATTTCAATAGAAGCGGGAGAATTTGGATCATATTTAATAACGGATTTTGCTTCAACCATTGCTTTAGTAACTTTATTGTCAAAAGGAATTAAACCGAGTATATTTATGTCCTTTTCTAAACATAAGGATCTAATTGCATCAGTGTTAGCATTATTAATGTCATACTTGTTTATGCATACTAATGGAATTATGTTAAAATGATTAGTTAAACTAATTGCGCGTTCTAAATCATGTATTCCAGATAAAGTGGGTTCAACTACAATAATAGCAGCATTTATGCTTGCTAGAGAAGCAATAACGGGGCATCCTATTCCAGGTGGACCGTCAATTAAAACTAGATTTTTATTATTATTTTCAGCAATTTCAGTTGCTTTTTGCCTTACTAGAGTAACTAATTTACCTGAATTTTCCATTCCAGGATTTAATCTGGCATGAACCATTGGACCAAAATCTGTATCTGAAATATAAGCATAACCACAAACCCTATCGATGAAATCGATTGCTTTTACAGGACAAATATAAACACATAATCCACAGCCTTCGCAACTGTTGCTGTTTACAACATAATCTTTTATTGCATCAAATCTGCATTTTTCCATGCATAATCCGCAATTAATACATTTTAATTGATCTATTACTGCAAGTTTTAATCCTTTAAATTCTATTGTTTCACTTATTTCAGGATTTAATAATAAATGAAGATTTGATGCGTCGACATCACAATCAGCGATAACAGTATTATTAGATAATGCTACTAATGACGCCGTTAAACTGGTCTTTCCTGTCCCACCTTTACCACTAATAATTGTAATCTGAATCATTTAATACACTTCACAAATTTTTTTAAGAAGCCTAGAAAAATTTTTTTTCCATTCAAGCATTTCTAAGGAGAAATGAATCCCATTAGAGTATAATTCAGCTATTTTCCTATCAAAAGGTATCTCCATTAGAATGGGTAGATTTTTTTCTTTACAATATTTGTATACTTCATCATTACCTACTCCTGCAAAATTTACTATTACTCCAATGGGAACCCCAAGTTGATTTACAACTTCTACAGCAATTTCTAAATCATGTAGACCAAATGGCGTAGGCTCCGTAACTAAAATACAATAATCTACATCTTTAACGGTTTCAGCTAAAGGACAAGCAGTACCCGGTGGTGCATCTAAAATAATTATACCTTCTCCTATACTTTTTTTCTTTATAGCAGAAATTATTGGTACTGCTAAAGCTTCTCCAATATCTAAAAGACCATAAATTACATCAATTTCATCTTTTTTACCAATAAAAATTTCTCCAATACAACGTGGTTCATAAACTATTGCATTCTGTTTACATACCTCTATACAGCCTTCACAGCTGTGACATAAGTTTGGAAAAACCATTGCTGTATCTCCGACAACAAATAAGGCGTTAAACTGACAAAATTTTGCGCAATCGCCACAATAATTACATTTTAAATCATCAATTCTAGGAACTTGAACTTCAACTTTTTCAGTTTCTAAAATATTAGGTTTTAATAAGATATGTATATTCGGTTCTTCTACATCACAGTCTAACAATTGAGACTTTTCAGCAGCTAAAGCTAAACCCACTGCAACGCTTGTCTTGCCTGTACCTCCTTTGCCACTTGCGACTGCTATTTTCAAAATTTGTCACTAGTCGTTATCGTGAAGGCATCCTTGGGTAAGTTCTTTAAGACCTGATTTTAGATATTCATCAACATTACTATCAGCGTTTTTTGATACTGCTTCTAAGATAGCTATTTTTTTATTTTGAAACATTTGTATGGCTTTCATTCCCATTCCGGAACTAATTACTATCTTGGCACCCATTGCTTCAATCCTTTCAGGAGGTTGACCGATACCTCCAAAATGGTCACTATCATTAATTTTTACTGTTTTTTCAAGAATCTTACCGTTTTCTATGGTATATAAACTAAAATAGGGTGCTCTCCCAAAATGTTCTTCTAAAATATCTCCTTTTTCATTTGTTACTGGTATAGCTATTTTCATAATTTCACCTCATTCTTCCTCTACCTTGCCCTCTTCCTGAAACTGTATTTCCAGTTCCAGTATGACTCGGTACAGTAGGACTAGAAAATTCTTTTAATTCATTATTTTTAAATTTTTCAATAGCATCAATTACTGTACCAGAAAAATTCGTATAGGCATTAATTTTAGCTGCTCTTAATGCACCATAAGCATTCGGACCTAAATTTCCAGTAATAACCGCTTTAACTCCTTTAGAAGCTAAAAACTGAGAAGCACCTACTCCTGCTCCGTGAGCATATCCTGTCCCAATATTTGATACAATTTCTGATTCCATTGTATCAGTGTCAATAATAATGAAATAGGGACTTCTACCAAATCTTTGTTCTATCATACTTTCAAGTTTATTTCCGGTGCTACTTACTGCAACTTTCAATTCTTTTTTTCCTCCATCATTTTTTCTATTTTTTCTACAATTTTCATAAATGCCTCAGAAGACCCTGATTCAGGATGTTCAATTATAAAAGGTGTGCCAGAATCTGAATCTGATGATACATCAGGATCAAACGGTATTGAACCAAGTGTTTGTACCTCCATTTCTTCTGCAACTTTTTGTGATTCACCAAAAATTTTGATTTCTTGATTACAATGAGGACAAATAAGTACACTCATGTTTTCAACGATTCCTAATATTGGAGCATTCAAATTTCTAGCAAAAGTTACTGCTTTTTTAACAACATCTTGACTTACTCTACTTGGAATTGTTACAATAATCACTCCATCAATATCAGGTAAAAGTTGTAATATGCTTAACGGTTCATCCCCAGTTCCAGGGGGAAGGTCAATTAATAAATAATCAAGATCTCCCCATGCAACTTCACCAAGAAATTGGCGTATTGCACCCATCTTTAATGGGCCTCTCCAAATTACTGGTGCATCATCACTAGGAAGAAGCATATCCATGCTTATTACTTTCAACCCAATAGAATTAATTGCAGGAAAAATACCTGCAGGTCCAACATCAAGTTGTTGTCTTTTCAATCCTAGCATTCTTGGAACACATGGGCCATGTATATCCGCATCTAGAACCCCTACTTTATTTCCTTTTACTGATAAAGCTGTTGCGAGGTTAACCGTAACTAGTGTTTTACCTACTCCACCTTTACCACTAATAATTGCTATTTTATGTTTTATCTTCGCCATTCTTTGACGCAGATGTGTCATCTCAATATTGTATCGTTCTGATTGTGGTGTTGTATTTTCTACAACTTTGTTTTGAGGCATCAAGATCCATATTTTAGGCAAGACTAAAATATAAAAACCTTAGGTGAATTATTTATAAATTAACTTATGTTGAAATAATTTTCTTAATTAAATAATTAAAGTCATAAGTTGCGCAAATACAATTCCAAATAAAACTCCTGTTGAAACAAAGTGTTTGTACACGGGTGTACAAAATTCATGAGCGACAGGGATTAATTCATCAAGAGTAACATAATTCATTACACCAGCAGCAAAAGCAAGGGATAATCCAATTACTAGAGTTCCTCCTCCTAATAATGAGATTATACTAGAACCAATAATTGCTCCTACAGGTTCAGTGAGGCCAGACAAAGTAGCTAACCACACAGCTCTTTTTTTGTTCATACCAGCACTTATAAGAGGTGTAGTGGTCGCTATACCTTCAGGAATATTATGAAGACATATCATTATTGTAACTAGCATTCCTAAAGCAGGTAAGTGTGCGAATCCTGCACTAACAACTAATCCTTCGGGAAGGTTATGGAGAGACATACCTAACGCAATAACCATACCGCTTCTAAGGAGGACTCGATCATTTATTCCATCTTCCCATTGACCGAACTCAATATGTGGTATTAAAAGGTCTAAACCCATCATTAAAATTGAGCCTACTACAAAGGCGAATACTGACCAAGTTAATCCTATTAAGTCTAAGGCTTCAACAAAAAGTTCAAGAAATGAGACAACGATCATAACTCCCGCTGCAAATCCCATTATAAAACCAAGGAACTTACCTTCAAGACGACCTAGCGAATATACTAATAGCCCACCTATTCCTGTTGATAGTCCAGCTAATAAACTTAGAATGATTGGTGTTAGAAATTCAATTGATATATCCATTTTAGATCTTTTTAGTCATGGCTAACATATTTAAAACCTTGTTTTTTAGAGATTTTTTAATTATGGTAAGGTCCATGATGATGATTTTTCTGGATGGTGTCTGATCGGATTTCAATATAAATCTTCTCTGCTAGTGACCTTTCAATCATTTTTTTTCCTCCAAAAATTAAAATTTCCATTGGACCATCAAAAAGCTCAGCATTTTTTACATAAATTTCATTTCCTACAGATAATTCTGTGTTAAGCCCCTCTTCGACATGAATTATGATGCATTTTTCATCTTTAACTAAATTTGATAGTCTGGTAATTAAACGATTGCTGTCATTTGAAGTAGGGCAATCTGGGCAGTTAGCTAAATTTAAACATAGAGGAATGGGATTCCCATCATCTGGACAAACTTTAGGATTATTAATTTTTCTACATAACGCAGATGAAACTTCTTCACTAATTGTATGCTCTAATTTACAAGCTTCATCATGAATAAGTTCTTTATCTAAACCTAATTCTTTGTATAAATACGATTCTAATAATCTATGTTTACGGACTACTTTCTGAGCAATTGCATTTCCTTTACCCGTTAAAACTACTCCTTTATATCTAGAGTATTCAATCATCTTATTTTTAGCTAGTTTCTGAAGCATATTAGTGACGCTTGGGGGAGTAACTTTGAGTCTTTTTGATAACTGTCTATTTGTTGCAGGTTTTTTATTTTCGTTAAAAGAATAAATTGCTTCTAAGTATTCTTGTACACTTTCACTCATAATTTTGTGTATAAAACAAAATGATATAAGGCTTGGTAAAAAAAATTTAAATAAAATCATAAAATGATAATTTTTAATCTTTAATAAAATAAATTAGGATTTGTAGACCACTTCACCATTCAAAATAGTCATATAAACCTTAGTTTTTTTCATGATATTTTTTGTATTTTCTACATTTTCTGGATCTAGATTTTGTAGAATGAAATCAGATTTTGTAATGTCCATTGGAAGTATTGTAATATCTGCTAGTTTACCTGGTTCAATAGAACCTTTTATTTGTTCTTCATACGTTGCGTATGCGCCCTCTAAAGTGTAGCATTTTACAGCTTCTTCAACAGTGATTTTATGTTCAGTTATTGGGTGATTGACTGCAGACCATATCCCATATAAAGCGTGGAAAGGCATTCCGTCTGAACCAAAAGGCATGTGAAAACCTAAATCAAGTAATTTTCTGTATGGGTTACATCTTTTAAGTCTTTTAGAACCTACCCTTGTATCATACATGCCACCTGACCATGCCCATTCACCTACAAAATTTGGTTGCATTGATGCAAGTATACCAAGCTTTTTTGCTCTTTCAATATCTTTTTCGATTGGATATTCAAAGTGTTCTATCCTATTGCGGTGATTAAGTCTCGGCTTACTGTTTAATGCTTCTTCAATTCTATTAATAGCTTCAGTGATAGCTTTGTCTCCAATTGCATGAATAGCTATACTACCACCTTTGTCATTAGCTTCTTGTACGACGCTTTTGTTTCGATCTTGGTCGCCAACATATACACCACATGTGTTTGGGTCATTAGTATATGGTTCATATTGAAGAGCAGTTTGAGCCCCCATTGAACCATCAATACCTATCTTTAAGGTACCAAAACTCAGCCACTCGTTTCCACTCCATTCTCGTGGATAATATGTCATTACGTGACACCTTAAGTTAAGATCACCTTCAATATATGCATCGGTGTAAGGTCTAGTAGAATTCAATAAACCAGTTTCATCAGGTCGACTACAATCATGAATACTAGTGATTCCTAAACTATGAGCAAGTTTTACTGCATTTCTAAGACCTTGCCTAACTTCATCATAAGTTGGTTGAGGTATGTATGGTGAAACAACACCTCTCGCATCTCT
This sequence comes from Candidatus Bathyarchaeota archaeon, assembly GCA_016930055.1. Lineage (GTDB taxonomy): Archaea > Thermoproteota > Bathyarchaeia > TCS64 > TCS64 > UBA8941. Next base: position 14,882 of record JAFGHP010000032.1, on the reverse strand, counting down.
AAGAATGCCTGTCGGTTCACCTTTTTCATCCTTATCAATAACACCACCCGGAGGGTTCGAAGAATTATTAGTAATACTGCAGACTTCTAATGCTTTAGAGTTGAGTACAATCATATGACCACAGACTCTTGATAGTGCTACAGGGTTTTCTGGTGAGACTTTATCAAGATCATGTTTGTTGGGATACCTTCTTTCTTTTAGGTATTGATCATCCCAACCTCTGCCTTGAACCCAGCGACCTTTAGGCAATCTACGAGACCAAATATATTCTCCAAGTTTAGTGACAATGTCATCTATTGAAACTGCATCATCAAGCTGTAGACTATTCAACCTATAACCTAATGAAAGGAAGTGAGTATGTGAATCAATTAACCCTGGAACCACTGTCTTACCAGAAGCATCAATCACTTGAGCACCATTAGGAATTTCAATCTTAGAGTTCTTACCAACGGTAACTATTCTTGAACCTTTAATAACAATAACAGCATCACTGATTGCTGGTTTACCTGTACCATCAATCAAATTTCCACAAAATACAACTTTGACGGATATTTTCTATTCGCCTAAAAAAATTACTATCTTCACACTTTTAACCTTTTATACTCGATTTTAATTTACTTAAATAACGTAAAATTTAGTAAATCTACAATTAAATAACTATTTTCGTAATAAACATATTATTGGTTGATGAAAGGAATATGATTTAATTACATAAGTTTTATCACTCCAAAAAACATTAATCTCTCCTATGGGAATTGAATCACTTATTGGTGTAGGTATACTTCTACTTATTGGCATCATAATTATTATGGTCACTAAAGCACTGCTCTTTTTTTTACCAGCAGTAGTCATCTCTGGATTAGTATATTTCATTACAGGAAACGAAATGTATGCAGCTTTAAGTTTCGTTGGAATAGCTGTACTTTCATTACTAAAAAAATAATTTGTTGAAAATTTTTTAATTTAAAAATATTTTACAAGTATTCTTTTAATTATGCTCAAATTTTTATTATAATAGTATGATAAGAGCGATTCTTTTTGATTTGGGAAATACTTTAATCAGTTACTATCAAAAAGATGAGTTTCCTGAAATCCTCTCAAGAGCTATTAATGATTGTTGTGACTTTTTAATAAAATCTGATATTCATTTTAAGGAAAATAACCTATGGTTTAGGGTCGAGAAGCAAGATTATGAATCTTCCAATTACGAAGTGAGGCCTCTCGAAGAAAGATTACAGTACATATTCAATATAAATAATGAAAATATACTTGAAAAACTTAGCAGGATCTTCATGAAACAAATATTTGAAAGAGGAAAAACCTATGATGATGTCGAACCAACATTAAGAAAAATTCAAATAGATGGCTTAAAAACAGCTATAATTTCCAATACACCTTGGGGGAGCCCTTCTTTTTTATGGAGGGAAGAACTGAAACGACATAATTTAGACTCACTAATTGCTTTATCTATTTTCTGTAGAGATGTTGGGTGGAGAAAGCCTGATGCAAGAATATTTATTTATGCTCTAAAAAAACTATTACTTGAACCAGACGAATGTTTATTTGTAGGAGATGATCCTCGCTGGGATATAGTTGGGTCAAGTCAGGTTGGTATCAGATCAATATTAATCGATAGGACAAAGAAAAACCCGCAGGCAATTTATAGTTTGAATCAGATATTTAATCACATTAATTAAAAAGAAATAATTATTTTTAATAAAACTTATTTTTATTATTGAGTGTTTTCATTTAAGTTGTGAATATTATTTACCTTCACTTCAAATTCCTATCATTATACCTAGTACTCAACAAAACTAATAAAACAATAAATTTAAAACCTCGCGTAGAACTAAATAAAAAACCAAAAAAAGGGAAGCATTAAACCAGCCCCATTCCCCAAAAAAACCCCAAAAACAACCCTAAATACAAGTTATAGTAAGCGCAGAGGAAGGGATTCGAACCCTTGAGGCTCAAGGCCACTAGTTTTCGAGACTAGCCCAATAACCGCTCTGGCACCTCTGCTCTGAATGAAACCGATTTTGCTTAGATTTATTCTTTCCTTGCTGCAAATTTTTCGAGTCCTTTCCATCCTTCTTGTTTCTTTGTTTTTATGATTGTTAATGCTTCTTTTGATGAGGTTATTCTGGGGTAGTTGTTGCCTATTTGTCTTAGTAAGTATTCTGCTGCTCTGAGGGTTTTTCTGTTGAATTCTGCGTCGCATAAGTCTGCTTGGCTAACGATTAAAGCTTCAAGAGTTTTGGGTTGAATTGGGCTGCTGTCTCCGTGATGTGATGCTGCGATGTGTATGATGTCTTCCGAAAAACCCTGTTTGTATAATTCTGCGACAAGAAGGTTTAGGTGATCAATTTTTTCGCCAAGGCTTGAAGTAGTGTAACCCCCATTCTTTTTTTCTTCATAAGTATAAATTTTGTATATGTCATGTAATAGAGCACTAGCGATAACTGTGTCTCTGTCTACTTCTCCATTATAGACTTCTTCAACTAGATCACATAGTGTTATTGCTATTCGTGTCACTGAGACAGTGTGTTGAAGTAATCCTCCCTTGTAAGAATGATGTTGGTAGGCTCCACCCGGTGATTCAGAAAAACTTAGTGCTGGTGCATCTATAGTTATTGTTGGTTCTTTAATAATTTTTAATACCTTTTTTTTGAGTTCTTTATCTTTTATAAGTTCAGCAAGTTTTTCTATTTCGTTTGACATCAGTGATAACCTTTATTATCATTTGAATTGCTTCTATTCAAACTTAAATTTATGCAATATAACTCTGGCTTTAATTAGGTATAGAATTTAATTTTTCAACTATTGAATGATATGCCACATCTGGATCGTTAATTCCTTGAACCATTGATTCAAATGGACAATATATTCTTCCATCTACTTGCTTTACTGCATCAACTACCTCTTTAGGATAAACTGTAATTCCCTCATTTTCTAACATTCTTTTAGCGTTTAATGTTATTACTCCAGCATGAACTTCAGAAGGTCTACTATATAACATCAAGAGACCTGCAGCTCTACCCACAATCTTATCAGCCATTAAAGTTCCATGTAGCTTATTCTTACCAAGTGTCTGAATGGCTTCTAAATGCGGTTTAACTCCTTTAGATGAACTACTAAAAATAAGAACCCCATTACTATACACCATAAGGGCATTTCCAGTCTCATCTAATCTAGTTATATAATATGACATTGACAGATAGCAAAATGAACCCTTCCTTTTTAGGATTCCCAATATATTTAAAAAATTAAGAATTTTTAATGAAATAGAATTAAAATTGTTATTTGTATAAATTCGAAACATTCACAAAAAATTAATAAAAAAATATTATTACAATTTTTAGTTTTTTTTGTTTGTTTATGGTAAATGTTATATTTATGTTATGTTATTTTTATTTGAAAGAATTTGTTAAGCAAGGGGTTCCTCTGCTTAATACTGGTAATAACCCTGACAACACAACTAAACACAACCACCACAGCACAACCAGTAACCACCATAACAGGAACCATACTAGCTCCAGACTGCTCACCCTACGCTGGAGCAAACATAGCATGCAGACAACACAACGGAATAGGAACACCAGTAAAATCAGATGAATACGGGAGATTCACCTTAACCCTGGAAAGCCAACACTGTAACATAATAATATACGCTGATGAACCCGTGACACCTGGATACGATTACTTACCAGTCGAAATCTACCAGCGCCTAGCCACAGGAAACAACTTAACAGTTAAACTCGTTGAAGCAGGAACCGTTGAATTCACTGGTTTCGTCCAGTACGTTGACTCAGAGGGGTTCCCAACAGACTACGTGTACGTGTTGGATGTCGCTGATCCTGTCCCCGGAATCAGCACCCTAGACACGTACTCAACGGACCACGCAAGATGCTTCCAGCTACCAGGAAACGAAGACCACTGCATCATCGTGCCCTTGGGGTCAACCAACGTGTTGATTGAATCCAAGACAAGCAGCCTAGGAGTAGACGTGTATCGGGGCTTCCCAGTCACCGTGGAAGTACAAATACCTGGTGAGAGGAATGTCGTTGACCTCACGGTGCCTGCGATAAATTATAACATTCAGAGAGTGGAAGCTGTCCTGGCCGATGTTGAGTTGTTCCTGGACGAGATGGAGGCTAAGGGATTCTACTTAGCTAAGGAGCATGGAGACCTGGAAGCTGCTGAGGCATCGCTTAGGGACTCAATGATTCTCATCAACGATGGCAGCAGTGTGGAAGGCTACGTTGGGTTGAAGTCTAGTTACCTGAAGATCAGGCAGATCCAGCTCAACCTCCAGATGTTTGAAGCCGACTCGGTTCCCAGCGTATACATCCTCCTACTCTTCCTAGCTGTCTCCAGCGCTTCCTACGGGTTCTTCTCCTCAGAGAAGAACTACCTCCAATTCACTGTTGGCTCCCTAACATACGCCGTAGCCACTCTGGTCTTGAAGACGGTTTACCCGGGTAGCAACCTGGTGGATACATCAACGTATTGGCTATCCGCTGCTGCTTCCCTGCTACTGGTCTATCTGGTTGCATTCCTTGCTCCGATTATGCTTGGTCGTAGGCGGAGTAGTAGGGGTGTCGGGTTGGGTGTGTTGCTGGCTCCTGTCTTCAGCATCGCTAAGAGGAGCCTGAAACGGAGACAGCTCCGATTCATCCTCATGTTCATCTCTGTCTTGGTGTTGACTTCTGGTTTTGTTTCTTTGACTTCTTTCTCTGGTGAGTATGGTGTTAGTGGGAAGATGATTCATCGTGTTGCTTCTTCTGGTGTTGGTGTGTTGATTCGTTCCAGTAAGTGGAGTGTGGTAAATACGTTGGGTCTGGAGTTGAGTCAGACTGAGGTTGCTTGGCTAGGAAGCCTTGAAGAAGCAGAAGCAGTCTCATACAAATACTGTTCAACTGCAAATACTAATCATGTTTGTACGATTTCATCACCTTATGAACCCTATTTTAAAGCATTTAAAGGAGTCATAGCATTCAACTCGAGTCTTGAGCAACAAGTTATGCCCTTAAATGAAACATTGGTTGAAGGAAGGTTACCTGTAATCGGTGAGGTCGCTTTTTCGTCAAAAGCTAAACATTTTTTACAAGTTGATGTCGGAGAAACGGTAACTATTAGAGGAAAAGATTATGTTGTTTCTGGCATATTCGATGATGATACTCTTGAAAAACTAAGAGAATACGACTACACTGACTACTTGCCTGAATATTTATGGCGGGATGCAAATGATTATGTTCTTAATGTTACTGTTCCTGCTGAATCCACACTCTTCTTCGACATCTCTGAAGCCCAGAGATTCAACCTACTCCTAATGAGAATAGCAGTAAAACCAAAGGAAGACACTGACCTCAACCAACTAGCAGAAAGAATAGCCCTGGAACGGGGATACCACACATGGACAGGAACACAGACAGGGTCAACAATGTACTGGCAGGGAACATACTACGCAGGCAAAGGAGCAGCCCTCATAATACCCTACACAATAGTGATGCTAAACATGATCACAACAATACTAAACGCCCTCCACGAACGCAGAAACGAGATCACCGTACTATCAAGCATCGGATTAAACCCCAGCCACATCATGGGACTCTACACCGCTGAAGCAGCGGTAACAGGATTCATGGCAGGAGGATTAGGATACCTCGTAGGAATAACATTATACTGGGTTGCCCCACTGCTTGGGTTCAGCTTCATGGTAGAGCAGAAGGTCTCAGGTCTCTGGAGCTTGGCTACGGTGGGTATCGCTGTCTCAAGCGTGGTGGCTGGTGCCTACGTGGCGCTGCGGAGTAGTGTGGTTGTTACTCCTTCGCTGCTGAGTCGTTGGAGGATCCTTAAGCCTGAGGGTTTTCTTGAGCCTTATGTTACGGTAGTTCCGGTTAAGTTGTCTCCTGAGTCTGTTGATGGCTTCGCTGGCTTCATGGTTAAGCGGCTTGAGGCGGAGAAGGTGAATCCTCTGAGGGTTACTAGTTTGGTGAAGTTGACTGCTGAGGGTGAGCGGAGGGTTATCCGGTTTTATCATAAGGCACTGATTTTTAATGAGTATTTTTATACGAGTAACAGGTTGGTTGTTGATCTGGGTGCTGGCTGGGAGTTTCCTGTTCGTTTGCTGAGTTTCGGTGATTCTGAGTGGTGTGTTGAGACAGGTTCGTTGGTGAGATTATTCGCAATGGAATGGAGCAACCAGCAAAAATAACATAAATTTCGGGAGTTATTTTCTTTTAAAATTTTTCTTCATATAGTGTTTAATTCTAATTTTTTAATTTATGAAAATAAATAGTTTAGATTAAATCGGTTTTACTTTATTGTATGTTCATTATTGATACTTGTAGTTGTTTTACTCCTTTTATTGATTCAATGCTTTTCTTTAATGCTTTTAATTTTTTTACTTGACCACGTACTGCAATGATCTCTAAGCAATTATTATGTTCTAAATGTATGTGGGTCGTAGAATAAATGACATCAATATAATCGTGTTGAATTTGTGTTAGAATTTCCATAACTCCCTTTACATGGTGGTCATAAAACAAAATTAATGCCCCAGCAACATCTGCATTATCTTTCATGGTCCATTTATGTTCGACTAAATAACCTCTCATTGCTGATTCTACTGCCATAGATCGGTTTGAACCAACTTCAGTGGTTAATTTATCGAACTCCTCTAAAAGCTGAGGGTTAACTGAAACACTGAATCTAGCTACATTAGACAATTTATTATAACAATATGTAGAGAGAATATAATATTTTTTTATTGTTTAATAATACTGTTGTGATTGATCGTAATATTAAAAAACGAGAGTATGACTTTTCCAGCTATGCATGAATGGGCTTTAGCTGAAGGCATAATTTCTACAGCAGATAAATTTGCTAAAGAAAACAACATAACCTCAATCACTGAAATTCATATAATGATCGGTGAACTTCAGCAAGTAGAACATGACATTGTTGAATTTGCTCTTGAACAATTAAGAACCCCCCTAATGAAAAATACAAAATTTATCATTAAAGCGATTCCTGCCAAATTTAAATGCCGTAATTGTGGACATGAATGGACTTTTATAACAGGTGACTTTACTGAAGATGTCTCTGAAGCGATTCATTTCGTACCTGAGATGGCGCATGTATTCATTAAATGCCCAAACTGTGGGAGCCCTGATTTTGAGGTTTCTGAAGGTCGTGGGGTCTGGTTGCAAAGCATTAAGGGGATAAAAGATGACTGATCCAAGACTGAATATTATCCCTGAACGATTTAAAGGGGTTAAGAACATTATAGCTGTTAGCAGCGGAAAGGGTGGAGTAGGTAAAAGCATGGTAAGTGTCTCTCTTGCTCTCGCTATTCGTGACAAAGGCTTCACAGTTGGTTTGCTTGACTTAGATTTTACAAGCCCCAGTACTCATATAATTCTTGGAGCCCCAAGTCTATTTCCTTCAGAAGATAAAGGAATTGTTCCTCCCATCACAAATGGATTACATTATATGAGTATTGTTCATTACAGCGCTGATAAGCCTGCTCCTCTAAGGGGATCTGATCAAAGCGACGCTATAATTGAACTTCTAGCAATAACTAGATGGGAAAAACTAGATTACCTAATAATCGATATGCCACCTGGACTCGGTGATGCAACACTTGACATGATTAGGTTAATACCAAGAATAACCTTCTTAGTTGTCTCAACTCCAAGCCGTTTAGCTTTCGAATCTGTTAAAAAATTGCTCTTATTATTAATAGAATTAAAAATACCAATTAAAGGGGTAGCTGAAAATATGGTGATGGAAGAATCAAATTATATTAAAACAGAAATCCAAAAACTTGATTTAAGATATCTTACAAAAATTGCTTTTAATAAAGAAGTAGAAGATTCTATAGGTGATCCTGACAAAATTGTTTCTAGTAAATTCCATAAAGATGTTTCAAAAATTTTAGATTTTATTTAATTTTTTTCTTCTTTTACAGGCAAAGTTATGATTAATGCTAGAATTGAGAGAACCGCAAAGAAGTAGAAAACATAATCTAACCCATAATTTGCTGATATCCAAGTTGCCATGAAGGGTAAAATTGAACCAAACCCGTATTTTACTGTAAAGTTAATCCCATAAGCTATTCCAACTGTATTTTTTGGTGCAATATCACCTAAGAGAGCACTAAGTGGAGCTTGAGTAACATAAAAAGTGAATCCAAGTAACACAACTAATGTTAAAAGGATTAAGAAATTTCCTGGAGCTAAAACAAGAGCAATTAAAGATGCTGCATAAAAAATGAAACCGATTATTAGAATTATTTTACGACCAATTTTGTCACTTAATTCGCCTCCAATTAACTGTGCAAAGGCACCAACAGTATATTGTATTGTGCTTAAACCTCCAGCAATTAGTAGACTAATGTCTTTAGTCTGATTTATGTAAGTAAGGATCCATTGGCTTACTCCACTCCATAGTCCTCCACTTAACATAACAACTAGTAAAACAAGTAATAAGTTGGTTCTTTGTTCAGTTGAGAACATAATGCCAATTGTTGATAGTATACCTTTTTTTGGAATTGACTTTTCATCAAGATTTGTTGGAACATCTTCAATAATATATAGGTCAATTACTGCCATTAAGATTCCTACAATTCCCCAGAGAAGGAATGTCATTCTCCATCCAAGATTTATCCCTAGGGCAGCTGAAGTGATATAAGCAACAGCCATTCCTAAGTCTCCTCCTAATCCTTGAATCCCCATATATCTTCCACGCATCTCAAGGCTCAATAATGCCATATGGCCATACCCTGGAGGATGATAGAGGCTTGCACCAATTCCTATCAAAATCATTCCAATTGCAGTTAAATTGATGTTACCAGATAACCCAACAATAATCGATGCAAAACCGCATGCTATCATAGAGAGCATAATTAACATTTTCTTTGAAATTTTATCCGCAAGAAAACCAACAGGTAAAGAACCCCATCCATAAAAAAATGTTACTAGAGAAGCAATATATGCAAGCAATGTTAGGTTTCCGAGTTCTTCAACCATTAAAGGAATTAATGCTGGTAAAATTACTAAATAAGCATGCATTACTCCATGACTTGTTGTCACTGCGACTATACTAGCATCAGATTTTTTCATTTTGCTATCCCAGAGATGGAATAGCAGAAAAACGTTTACCTATATAACCCCTACTGTAGCAGCGTCAAATTATTAAATCCGAATATACAATTCTCATGGAGAGAGACTATGTCATCAGCAAAATTAAAAAAAGACATCATTAAGATTCTTGAGGTTGAACCTCTCTCCCTTGCAGAGTTAGCCATGAAACTTGATTTAAAAGAAAAAAAAGTATTCAGGTTACTAAGATCACTATTTGAAAAAGGAGATATTACTTCTAACCGTGGAGGGGATGGTTCAAGGAAATATCGTTTAACCACAGATGAAGAGAAAATAAAAAAACAAGAAAAAAGTGAAGAGGAATTAAATGAAGACGAAGAAGAAGATGAAGATGAAGTGTAATCTCAGCTTTTTCTTCTTTTTATTTCGTTAAGAATTTTTACAAGCTCCTCTTCTGTTAATTCCAAAGAAAATCTTTCTTTCATATTTTTCAACATATCTTGGTATGAAACTACCCCTTCACTAATTTTGGGAACTAGATTACACATATCTTCATAATAGTTCCATGGAAAAACTACCCAACGCCAAGTAATTTCGTTTCCATAATAATCTGGCTTAAAATTGCTACCTGTGAGATAAATTAAAGTAGCTGTTTTTACCTCTTTTGGATTCAGTTTTTCAACATGTAATGTTGCTACTGTCAGACTTTTTCCAGTGTCTGAAATGTCATCAACTATTAAAACTTTTAATCCTGAAAGATCTGTTTCCAGAGGATATTTAATTTTTGCTTCCCCATCAGGTGTTGCTGTAAATCCCCAATGCTCCACTTTTAAACTTAATAAATCTTTTACCTCAAGAAAATCACAGAGAACTCTAGCAAAAAACCATCCTCCACGAGCTAAACCTATAATAACATCAGGTTTGTAATTTGACTCGATTATTTTATCCGCTGTTATTCGTGATGTAGAATAAAATGAATCCCAACTCATTATCTCACAAAAAATTTTTTCTGTAGACACAATAATTAAATTGATTAATATAATAAAACAATTATCATAAAATTAGAATTGCTTTAAAAACTCTTAAATAAAATATAATATTGATAATCATGACGTTTTGTTCCAAATGTGGAAAAGAACTACCACCAAATGTTGAATACTGTCCTTTTTGTGGCACTAAAGTAAGTGAAGGTAGTATTTCTTACAGAAAAACTGATTCGGGTGGTTCTAATATTCAGAAAATTATAGCTATATTTTTTGGGGGCTTATTATTACTAACCTCATTCGGTTTAGTGTTTGGTGGAGGATTTCTAATTTTTGGAATGGATTCCTTATCTCAACCAGATGGGTTCTTTGTGAGTAGACCTGTCACTTTGACAGTAAATTCATATGCTATTATTCAATCAGGCATTGATATTCAAATGGAAGGATCTACAATCTGGCGACCAATGATGGAAGATATTGTTACGATTAAAATTACTGCGATAAATAATGTTCCCTTAAAATCTGTTTTTATTGGAATCGCTTCCACTTCTAATGTTAACTCATATCTGAACAATGTTGAATATTCAAGTCTAGTTCAAGAACCATGGGTGTTTGATAGATGGAGTGAAGAAAAACTTCCTACTTTCAATCTACATCCAGGCGGAGCACCAAGTCAATCTCCAAATAATATGAATATATGGCTTAATTCTGCTTCAGGTTTAGGTAATCAGACTTTGGATTGGACTCCACAAACTGGTAGTTATTCGGTTGTTTTAATGAACAGTGATGGAGCTAAAGGAATAGATGTTAATGTTCAACTAGGCGCAAAAATCCCTATTTTAAGAACCATTGGAATTGGTTTACTCGCAGGAGGAATAATATTAGGATTAATAGGGATTTTAATTATCTATACTTTTGTGCTTCGTAAAAATTAATTTTTTTATTAATAAATATATACATTAATAATTAACCGAAATATTTGATATATAATATAATCTAGAAGATGTGATGATTATGGAAAAAGACTATAAGACAATGCTTGACAGAGCCTACAATCAGCTTCCAGAGCAAACAAGCTTTATAGATAGGTTTTCTATACCTAAAGCCAACATTCAGATTGCTGGTAGAAAAACCGTAATTACTAATTTTAAAGAAATTGCTGATGAGCTTAGAAGAGATCCTGAACATTTATTAAAATTTTTAACTGGAGAAATGGCAACCCTCGCTAATCTTGATGGATCTAGAGCGTTATTCCAAGGAAAGTTTTCTTCTGAAACAATAAAGAATTTGCTAGAAATTTATACAAACAAGTATATTATTTGCCCCGTCTGTCATCGTCCTGACACTCAACTTGTTAGAGAAAAACGTTTATGGTTCCTTCTTTGCGAAGCCTGTGGTGCAAAAAGTAGTATCGGAGCAAGTTAATACATGAGCTTGAGCGATGTCTACCTCCGCGTATCACATCATGGTAAAGATGTTCTAGTTGCTGTTTGTGACGCGGATCTCCTTGGTAAAACTCTTGAAGGTGGAAGAGTGCCATTTAAAGTAAATGAAGAATTTTATAAAGGGGTACTTGGGGGGGTAGATGAAGCTATAACTGCAATGAAGCGTGGAACAATTTGCAATCTTGTAGGGAAAAAAATTGTGAACGCAGCTATTAATGAGCGTTTAATAAATGTTAAATCAATAATATATTTCGGCGATGTTCCTCATGCACAAATAATCAAATTATAAACGAATACAACTACTTATACTTCATGAAGTTATTTCTATTTTTAGTGTATCCATATTGGATTATAAAATCAAAGATTTGGGACTAGCAGCCAACGGTGAGCTACTTATTGAATGGGCAATGGATCATATGCCCGTACTTGGACTTATAAAAAAAAGGTTTGAATTCGAAAAACCTCTTGATGGAATAAAAATAGCTGCCTGTTTACATGCAACTAAAGAAACAGCTGTCTTGATAAGAACCCTTGAAGCTGGAGGGGCAGAAGTAGCAATATGTGGTTCTAATCCTTTGTCTACTAATGATCAAGTTGTAGCTGCACTTGCAGCTAGAGGAACCAAAGTATATGCTTGGAAAGAGCAAACTACGGAAGAATATTATTGGTGTGTAAACAAAGTTCTAGATTCTAACCCAAATTTAACAATGGATGATGGAGCAGATTTAGTTAGCACACTCCATTCCAAGCGAACAGAAAAACTAAGTAATGTTAAGTGTGGTAGTGAAGAGACCACAACGGGAGTTATCCGTCTCAGAGCGATGCATAAAGATGGTGCTTTGAAATACCCTATTATTGCAGTAAACGATACACCCACAAAGAGGATGTTTGATAACCGTTATGGAACGGGTCAAAGTACAATAGATGGTATATTGAGAGCTAGTTCGGTTATGTTAGCTGGGAAAACTTTTGTTGTCTGTGGATATGGTTGGTGTTCAAGAGGTATAGCTTCAAGAGCTAAAGGAATGGGGAGTAACGTAATTGTTACGGAGGTTAATCCTACAAAAGCCCTTGAAGCTGTAATGGATGGTTATCAAGTAATGCCCCTTATTGATGCTGCTCCTATAGGAGATATTTTTGTAACATCCACCGGTAACACGAAAGTAATTGATGAAGAACACCTCAAAATAATGAAAAACGGTGCACTTTTAGCTAATAGTGGTCATTTTAATGTTGAAATAAATATACCTTCTTTAGAATCTTTAAGTAAAGGAAAACGACGAATTAGACCTGATCTTGATGAGTACCAAATGAAAAATGGACGTAAAATTTACTTGGCTGCTGAGGGAAGATTAGTAAACCTTGCAGCAGCTGAAGGGCATCCAAGTGAAGTAATGGATATGAGTTTTGCTAACCAAGCTTTAGTTGCTGAATGGGTTTGTAAAAGCAATGATCTACAAGTTGGTGTACATGATGTACCTACATACATTGATGATAATGTAGCTAAACTTAAGCTTCAAACACTTGAAATAGAAATTGATCAATTAACTGAGGAACAAATAAAATATTTAACAAGCTGGAGCGAAGGCACAGTATAGTCTTTTAACTTAATTTATCATACTTAAAGTTATTATAACTTTAATTATTATATTTTAAAAATTAGAGTTACGTTATTTTAACTAATTTATTGAAGAAAGACGAAGCAAACTCGATTTATACTTAGAGATACTGAAAAGCATTAACCTAGAAATACACCAGCCTACAAAGATCCAATACAACATCAAGGTTTCGTATTACAGCTTTGAATTGTTGATTACTGATCACTTTAAACGTGGATTGGTAATTGAACATAAATTAGATAAGAGAACTAGTAGAGGAGATGAGGGTTACTATTTGACTTCTAAAGGAAAAGAAACAATGCAAAAATTTAAACAGTAAATGAATTAATTAAAATAGATTTACTTGAATAACTAAACAGCTAAATCGTGTTTCAAATGATTTAAAGTAGCAATTTTTTGAATTATATGAGTCAGCATCTTTATATAGTTTAGTCAATTGCTCAGATGTTTGACTTATATGAATCTGGTATGTACGGAATGTGGTTCAGAAGTCAATGTAGATGAAGCTGTGGATAATGAGATCGTTTCATGTCCCATCTGTGGTCTTGATCTCATTATTAAGATAGATGATTCAGGAAACATATCGCTGAAAGAACTAGCTATTGAGGGAGAGGATTGGGGAGAATGATTCCCGTAAGGGTATAAAAAATTTAATAATTGAATATAAGTGTTTAGTGGATGTAGCTAATCTGAATAGAACGACGAGAAAAGTTTTCAGAAGCATGTAATAAGGTTACATCGATTATTACACAATGATCTTTTTTTTGTCCGAATCCTTTTATTTGATTACTTTAGAGGTAATTATGACAATGTCAATTAATACTCGGCGTAATAGGCTTCTGAAAATTGAGGAAACAGTAAGAGAGAACAAGAATATTTCGCTTGGTGTATTGTATAGTAAAGCTGTTAATGATTGGGGTATCACTGAAAGAACTTTCTGGAGTTATTTGGAAGAGTTAAAAGTAACTGATGTTCTTGATTTTGACAATTCTGGAATGGATACATTAAGAAAAAGTAAGGTTCTAAGTAGAAAAGTGAAAATTAAAAAATAAAAAGACGAAACAAGACTTATATTTAATTGAAAAAATAATATTAAGTATGAAAGAGAATTATAGAGAAATTGTTCTTTTGTCTCTTTCTTTGATTCTAATTTTATTTACTAGTTACTCATTTATTGATATTATTACTCCTGTTACTAAATCAACTCATTTTTTGTCTTGTGAAGAAAGAGCAACACATATCATTGAAGGTAAAGTAATAAAAATTGAAATAAAAGAGGTTGAACCAATAGAGGGTGTTTTAACTTATGACCATTTTGCTACAATAGAAGTATATAATAGTAGTAAAAAAATCGGGTCTGATACTATAATTCTTCAATATATGGAAGCTTGTTTTATGCCTGGTAGTTGCATGTTTTTAAAAGAAGGTGAAATAATTAAAATATATGCGATACAAATTGATGATACAAATTTTGTTTCATACTGTTTCAGACATATTAAAAATTAATTTATTATTTAACTAATCAATTAGATAAAAAGATAAATATCGATAATAAATCTTAATGACGATTTTAAAATTATTCATTTGAATACTTTTTATTATGTTAAATTAATTTTTGTTCATTTTTAAATTAATTAATTTTTTATAGTAAGATTAAAGTGTTTCATGGATGTAGTTAAACTGAAAATAGCGACCATTAAACTTTCAGAAGTTTCAATGTAGCTACAT
>JAFGHP010000002.1 GCA_016930055.1 Candidatus Bathyarchaeota archaeon | reverse complement strand
GGGTATAAATTTTAAGCCCAAACCCAAATTGATATGTTTTAAATAAAACATTTAGTAAGTTTTTTTATAATGAAAATATCAATTCGTTTTTTGGTATTATCTATTTTATTGATATTATCTTCATTGAATTTTTCTATAGTCTTTAGTATTGATGTTGATAAATCTGGAAAAGTAATTTGGGTGGAAGATGGCGATACATTCAAACTTGAATCAGGGGAATGGATTAGGCTTGCAGATATTGATACACCAGAAAAAGATGAATTTGGTTATAATGACTCTAAATGGTATCTATTTAATTTGATTTATAATAAAATTGTATACTTAGATCAATCAGAAATAAACGGAATTGATAATGGTAGATTAGTGTGTGTTGTTTATCTTGATTATTCGAATTACTATTGGAATATTAATAAAGAAATGTTAGTCAATGGTGGAGCAAATGAATGGAATTTATTAAATGATTTTAACCCATCTACTTGGACTCTATACATTCCTAAAGATACACAACCACCTCCACAGCCCCCACCTCAACCTTCAACATATAATAAACTCACTATTCAAGCACCAGAAGGCTCAGGATCAACTTCACCAAGTTCAGGAGTATACTCAGAATCATACAGCTATACACTAACCGCGTATCCAAGTGCCAATTGGGAATTCAGTCATTGGATAATCGACAACATTAGAAACGTTACTTCGAACTCAACAACAATAACAATGGATTTCCCACATGAAATAAAAGCAGTGTTCACTGATAAAAAATACATACTCACGATTGAGAACCCTGAAGGAATAGGGACAGTGAATCCTTCTCCAGGGAACTATTCCTACACTTTCTATCAACCAGTAAAAGTCTCTGCTAATCCAGCTCCTGGATGGATATTTAATTATTGGACATGCGACGGATTAAAACAAAGCTTGGAAAAAAATACTACAATCCTTATAAATGCTGATCATGTAATGAAAGCATTTTTCTCACCAATAAACTATACAGTAAAAATTTTTATTAGTGGAAATGGTTCTGTTACTAAAAATCCTGAGAAACCATATTATATTTATGGTGAAACAATCCAGCTCAGCGCTGAACCCGATTCAGGTTACCTATTCAGTGGTTGGAGTGGAAGCATAAATAACAATTATAATTCTACTTCATTAATCTTGGATAACAACGAGATAATTACAGCTACTTTCACAAAAATACCCGAAGTAAAATACAATCTGATAATTGAAGCTTCTGAAGGGTTAGGGGATACTGATCCTTCAACAGGCATTCTCAGCTATACAAAAGACTCCTCGATACAAGTAAATGCCTTACCGACAGAGGGTTGGATTTTAGATCATTGGAGACTAGATGGAACAGATGTGGGCGATTCAGATCGCATACTAATTAACATGACAAATAATCGGGTTCTAAAAGCAGTATTCGTGAAGAAGCCGATATTAACGATTCAAATAACTGGTGAGGGAGTAACTAATCCATCTTCTGGCATAAAAACATACGTTAAGGGTTACTTAGTTAGTATTATTGCCATTCCTTCTTCTGGATGGAAATTTGATCACTGGGAACTTGATGGAAACAATGTAGGTACATCAAATACCTACCAAATAACTATGGAGGGTGATCATAATTTAGAAGCTGTCTTCACTAAAAACACCCTAGAAATCCCCGGTTATCCATTTGAATCAGTTATCATCGGTTTAATAATTGGAATTATGTTTTTAATCACGAATAACCAATCTCGAGGTTTTTATAGTTCTCAATCAGAGTTTAGGAGTGCATATCGAAAAATCCTTGAAAAACTATCAAATTTTTTAAATTTATACTAATTTTAAAAAATAATAATTTTGAATGATTTAGATTTTTTTATTCAAATAAAAAATTTTTTATAAACCTTAAATGGCATAATATTTAAATGACAATTAATATTGATGATGTAATTAAATCAATAGAATTATTGAAAATTACTGGAAATTCTTTGAAAAATATTTATGGTAACCAGTGATAACAAAAATTGATGGCGGTAAACTCTTGACTCCTAATAAAATCTTTACTATTGGGTACGGTGGCAAAAAGCCTGACGACTTCTTTAAAGAGTTAGATGGCTTGAATCCCGATATTGTTGTTGATGTCAGAGAAAACCCCTTTAAAGCATACCTAAACTGCTACACCAAAAACTCTCTAGAAAACCACTTAAAAGAAAAATATGTCTGGATCAGGGAACTCGGCAACAAAACCAGAACCCTACCCCCAACACTGGTAGACGAAGAGGAAGGCTTAAAGAAGCTAAAACAAATCCTGCAAACCCACAGCACAGTAATCCTGCTCTGCGCAGAGAAAGAAGAAGAAAACTGCCACCGAAACTACATCAAGAAAAAAATAGAACAAAACCAGATGTAAAAATATGAATATTAAATATGCCTACGAAGCAACTAAATTATACAGGCTTTTTGTAAATATTACATGAAAATTCATTAATTATTCAAAACAAAAAAGTTAAAGTATGCACTAATTTGGTAACCTGAGAATCTTCAATGATTCGTCTATGTGGGCCTTCATATTGGTCTGCGAACTGAATACTTTTAGGATCACTCCATCGCCACCAATTATGAATGTGGTTCTCCCAGGCAATATGAAACCTGAGACGCCATATAGCTTGGCTACATCTCCACCCTTATCGCTGAGGAGCGTGTATGGTAAAAGATACGAGTTAACGAACCTTTTATGAGACTCAACACTGTCTGCACTCACCCCAACCACTTCTGCCCCAACGTCGGTGAAGTCCTCGTAGCTGTCTCTGAAGTGGCATGCCTGGCTAGTGCATCCAGGAGAGAAGTCTTTAGGGTAGAAGAATAACACTACTTTTCTCCCTTTGAATGAGGAAAGTGAAACAGCTTCCCCATCTTGATCTAGTAGAGTGAAATCCGGAGCTTTATCACCGGGTTTAAGATTAGTCATAATAACTAAGCGTAATTACTAGATAAAAAGAACACTTCTTAAACTTGCATCATATAAAAATTTTAGTAATTAATCATTTTTATTGATTTTTTATTATAGTAGACTAGATAAAAACTTGAAAGCGATTGATTAGGCTTCCAGAGAAGTAGAATGGGTAAAAGTCAATAAAGTCGCAGAATTAATGCTTCAAAAGGGATACACTCGAATCCCCGTCAGAGAAAAAACGAATGATAGATGGATCGGATTAGTGACCGATCTAGGCATATAAAAAACTGCTACCCAATTAAAGAGGGCAAAACTCCATCCCTAAAACATTGAAAGATTTAACCATTAAAGAAGCAAGTGCAGAATGCCCCCTAAGACTACATGCCTAATGAATAGATGCTTCATTTTTCACTAATTCCCCCTATTTTTAAAGGTTACAGGCCCCACTTCTATTAACTTGAATTAGAACCTAAATAAAACAAGTTTTATCTATTATTTATAACTATCTAAATAACTTGTATGTTGAATCTCATTTATCCAATGGAAAATTTTAGTGCCCTGCTAAAAATAAGATTATCAAAATAAAGCATGCTTTACCAAATTATCTGTTAAGACACTTAAAGGGATAAATAACATAATTATTTAGCTTAACAATAATTGGAGTGAACATAAAGAAACTGATCTTTTCATTTGACGCTTAGCTTTGATTAACTGCAAACAGATCATTCCATAAATAAAAAAATGGAAAAACAGGTTATTTTTATCCTGTGTGATACTCTGGTAAGCAGAAGGCGCATCCGTTGAAGCCTGCTGCGAGAGCTTTCTCTATTTCACAGAAGTAAGCCCGGTTTCTTGTTGCTATTCTGTGTGCCCACTCGCAGTCGCGTTTATGTAGCTCCATGTGCTCAGGGTCCTTGTTAGCTATGTACGGTGCATAGGTTCCGATACCGCTTGTCTCAATGTTTGCTGCTACCAGGGCTTCAGGTTCATCTATGACCAGCTTGTTGAATGTCGCCTCCACAGTGACTGTTGAATCAGGTATCGTCTGCTCAATTATCGCGGGGAATAAGACGACTGGTGGAAGGTTTTCTATGACTTGATCTACTGCCCAGTCGACAACCCAGTCAAGGATGAACTCAGGGAGATCCCATGAGAGGGGGATGTCTACGTCAGCGCTCAGTAAATCAACTGTCAACTGGTTACTGGTATTGATCTCAACTTTTCCCGTTGCATTCTCCAAATTTATTGTTATCCCGTTTACGCTTAGATCGAAGGGGTTGATTGTTGATATGTCTTCATCAACCTCTATTAGACCCCAGAAGATCTCTGTAGTCGTTTTGATCTGGGCGTAGACTTTGCACCAGAGGTCGATTGTGACGCTGCCTGATAGCTCAACAGTGTTAGCTGGCTTAAGGTCGAAGTCGAGTTGATTGAAGTGTATTGTAGCACCATAATCTGCCCAAACCCTCATTAAGTCAACTTCAACATCCACCAATCCAAGGGTTCCTATCGCTACTATCCAATCCACAAACTCGTCGATCCAATCGACGAAGCTGGGCATGTCGAAGTCGTGACTACCTGTAACGGTTACGCTTTTGGGATGCGTGGTCCGCTGCCACCAGAAATCATAAACCCTGTGTATGCCTGCCTCACCCACACCCACTCCTACATGGTTTCCATCCGTGAAATCCGTGACAGAATTAATGTTTCCTCCAGTGTAGCCAAGGAGGTTAACTGCACCTGCCATAACTTGTGGACTAAGAATCTTAACGTTGCCTAACCCAAGAGTAAGCTTGTTTGCTTCACCAGGTGGCATGTAGGGAAGCTCCGTAGAGAAAAGGATAGGACTAAGAATAATGCTTGTAACATCGTCGGTAAGGTACTCACCCATCGCTATGGACAGGATCTCGTTAAGCTTTGTTATCACGTCTGATGGAAGGTTGAAGAGGTCATTTAACTCAACATCATCAATGGATGCAGAGACGAAGTCTACTTTGAATACTTGTGTCGCCTGATCGAAGCTTGGCACAAGATCCATGGTGAACTCCACCTCCAATGAGAAGGTTATCCCACCAAGAACCTCAAACTCGCATTGACCCCTGATACTCATCTTTAGGCTAAGGCCACTGGTGATCTCGAATTCAGGCGCCTTGTCGAGGCTAACCTCGTAACCTATAACCATAAACTCTTCAAGGCTTTCAGGAACACCGCTAATAGGCAGAGTATAGGAACCACTGAATGTAGGAAACTTACCCATACAGTGACCGAGCTTCAGGAAACTTGAGATGATCTGCTCATTAAGCTCCACCACCACATCGTATCCACCAGTCTGCATCACTTCACCTCCTTAGACTTCACTTTATTGGTTCCCTTCTCAATAGTCACGTGAACACGAATAGGCTTCCCAGCCACAACCCTGCTAAGCATAGGATATTTCTCAGGCGAAGCAGCAACCTTCGCTTTTATATCACGAGAAATCTGTTCATGCCATTCATGCTTGATCTCTTTAAGGAAAGCTTCATCAACTTTAACGCCCTCCGCTTCCAGAGCTGCTTTAAAGTCTTTCCTAAACGAATCTCGAAGTTTAGGCTTCTCAGAAGCCTTGGACCTTATTGCCTGCAGCTTCTCAAAATCGAACCGCTTAAGCCTCTCCTTATCGACTCTAACTCTCGACACCAAACACATCACCAAAAATTCATTTAAATATTAAACAAACGAATATAAAAATCAATATGAACTGCTTATTCAGTTAAAAAAAACCATATTATCTATCAATATCATAAACGAGTAAATAAAATCTTAGAGCACAAAAACAGAGTATTAGCCTATACAGATTAAATTTTAGTTAAAGAAATTTTGATAACAAATCTTATAACTTTTCTCTTATATTCTATTAAAATTAATGAAAACACGCCTCTAATAATAGTGAATAATTTTAATTACACGAACAATAACACTCAGAATATATTGAAAGATATTCATGAAATTATATTGGATTATTTTTCAATTTTTTTAATCCTAAGGCGGTACCGGATATCATTAGTAAAGGTATGTGTAAGACACCATTCCACCATAACGTTTCAGGATACATTATGAAGTTCACAAGTATGTTATATGAAGCTATGATTATTCCAGCTAGACCCGTCACTCTAAGTGTAGCTTTATTGATTTTCGGGTAATGCAGTATCAGTATTGATAAATACACAGGAGTCATCATACAGAAAGTCAAACCAGAAGCATTAGTGAACAAATATACTGGATTAAAATCAGGCATAAATGTATCCGGGTTGAGAGGATACCAGAAGGCCAAAAAAGCTAAAAGAATCACCCAATATTTCCATATAGGCTGTTTTACTGGAGTTAAATCATTCTTCTGCGCAAAAACATCCCAGAACCAAAACGCAGCAACTAATAGAAGCATTACGAGGTTACTTAACACGACTGAAAATCCATACTCATCAGTAAATGCAATATGCTGAAGTAACGCAAAAAGAATATATGATACACCTACATAAAAATTGAACCAACGTGTAACTCCTCTTCTCCTCAAGACTATTAAAGCTATTAATAGGATGGGTATTATTTTGAAGACTGGATACCACGCTTCAAGTGAAGATATGATTGCATTCTGTAGAATGATGCCTATTACTTTTCCTATTTCCCAAGGATCATATTCCTTAGATGTAAAGGAAGGAATAAACTGAATTAGAACAAAGATGAGGTAAAACCACCACTTCCACGTCACTGATTCCAGCTTTTCCTGAATCTTTTCAATGTTGTTTTCACTCATTTACTTAACTACCATAATAATCTTTGAATCACACACGTTTTTTCTTAATAAAATAAATATTTAAAATTATTGAGAAGATATTAATATTTAAAGAAAATTATAAGGCTTCCATTGATAAATGAGTTGAGAAAATGAAGATCACAATTATTTATGATAATACTACTAAAAGACTCGACCTACAAACTGACTGGGGATTCTCAGCCCTAGTGGAAGCTAAAGGTTTAAAGATCCTTTTTGATACAGGTGCAAACGGAGACATTTTACTTGCCAACATGCAGAAACTCGAAATCAAACCCAAAGAAATAACAGATATTTTTATCTCTCATCTCCATCATGACCACACTGGAGGCCTCTCTTCTTTTCTCAGCGTAAACAACCAAGTTAAACTCTGGGTTCCATCCTATTTTGAAGAAGTAAAAAACGCAGAAAAATACGCTGTAATTAAAGAACCTGCAGTCCTCTACGAAGGATTACACTCTACAGGGGAACTAGATGGAATAGAGCAGTCTCTCTGTATCGAAAACAAAAAGGGAATATTAATTATAGCAGGATGCTCCCACCCAAGAATGGAGCATATTTTACAGACAGCTCAACAATTAGGCAAAGTATATGGCATCATAGGGGGATTGCATGGAACGTTACCTGAATCCCTAAAAGGGTTAGACTTGATATGCCCTACCCATTGTACTCGCTACAAAAAAGAAATTGAAAGACTTTATCCAGAGGCATATATCGAAGGAGGAGCTGGAAAAATAATTGAAATCTAGAAGATCTAAATAATAAAAAATTGAGATTTATGTTTTAAATATTATAAATCTACAATTGATCCATCTTCATGTAGGTTAATTCTACCATGTGCACCTTGAAAAGTGAAAACCTTGTCTATGTCATCAATCAATTCGATGCCAAGACCAGGACCTTCCGGCACCTTAATGTAACCTTTTTCAACTTCAAAAGGAGATTTCATTTCTTTATCCAGTCTGCAAGCATCATTCCTCATTGGGTATTCTTGGACTTCAAAGTTAGGTATACTAGCGTCCAAGTGAAGGCAAGCTGCAGTGGATATTGGTCCAAGTGGATTGTGAGGAATAACATATACACCGTGTACTTCGGCTTCTGCAGCTATCTTTTTCCCTGCAGTAAGTCCTCCTACTAGGCACATATCTGGCCGTATATAACGTACATTTGTAGTGGTTAATAGTAAATTAAATTCTGAAGGTGTTATGAATCTTTCACCCGTTGCTACAGGGCATCTACATTCATCTATTACGGTACGAATTGCATTAAAATTATCTGGTATTGGGTCCTCATAGAAGTGAGGGAGATATTTTTCTAATACTCGTCCCAACTCAATTGCTTCTGCAGGGCGTAGATTGCGGTGGCATTCAAGAGAAATATCTATTTCCCAACCCACTGCTTTCCTAAGTTCGCTCATCGTATTCTCAACGCGTTTCACTATTGCTGAGAAGTTTTCACTGATTTTGCCCTCCTCATTAGTGAGGCGCCCAATACTGAATCGGATAGCATTAAAGCCTTTATTTTTAAGATTCTTAGCTGAGGTTACTAATTCTTCAACATTTCTACCACTTGCGTTAACATATATCCTAATTTTGTTGCGAGTTTTGCCACCCATCAGCTCATAACATGGAACATTCAAGATCTTTCCTTTCAAATCCCATAACGCTATGTCTATACCAGAAATTGCAGCTTGAATGATTGAGCCCCTGAAATGCATATTTCTGGTAAGAGCATTCCAGATAAACTCCGTCCGCATTGGGTCTAGTCCGATTACAAGTTTCTCTAATTGTTTTAAAGTGGTTGCTGTAGCTTCCTGATAACCCCAAGCACCACATTCACCCCAGCCAATTAACTCTTCATCAGTGTAAACTTTAACATATAAATTACGACTCCCCGCTAGTATTGGCTCTATTTTTGTGATTTTCATTTTATCACCCTTTAATAAACATATAAAGTATGAGAATATTGTAATTAAAAATTTATACACACTTTTTTGCTTTTAGATTCGTAACTCATGTTATTTATTGTATTGGTTATTGATGATTTTTTAAATAATTAACCTAAGATCAGCTTCCTATTTTGCTTCTATATCAAGTCCTATGGGTCTTGGCTTATAATATTCCATTACACCACATATCGATTACTCTACTTTCTCAAATAGTTTCTTTGCTGCAAAACAGACTGGGCAAACCCAGTCATCGGGGAGTTCCTCGAAGAGTGTACCTGCTTTAATTTCATGTTCTTCATCGCCAACTGATGGATCATACACGTATCCACAGACAATGCACCTCATCGACTCCCCATTCCTAGTCTGTTTCCTAATAGTGTCTACTATGCCACCATATTTTTCATGAATCATATTCCGGTCAAACTCATAGAACTTTTGAAGCATAGCTTCCTTCTCTTTGATAGAGAAGTAATCCATCACAGGGTAAAAGAACTTTTTATCCTCCTTCTCTATGTGGGTTGGGTAGAGTTCTATCAGATTACTGAATATATTCTCAATCTCCTTAATAGAATTCTTATCACCCTTTAGATATCTGTCCTTAGCTCCGATGAGGTTTCTTACTGTGTTCCTTGCGGTGGTGTGCTCCTGTATTAACTCATCTATTATCTTTTCGAGTTCTGGAGCGATTTTTTTCTTTTTTAGCTCCTTGAAAAGTATATCCTCCTCTTTTCCATGGTGTGTCCTGTCTGCATAGGTTCGGAAAAAATCAACTGCAGTATCTATGAACACTGTATTGACATTTCCTTTTTTTATGGACTCTATTTCTTTTTTGAGTTTCTCCACCATTCTTTCAATTAAGCGGTGTTCACGCATCAGAGGACCAATAGGTAACATACAAATATCTAAATTACTTCATTAAAAATAAACACCATATATATTATTGATAAAAGAATAAAATCCCCATACGAATATTAGCGATTAATAATATATAAAAACTAGACAAAACTTTTTTAATTAACTTTCTTGTAAAACCCGAAGTTTCTTCCTGTATTCTTCCTCAGAGATCTCACCATTAATGAACATCATCTTTAGCTTGGTGATAGGATCCTCCGATGATTGGGTCGGAGTAACTTGTTGTTGCCTAAAAATCATTTCAGCAGGTTTAATAAAACGCCAGGTCGCTTCACCGAGAAGGTTTTTCTTGTATTCAATAGATATAGGTTCCACAGCGATACTGTTAATTAAACTTCTTAATTCGTTGATAAACAATTCAAGCTGTTCACGGTCAACCCTCTCCAAGCCTATTATTGTTTCATCTTCGCTTTTAAGAGAGATGCTTCCCCAAAGCAGTCTCCCCCTTCTAGCTGTCATTTCAAGGAGTTTCTGGAAGGGAATCGACTTGTAATCATATCTTCCAAGATGTTTTTCGTTAAAAAACAGGATACGTAAATTAGTGAGCAGGATGTAATCTGGACGTTCAACGACTTGAAAAGTTTTAAGATAATGGATTACTTGCTCTCCTGGATTAAGACTGGCTTTAACTCCCTTTGGTAGTTCGTCGATTAAATTTTTTTTGTATCGTCTTTACTCAAACCTTATAACCCTCTATTAATGGTTTAATTTTATTTAGAAGATTTAAATAATATGCTTAAAATAATTTAATGATTTAAATTTTTTATTTATACTGAAACAAATTATTCAAAAACAGTTTTTGAATAAATTAATATCTTATATATAGTATCCGATTGGCTTTATTTTAAATTATTAATCATATCAAACCCTTCTTCAGATAATAGTCTTTAACCTCTTCACTTATAGACCCATCAGGAAGAATATAATCAGGTGAGACATACCCCTCTTTCTCATATCTCTTCTTCCTAACACATCCAATACCACCATTAAGGCAATAATCTTTAACCCATTTATCTTCAATTAAACCCAAGTCATAAACACGTTTAATTCCACTAGTCTCATTGTACCATATACAGACCCTAGTCATATTATATCTCAATAAATAAAACTAAAAAACTTTAAAAACACTGTATCGTAATTGGACCACTTTTTATGAAAAACTCTTCAAGTAAATAATTACTTTCATGTTCTTGATAACCATCGACAGGTTTATATTTGTGCATATGCACGTAATTACGGTGGTTAAATGATTGGTAGACCTAAAAGAGACGGCTCAGGCAGAGGCGTAAGAGCTAACCGTGGGCGTGGATGTAATAATCCAAAAGACCGAAATAGAAGACGCTAAAGAGTAATTTTAAAGAAAAGAACTTTTTTAAATAATTTACTAATTGGTTAAAAAATATATAACACTTTATTTAAACTTTTAGTCAACTCTATTGGATTAACCGTTTTCAATGAGGCTGAAGAACATTAATATGACCAAATAACTATATTTAGCTAACATGCAAAGCTACTTTTTTT
>JAFGHP010000031.1 GCA_016930055.1 Candidatus Bathyarchaeota archaeon | reverse complement strand
CAGCCATATTTTCATTAACAGGTTACTATAATTTAGAACTACTTTAATAATATAAAATAACCCTTTCTAGAGAGTGAAAAGGTATTCTCAAACTGTAAAACTGTAAAACTTATTCACATTAAACCTAAAATTATTGTAAAACGATTAAAAACTATAAAATAATTGACTCTGATCAATATTCTGAAAAAATTGAAAAATTCTTGGAACGAATCAATAGCTTTATGAGATAATCTGATTGTAACGGGTCTTGTGTTGTGTTACTTTATTTATCTTTTCATTTCAATTACTCTTTATCTACTAAATTCGTCTAACGCTACACATTTTTGTGGTCTGAATTAATCTTCGCTATCTTGAGATTTTTTTATAGATTTAAACGAAATATTGTGAAAACTTATATATGTATACTAAAATCAACAAGGTTAACAATTTCTTTGTATCGATTTCTTATAGTTACCTCTGTAACTTGAGCCTCTCGTGCAATCTCACCTTGCGTCCTAGTATCATTAGTAAGCTGGCTGCTAATATAAATACAAGCTGCGGCTATTCCTGAAGGTCCTCGGCCTCCAGTTAGTTTCATCTCAGAGACTTGATTTAATATAATCATGGCAACTCTTTCAGTGTCACCTGTTAGAGCCAGTTTGTTGACAATTCTACTAATGTATAACTCAATATCCGCCTTAGGTACATTAGGCTTTAATTCACGTAGCAGAAATCGATAATTTTTAGCAGCCTCTTTTTTGGTGATGTCAAGTGATTCACTAATATCACTGAGAGTCCTGACGACGCCGCATTGTCTGCAAGCCAAATATATAGAAGCAACAGCGACACTCTGAATATTACGACCTCTTGTTAGATGCTTCTGAACCGCCTGTCTGTAGATCATACTACCCGTCTCCACGACGTTTTTAGGTAAGTTAAGTCTCTGGCTTATCTTTATCATTTCATTTAATGCATTAGATAGGTTTCTATCCATAGAGTTTGAGACTTTACTTCTTTGCTGCCACTTTCTTAGCCGGTAAAGTCTAGCCTGAGTTTCAGGATTCAGCTTTCCCCCTGACAAGCCTCGGGTCTGGTATCCTATATTTGTGCTCATTCCCCTATCATGAATAGCCCAAGTTAATGGTGCTCCGACTCTAGTCAACTTGTCTCTCTGCTCCTGATCGAAGGCTCTCCATTCAGGTCCGTTGTCAACTATGTTTGATGAAATTACATAGCCACAATTTTGACATACAAGTTCGCCTCTCTCAGAATCTTGTATAAGTCTTGAATTATTACATTCCGGGCAAGATGTTATACCACCCTTTTTATCTAACAGAGAGCTCCTCAAGGGGAAACAATATGATAAGGAAAAAAGACGACTTATAACTGTTATTAATTCTCCTTTAATAATCGTGTAAAATGATTCGGTGAGAAAATGAATTTTCTTATCTTCATTTTGTATCTGTTATTGTTCAAGTTAATCCTTGCACTCTTCATTTTCTAATTAACTTTTAATCCCAATCCTTATAATGTACGCGGAGAATTGATGCTCGATTTTACAATTACTCGAAAACATCGGGTAATCGTCAAAACAAAGGAATACAAATGAACACAAAAAGAGGCGAATAAAATACAAAACATAAGAAACTTGGAGATAGAGATACAAAACGTAGTAGCCTCAGCTACACTCGATCAGAGATTCAACTTACTTGACATAGAAAAAATCTTCAGTAATACCGAGTATCGTCCAAAAAAATTCCCTGGTCTCGTATTTCGGCTTAAACGTCCTAAAACAGCTACTCTCATATTCTCAACAGGTAAAATGGTTTGTACGGGAGCAAAATCAGAGAAACTTGCTAAATCAGCCATTAATAAAGTTGTTAGAGAATTAAAACAAAATGGTATAATAGTGTTAGGAAAACCAACGATTACCATTCAGAACATCGTAGCTTCAGCCAATCTACATAATAGAGTAGATCTAGAGACTGCTGCAGATTTATTAGAGAACGTAATGTACGAACCTGAACAGTTCCCGGGATTAATATACAGAATGGCAGATCCAAAAACCGTACTGCTTCTATTCTCCTCAGGCAAAATTGTATGCACCGGTGGAAAAAGTGAGAAAATTGTCGAGAAGTCTGTACACACATTATACGAAATATTAGACGAATACGAACTATTCTACTAGAAAAACCTAAAAAATACAGCTAGATCTACCACATTCTTGATTTATTTTCCTCTGAGAAGTATAAGATAGACTCTAATGGAGTTAGTTTAAAAATCATTGAGTTATAGATTGACTTTTCAAACAGAATCTTAAGTTATTACTTCGTAGAAATCAAGAATAACTAATATCACTATGTAGCTTTTTGGTACACACATACGGATAATTATCAAACCAAAGAAAAGACTAAACATGTCTGTTCAAATGGAAGTTTTACACGCCTACACCCTAGAGGGTGAGGGAGGACTATTAGACAGTATAGTAAACAATAACGACGAAATTAAAAGACTAGCAACCATGCTCATGAGGCTCACTAAGTTACTACTTAAGAAAAAAATGTCACCAGAGGAATTTAGTAAAATAGTAGAAAAATACGATAACAAACTACAAAGCGCCATCGAGTTGAGAGAGTTATATGGAAAGATGATACAGGAGGAATCTCTAGTGAATGCTAAAGAATTGGAATCCATATTAGATGACAAAGAACTCATAACTGTAAGAAAAAAAATTGGTGACATGGGCGATGAAGAGTTTAGAATAAAACTTGCTGCTGTTAACTGGGATATTAATAAGATAAATCAAAAAACAGATCACTTGGAAAAATGTCTTAGTCTAATACAAAGCTTGCCTAGCCAGATAGGGCCCGAAGACGCTGAGGAGATCAGTCGATTAGCTAGAGATCTCATTAAGGATGTCAAACTCGACGAAGAAACTAAGAACAATCTTACTAATAACATCAAGATGATAGCTAAACTCGTATCATAAGACGTATATTTCCAGAGTAAATCAATTTTTATTTAATAATGATTGTGAATTAGCAATCTGGATATAGAATATTTTGAGAAAATAATAAAAAAAATTATTAATGTGTGTTTTTGAGTATAAATTTTTAAAATAGTTAATGGGATTATCGGATGTTATTACTATCTTATTCTTTTATCTTTAATTGTATAGCTTGTTTATGTTCTTTGACGACTTTTTGATCCTTAGATCTTCTGCCTAAAGATTCTGATACTTCAAAATTTATTGGATAGATATGAAAATTTAATTGCCCATGATTCGAAAACTCAGAATAAGCCTCGACCTTGTTAAAAGTGAATTCATCAAAAGCCATTCCACTTTGTACACACTCATTCAATAATAGTGCCCTAAGTCTAGAATACTCTATATTTTGAAGCGATGTTTTTTTGCTATATTTTTTACTATTTTGATTAGGTATTAAATTGTTTAGTCGATTTTTTAATGTATTCAATAAATTAATACGTTCGTCCATTAATTATCACCAATTATTTTACACTCACATTTATATATTATATGGATTTTACAAGTATTTAATCATCTTCTTTTTTTAATTTTTATCCAAATACTAGTTTCGTTTTTATATAATAGATATTTTTTATTTAATTATTTCATCTAAAGAAAATGTTGAGACTCCTATTACAGTGTCCGCACATCCATATGACACAAGAATCTTAT
>JAFGHP010000030.1 GCA_016930055.1 Candidatus Bathyarchaeota archaeon | reverse complement strand
AAAGCTGCAGGAGAGAGGATTTTGAAACTTCTGGATACAGAAGAAGAAATTATTGATTCCAAGGATAATGACGAGGTTCACAAGGTAAACGGTGAAATTGAATTTAAGAATGTATCTTTCTCTTATGTTGAAGGAGAGCAGGTTCTAAAAAACTTTTCTTTAAAAATAGAAAAGGGCCAGAGTGTGGCATTAGTAGGCGAAACTGGTTCTGGGAAAAGTACAATTGTAAATTTAGCATGCCGTTTTTATGAACCAACCCAAGGTCAAATCCTAATTGATGGAAAAGATTATAGGGAGATTAAACAAAAAGATTTACATAGTAGTTTAGGTTATGTTCTTCAGACTCCTTACCTATTTAACGATACAATAATGGAAAATGTCCGTTTTGGAAGATTGGATGCTACAGAGGATGAGATTATTGCTGCGTGTAAAGAGATTAATGCCCATGATTTTATTATGGATTTGGAATTTGGGTATAAAACAAAGGCTGGAGAGAGTGGAAAATTACTATCTACAGGCCAAAAGCAGTTAATTTCAATGGCAAGAGCAGTGCTTGCAGATCCATCAATTTTTGTTCTTGATGAAGCTACATCTTCTGTAGATGCTGAGAGTGAAGTTGCAATACAGGCAGCAACAAATAGATTGTTAGAGGGTAGAACAAGTTTTATAATAGCCCATAGACTTTCTACAGTTGTACATGCAGATAGAATTTTGGTAATAAGTAAGGGCGAAATACTTGAACAGGGTAGTCACTCTGAGTTAATTGCTTTAAACGGCCATTATCACAAGCTTTATACAAACCAGTTCTTCGAAGAAAAAGAGGCAGAACTTCTTAAAGAAAAAAAGTAGATTTTTTTCAATGAGGGTTTATACTTTAAAGTAGGTTTGGGAGTTTTATAACAAAACTCCCATGTATTATTTCAAAGTATTAAACAGGAGTTCAAAAATGGTAAAAGAAGAACTAAACCAAAAAAGTCCCCTCCGAAAGTTAGAAGCAATAAACAACGGCGGAGTGGGAGCTGGGAACATCGGAGTTATTGCTTCTAAACAAGGTATAGGAAAAACAGCTTATCTAGTCCACTTATCTGTGGATTCACTTTTAAGAAATAAACATGTTATACATGTCTCGTTTGATAAGAAAACCGATTATATTTCAGCTTGGTACGAGGATATTTTTACAGAGATTTCAAGAAAAAGACATTTAGAATCAGCAATGGAAGTACACGATGAAATGATACATAACCGAATTATAATGAATTTTCACCATAACTATCCAATTGATAAATGCATAGAAGCTATTAGTGCCATGATAGATAGTGGTCAAAATGGAACAGATTTAGTAATTATAGATGGCTACGATTTTAATAGAGGTTCTATAAAAGAAATTGATAAAATAAAAGCTTTTGCAGTAGATAAAAAGGTTGAGGTTTGGTTTAGTGATACATACTATGCAAATAGTCTAGATGATGATGGTGTACCCAAAAATTTAAATCCATTTATATACAATTTTAAAACAATATTAACACTTGCCTACGAGGGCGATGTATTAAAACTATCAGTTGCAATGCATAATTCTGAAATAAAGGATACTGGGCTCTGTTTAGATCCTAAAACACTACTTATATGTTAAATAAAGGGGGTAACTATGTTACCTCCTTAAAATTTATAAGAGTAAGAAAAAGCCACTCTATGGAAATCCCAGTATGTTGAGCTATCTGTATCTACTAGTCTATTGAAAAAATAGATGTTTTTTGCTGTATCATCTGTATAATGGAGTTTGTTCCTAATTTGTGGAAGGATTACAATTGATTGATTTTCTGTAATTGAGAAATTGAATAACCATCCTAGAGTTAGTTGTATGTAATCTGAACCCCATCCACCATCTTCTATTAGTGATCGATCTGCATTATCAAACAGGTATTGTTCTGTTTCTATTAATAATCCTGTAGTGTTTAATAGAGTTGGCATTTTATACCCAATAAAGGACGAGTGGTTATATCTAAACCCGTTTAATTGAGGGTCTGCTCCTTGGTAAATCCAGGGTGTGTCGTTATCTGCTGCAGTAAAATAACTAAAGTTTAGGGTATGGTTAGAAAGAACAACGATATGTTTCCATGTAATATCTCCCTTTAGGATTGCAGCAAAGTCGAATTGAAATGTTCCAGCAAGCCATGTTTTTGATAGTACTCCTTGAAACGGGTCTGGTTCCGGACCATTAATTGGATCTGAGTATAGAGCTAAACCGTTAACGCCAATTGCTTTCCAGCCTGTTGCTATAGATGAACCTAAAGAGAATTCTAAAAAAGCTATAGGGGAAAAGATATTATTTATAGAAAAGTTTATATCAACAGGTGTTAAACCAAATTTAAGACTGTTTTTTAGATAGTTGTTTTGTGTCAAAACCCCACTCCCGGTTAAAAAAGGACGGATTAATGTGTAATTATAATTTCCTTGTAATTCCAAGGCTCCCCAAGTTGATCCAATATTTCTTTCTGTATCGTCTACAGCCTCTATCGGGGTATAAGTGATAGGTGCAAATGAACTCTCCAGATTGTACCCTCCATGATCTGGAAAATAGTATGCCGATGCTACAGAAAAAGAACTTTCAGTTCTATTAGTTTCTGAATATAGATAAGTAGAAGAAATTACAATTAGTAATAATACTACACTTCTAGCCACGTTCATTTTTAATAATCCCATCTAAAAATCTCCTAAGTACCTGGTCTCCACAAGGAACATAATTCCTCTGTCCCTGTTTTCTAAAAAAAGCATTTATTTCAGTTTTGCTTAAATTCATATCAGCTTTTGCAAGAGTAGATTGTACATCATCATCTTTCATAGCAAAGGCAATTCTAAGTTTTTTTAATATTTCATTATTATCCATTGATTTAGTATATATATTTTGATTTAAATTGTAAAAGGATTAAATTCCCTTTAAGATGTTATTATGCTAAATTGCCAAATTGAGTTTGAGATAAACCAGGGTCAGATAAATAGATTTCTCATTGGATCCAAGTCTTTTTTTTCTCTTATTGAAAAAATTGTAGACTCTTTAGCTCTATCAATAAATGTTGAAGTTGAAATTAAAAGTAGTTTAGCAGAACTAGAAAGTAAAAAAATAATATATAACCTCGAATTCTATATTAACTATCCTATACAAAGAAATTTAGGTGTTAATATAGATAATAGGGATATTGAAACTTGGTTTTTTACTGGTTTGTCCCTTTTCTTTGAGTCGGACTCTACAAATATCTTAATTTATGAATTAGATAATTTAGCTGAAAAATTAAAAATTTCATCAACAATTTTATATATAAAAATAAGTGAAAAAAAAATGAAAAATTTACTTGATGATTTAAAAAATTTGTCTATATTATTATTTAACAAGTTAGTTTTTTCGAGGAAAGAAGGATAGGGGTTGTATGAGTGATTTTGATGATTATGAATATGATGAAGAGGACAACATATCATTGGATGATGTGATTGAAGACGAAATGTATGATGAAAATGAAGACGATGTTGACTGGAGCGATGACTACGATGATATGGATTCGGGTGAGTGGGACAGTCAGTATGGTATAGATGATGAGGAATTAGATGTTGAGGACGATGATCCTTGGGGTCTTAATTAAATAGTTTCAGGGTCTGGTTTAAAACTAGACCCTTTTTTTTATATTATCTGTTTAATAAATTCTTTATCCAATAATTTTTCCAGTTCCTGTTTCGATGGACCGTATTCATCGATCTCTTTAATTCCTTTGGATTTTAAAGTCTCGCTAAAGGTTTTCCATTTTTGGTATGCTGGATGTGTTTCTAGCACATATTTATCTTTAAAATAGAGTAATTGCTGATTATTTTTTGATTTATGATTGTAAAAATTCATCTGCTGTTTTGCTAAATCTATTTTAATTCTGCTATGAAGTTCTGGTAACAACTTGTTATTAAAATCATCGTAATTATAAAAAGATATTTTTATAGAGTTTTTATGAATCTTAATAATATCAGAGTTATTTATATCTCCATAAAAAATACCTGCCATGCCAATAAATACCCTAAGAGTAGGATCCAGGTCTGGTACAGCACTAGAGTGGATATAGAATGATTCTGTATCGTTAACCCCGGCAGGTGCACTTTTGCACAGATCGATAATATTTTTTTTATCACCTGTAGAGAAAAGAAGTTTTTTACTTAATGATACAGCTTTTAAAAAATTACCATGATAAAGCTTGATATTTTCCTGTATAGCCTCTGGAAGATTACTTGTTACATTTTCGCTTCTAAATCTGGCTAATGCCAGGTATACAAGCAAATCTTCTTTTTCCATTGCTACATTTCCATTTACAGATCTTCTTTGAATGCTGTAAAGGTAATTTTCTCTTTGATCGCTATTTTTAAAAATATAAAACATTCCTGGTGCTACAGGAGTTACTGTTGTGCTGAATATGTTTTCGAGGAACTGCTGAATTTCTCTCTGTTTTATTCCAGGAGAACTTATAGCTAGGATATCTTTAGAATCTTTCCATGCCTCTTTAACCTCATTTAAAAGTGCTTGCGGGTTTCCTGTCTCTATATCTACATTGTAGTGAACAATATTAGCACTACCATTTTCTACTATTAAATAACCATCTTCCCTTAGGTTATCAAGTAGTGTGTTTTCACCTTCTCTATTAAAATCTTTAAAACTACTTTTTTTTGACATGATATTATTTTTAATTAAGCTTGTTATAACAGAATTTGTAGTGTTCAGATGAAACTCCTTATATTTTAAGTTGAATTGCCATTCTATAGGAGAGTCCTATGGATATTCAAGGTGGTTTACGGTTATTTTTTAATCAAACTTTAAAATTTAAATTCAAAAAAAAACTGGAAAATCTATTGACTAATTAGTTATCCACAACCTGTTCAGAAAAATTCTGCTGGCTTGTGGATAACTTGTGGGAAGTGTCCAAAAGTGCAAAATTTTGCGGTTTCATAAGAATTTAAAAAATCAAGTAAAAAATTCAAAATTTGGAAAAAAAGTAAAAATAATAGAAAAAATATAGGTATTTTTCCTATGTTGAGCCTCTAAATAGTAAAATAAATGGGTT
This sequence comes from Candidatus Bathyarchaeota archaeon, assembly GCA_016930055.1. GTDB lineage: Archaea > Thermoproteota > Bathyarchaeia > TCS64 > TCS64 > UBA8941. The sequence continues at coordinate 1,107 of JAFGHP010000030.1, read as the reverse complement.
TTAAAGCATATTTCAGAAGATAATGTAAATTTAAAAACATAAATGTAGCTTGTGGATAACTTATGGATAAGTTCTGAAAAACCTGTCTATTTAGACTTTTTACATATAACATTTGGGATATATATTCTAAATTCTGTACCACTGGTTGTGGATGAATTACATTGAATATTACCGTTATATAATCGCCCTAAGATATTGTAAGCAATTGCTAAACCAAGGCCATTGTGATCGTCCCCTCTCCTGGTTGTGTAAAAGGGATCGTAGATATTTCTTAACTCGTTGGATTTAATTCCGCAACCATTATCCTGTACTGTTATTAATAAGTTTTCATCTTGTTTTGTTGCTGTAACTTTTACAAAACCTTGCTTGTCTGCGTTGTTAAATGCATAATCTACTGCGTTATCTAAAATATTCTTAAGAACTATTGATAAACCATATTGTGAGATCTTTATCCATACATTATCGTCTACATCAAACTCTATATCGTGATAGTTATCCCTATAGCAGGCAAAGTTAATAAACTCGGTTAATTTTACGGGTTTAGGGACTTCCTGAATCCCTCCTGCAGATATTTCTGCAAGGTTATCAACTACAGATATAGACTTTTGGAGATTTCTCATGGTCATTTCAACCATAGGCTTTGCATCATCTGCAATTTTTTTTCCACATTTACTATTAATAAGGTCTTCTATATAACTTAGAGCAGTAAGTGACACTCCTAAAGGTGTATTTAGTTCATGAGCCATTCTTGCTACAAGGGTATTAAGGGATGTTAGTTTTTCATCTTGAATTAAAACTTTTTGGGACTCCCATAATGCTTCAATATATTCAAGAGAAGAATTATGGCTTTCCTCAAGCTTAATAACACGTATTTGCATAGCTTTAAGACGTTTTCTCTGTCTTAAATAGAGATATGTTAAAGTTATTGTCGTAATTATAAATAAAAAAGCAAGTAGAACCATTAATATATTCTACCTGCTTATAGTTAATAGGTAAACTTAATTATTCACCAAAATAATCTTTATACAATTTTTTAACAAAACCATTATCTATCAATTTTTGTAAAGCAGTATTATATCTGTCAACAACTGACTGGTCTAAAGTTTT
>JAFGHP010000029.1 GCA_016930055.1 Candidatus Bathyarchaeota archaeon | reverse complement strand
GGGTTAACTAGGGATGCTTGTTGGTACATTGAAAACGGTGAAATAAAGTATCCAATTAAAGTCATGAGGTTCACTGATGCAATACCAAGGGTTTTAAGTAAAATTGATCTAGTTGGCAACAAATCAACAGTGAACAAACTTTCTTCAGTATCTGCGCCAGCGATGAAGGTAGCTGCATTCAAGTTCACTGGTCAATCAGAGTTCTAAATTTCCCCTTTTTTAATAAATTTTTATGTTTGAAAATATGATGTTTCTTGATGTAAATTTATTTTAGTGTAAGGCTAATTAGACTTGATGAAAAACTTATATGTTGTCACCCATGCCCAGTCTCTTCACCACATCGAAAATAGAGTTGGTGGGTGGTATGATACTTCCCTTTCTGCTCTCGGTAGAATGCAAGCTGAAGAAGCCGGCAAATTTTTAGCATCAGAAATTGATTCAGTTGATGTTCAGATATTTTCATCCGATCTTAAACGTGCAATGGAGACAGCTGAGATACTTGGTAAACATCTGAAAAAACCAGTGACGCCGGATTCGAGGCTAAGGGAGATGAGTTATGGAGATGCGGAGGGGAAACCAAATGTATGGTTTAAAGAACATATGAACCCTCAGCCAGCAGATGATGATAGGCTCAATCATAGGGTATATGTAAATGCTGAAAGCAGATTAGAGGTTGGTGAGAGGGTTACAGCAGCTTTAAATGACATCCTTGAAACAAACGTTGGAAATATAGTTGTAGTATCTCATGGTTTTGCTTCTACTTTTCTGATTATGGCTTGGATGAAGATTCCTGCAAGTCATATGGATTACTGTAGTCTTCCAGCGAAACCTTGTAGTGTCACAAAACTGAACGAAGACGACTTTTTTGGGAACCGTTCAATAATATATCTATGTTATACTGATCACTTAGAAAATTTAGATTAACTCTTTTTAGAACGATTTATCAGATGATGAAAATTGTTTTTTAATTTTTTTGAAAGTTTTTTATACTTAGGGTGAGCATTGTTAGAGAATACTTGAATTACAGGTCTTTATCCAGAGTCGTAGGCTGCTTGGTTGTTATTTATATTATGTACTCTGTGTGTTTCGGTTGTTATCTTTTTGCTCAGTCTTCTAGGAATGTATCTGGCATCGTTTTGGATGAGGATGGTAATCCGATTAAGGGTGCTGATGTAGGAACATTATCTTCTAATCAGTTTAGGTCAAGTGTGAAAACTGGGGCAGATGGGCGGTTCAGCTTATACTTGTCGGGTTCGACTTCTACTATAGTTGTTATTTATGATGATAGTGCGACGCCTGGGTATGATTATCTTCCTGCTAAGGTTATGGTTAGTGGAACCGCGCCTGATGTTGTTGTGAATCTTGTGGCTGCGTGTTCTGTTCAGTTTACGGGTGTTATCCAGTTTGTTGAGACTGAAAGCCTCTCTCAAGATGTGACTTATTCTGTTCTCAAAAACGGTGATGTTGTTTTTCTCTCTGGATTGCCTCTGTCTTATACTAAAAATAAGCCTGCTATTCAGATTCCTGGTTGGGATCCTTTGACGGTTATTATGCCTGTGGGTTACACTGACATTAAAATAAGCTTCAGTTTAAAGAAGTATAATCCCACTGGGTATATCCAGAATTCTTTCGTCATTCAGATTCCGGTAGCTGAGCAAGGTGAGTCACTCGAATATGATTTAACTGCTTTCATGATTCCTTGGAACATAGAGTATGTTACTGACTACCTTAATGAGACTAAAACAAAGTTGGCGGAACTTAAGGAGAGCCTGTTTTACCTCAGCAAAGAAGCCGTGATGCTTTCAGGGTCAGAGAGTAAGCTGGAACAGTCAGTGTTGTATTATTCAGGGGGAGACTACACTGCTTCGTATGCTACCTTAAAGAACGCATTCATGACGATTAGGCAAGTTAAGCAGACCCTTGAAACACTTAACTCGGAAGCTTATCGCAGCATCTACCTTATCTTAGGTTTCCTCGCAATTTCGTCGATAACTATTGGATTCATTCTTTTCGAATCCAAAGCGTTGAGCCTTCTATCTGGTTTAGCTTTCTTTTCTGTTTCTGCGGGGATTCTTTATTCAATTTATCCTGGTACGATGCTGATTTCCTTCAATAATTATCTCTTGGGGGCAGGTGCTGCTATTGTTGCTGGTATTCTTCTGTCAATGATTGTGCCTAGACTCATCGGTTTTGGTGCGGTTAGGGGAGATATCAGGTTGATGGCTGTTTTGGTTCCCATTTATACGCTTGCTAAACGGATGATGAAGAGGAGAAGAGTCCGAACTTTCTTAACTATTTTTTCTGTTACGCTTCTAACCATGAGTTTCGTTACATTGACGTCTCTGTCGGAAGAGTATGGGGTTTCTCTTAACCGTGTACATCTTGTTAAGGTTGATGGCAGGGGAATAATGATCACTGCTTCTCCTGTTACAAGCGATACCGATTTGCTGTATGTTAGTGAAGCAGAGTATAATTGGCTGCAGGAACTAACTGGGATCAAATCTATTGCAACTAAGTATACTAACCTCCCACAGCGCAGAGCAATCGCAACTCTTCGTTCAGGTGAGGTAGCTAAGCAGATTTTTGGAGTAATAGGCATTGACTCAGCGGTGGAGGATAATGCCTTAGATATCAGTAAAACCTTAATTGAAGGCACGTTACCAGGCGAAGGAGAAGTTGCTGTCACTAAGATTGTCCTAGACAGTCTTTCCCTTAATCTAGGTGACAGGATTAACCTTGCTGGTAATTCTCTGGTTATTAGTGGTGTTTTCGATGATTTTGTTTTAGGTAGGATGACTGAGTTGGATGGTCAAGGTTATCTACCTGTTAAAGAGGTGAACATTAGCTCTCCTGAGGAGCCTCCCCACTACATTCAGGTTATCTGTGAGCCTGAAGAGGTTCTGGTTGTTGATTACCGTACTGCCCAGAAGATGAATGGTGTCTTCCAGGTTAGGCTCAATCTGGGTTTCGAGTCAGGTGTTGAGCTTGAGTCCCTTGCTGAGAGAATTGCTCTTGAACGGGGATTCCAGGCAACCTCGGCTTCAGAGAATGCTGTCACTACTTACCTACTTGGAGCATATCTTGAAGGGAAAGGCCTGCCCCTGATTATTCCCTGGACAATAGCGGTGCTCAGCGTAATCGTCACCATGATGAATGCCCTCCATGAGAGGAGAAGAGAAATCAACATAATGTCCTCAGTTGGATTAAACCCCAGCCACATCGCAGGAGTATTCGTCTCAGAAGCCACCATAACTGGCTTCGTAGCAGGGGGAATAGGATACCTGTTTGGACTCAGCCTCTACAGGATTCTTGCCTTAATGGGTGTAGCATTTGAGGTGGAGCAAAAAGTCTCAGCGATGTGGAGCCTTGCCTCTGTGGGTTTAGCTATTTCAGCTGTATTAGTGGGAGCAGCTGTTGCACTAAAGAACAGTGTCGAGATCACTCCCTCCCTAACAAGGAAATGGGATATGCCAACAAGGAAGATGAAGGATAAACCCCACGAAATAGTTATCCCAGTGAAACTAAATGAAGCCGAGTTAGACGACTTCACACAATATGTTTACACTCGTCTAAAAGCCATGGAAGCTGATCCAGATTACCCCACCTCATCAGTTAAACTCCGTGCCGAAGACCATAGACAAGTAATCACCTACATCTACAAAACCATAAACGCTGGACCTGGAATGATGTTCACCCAAAACACACTAATAATTGATCCAAACTCAGAGAAAGATTACACAGTCACACTTTACATAACAGGAGAAACCGACTGGGCACGAAGATCCGGGTCAGTGATTAGGCGATTAGCAATCCAGTGGAGCGACAGCAAAAATCAAAATTAATTAGAACAAAACATTTGAACCACTCTTTACATGATAAATTAGTTTTTTTTAATTTTTAATTTTAATAGATGATGTTTTTTATTAAAAAAAGTGTTTTCCTTATAATGTTTTTAAAATATTACTTTAATATATTTGTTTTTTTAATAAATATTTTCTCTTATATTTTTAAGTATTTATTGTTTATTATATATTTATAATAATATTCTTTACTCTTTTTATTTTAAAAAGTATTAAATACTAATTCGTAATTTACACTATTTCTGATATAAATGTTTAGCTCTTCTTTCCTGTTGAGTTTACGGATTAGGGCTATTAGGAAGAAGGTTTGGTTTAAGGTTCTGGATAATCTCGAACGTGGTATTTTCACTCTGTCAGGGCGTGTGTGCGAGACTGTTAGTAGTTCCACTCTGGGTGTGCAGCTTGTTGGAATAGTGAAAAAGCTTATTGAATCCTTTAAGAGCGATTTTGTTCGACTGGTGGAAGAGTTCGGGTTAGGTAAAGCAGCTGTTGTTGCTGCTCAGGCGTTGAAGCTTGGTTATTTGGGTTCCCATAATTGGGGTCGTGACCCTGTTTTTGCTCGTTACTGGGCTTTCATGAAGATGTATACCCCCATCGGTTTCAGTACCTGAGAGGTATCCCTGGATCTGGTATTAGACTAGTTGAAGACGCTTGTCACTGGGGGAGCAGGTTTCATTGGCAGTCACCTTGTTGATTTTCTTGTAAAGTCAGGCGACGAGGTTACTGTTGTTGATAATCTTTCATCCGGTAGCCTTAGCAATCTTTCACGATGTGTCAACTCTAAGAACTTTAATTTTATTAAAAGCGATTTATCTTTGAATAAAGATTTAGTCATTGCTATGAAGGGGTGTGAAACTGTCTTCCATTTCTCTGGTAATACTGAGGTTCGTGGGTCCTTAGCTTCCCCTCAGGATCATTTTCAGCAGAATATTCAGGCATTATATTATTTACTAGAAACTATCCGTTTAAGTGATTCAGTAAAAGAATTAGTTTTTGCTAGTTCATCAACGGTTTACGGTGAAGCTAACCTTATTCCAACCCCTGAAGATTATGGTCCACTGAAACCTATTTCATTATATGGTGCAAGTAAGCTTGCGGGTGAAAGTCTTATATCTGGTTATTCTTACATGTACGGATTTAAATCAGTTATTTTTCGTTTAGGAAATATTGTAGGTCCTAGAAGTAATCATGGTGTAATCCATGATTTTTTGATAAAGCTTGGAAAGGATCCTAGAAAGCTCGAAATTTTAGGAGATGGTACTCAGTCCAAGTCTTACTTACATATTATTGATTGTATAAGTGGTTTGATTATTGGTTTAGGTGCTTATAATGAAAGAGTAAATATTTTAAATTTAAGCTCAACTGATTGTTTAGATATTAAAAACTTGGTTAAAATAGTAATTAATATTACTAGTGCTGATAATTGCGTCATAAATTTTACTGGTGGTGTTAATAAAGGCGGAGGTTGGATTGGTGATGTTAAAAAGATGCAACTTAATGTAGAAAAATTACTAAACCTTGGTTGGAAACCTAAGTATAATAGTTATGAAGCGGTTAAAAAAGCAACTCAAGAATTAATAAATAAATGATTATCTAATTTCTATATAATATACAATTAATTATTTTGAATTATTAGAATGGATTTTTCCAATCTTAAGCGATTTTTGCATTTATAATTACTACAAAATTATAATAACTTTTAATTAATTTAAAAATATATGAAAGTACAAATTATTGGATATGGAGTAGTAGGAAAAGCACAAGCACACTTATGTAAGACTCTTAATCATGATGTTTTTATCTATGATCCAAAACTTAAAAAAAACATTCTAAATAAGAACTCTGATTTAATTTTTTTTTGTGTACCTGAAAAGGAGATAGAAAACGCTATAGAACAAGCAATTATTTTTAATGGTTTAAAAATTATTAAGAGTACTGTTGAGGTTGGCACAACAAACACTCTAATGAAAAAACATGATATGCATTTATGTCATAATCCAGAATTCTTAAGAGAAAAAACCAGCTTTATTGATGTTATAAATCCAAGTAGGGTTGTTATTGGAGAATGCTGCAAAGAACATGGTGATATTCTCGAATTATTTTACTCTCCCCTAAATTGTAAAATATATAGGACAAACCCTCAAACAAGTGAGTTAATTAAATTGGTTTCTAATTCTTTGAGAGCAATGAACATCAGTTTTTGGAATGAGTTATATCAACTTTGTAATAAAGTAAATGCGGATATGAATATTATCGAAGAAGCTGCAGATTCCAGTAAAGTTCTTGGAGAGTGGGAAGGTGGAAAATGGGGTACGAAATTTTTTGATAAACCATATTCTGGTAAATGCCTCCCAAAAGACATTAAACTTCTTATGCTTGTATTTAGAAATCATGGATTAGATCCTGCACTTCTTGAAGCTTCAGAAAAAATAAATGATAAGTATTATGATTAAGATTCTTGTTTTACTTTCATGGAGTCTACCAATTTTATATGTTATTATGGCGTTTTTTGGTTATGTTAATGGAAAACATATATGTTCAAAAAATAATGGCCCACCAGATAGCGATTTATTGATAATTCAGATTCCTACAATAGGTAACTATCGGACTGTTAACAAAATATTTTACCAAATACGAAATTATAATCTACCTCTTCCCTTAAAATGTTGGGTTATCATTGAAGAGGGGGATGAAATCAAAAATTATAAAGCTGATACAGTTATTGTTGTACCTAAAAATTTTAAATGTTTAGCACACGCAAAAGCTCGAGCATTGGAATATGCACGAAGAAGAAGATTAGACCTAATTGATAATTTTGAACTAACTAATAATTATATTATTGTACAAAGTGATGATGATTCTATCCCAAGCAGGGAGTTACTTATAGAAGCAATTTATACAAATGTAGATGTTATAATTGGAACCGTACGACCAAAATTTTTAGGATTGTTTGGTCTTTTAATGGATTATGAACGCCCCTTTGTGGATATTAGAACCACATCGTTTTTTACTAATAATAAAATTCCAATATGGGGACATGGTGAGTCAACAATTTATCGGGGAAGAGTTGAACAAAAGATTAATTATGAATTCATGCCTTTAAATGGCAAAATTATAAAAGAGGTCCCTGTTATGGGAAATGAAGACATGTATTTTCTACATAAAGCAGAATTAAATGGCTTTTCATTATATCACACCTTAAAAACAGTATCAATATGTTCTCCTGTAAATCTTTCTGACGCGATTAAGCAAAGAAGACGATGGTTATGGGGAAACTTTAATATTGTTTACATAAAAAGATTATTACCTTTCAACCACGTTATTAGATTTTTATTGTGTCATGTCTGTGCATTTATTTTATATCCAATTTCTTTAACTAGTCCTTTGTTAATTTGGTTAAATATTATACAATTATCTTCTTTAGAATCTTTAATGGGGATTATAGGTTTTATTAGTTGGTATTTGCTTCGTTTTGTATCATTAGTTTATATTATGGGTTTCAAACATGGAATATTTGGAACTATAACAAGCAAGTTAACTTCCGCACTTAATTTTTTTGTGATGATCATAGGAATTTTTCAAGGTGATCCAAAAAAATTCGAAGTTATTAAAAAACCAGATTCTGTTTAAATTGAAAATATTATAATTAATTGTAACTAACCCCAAGAAGGGTGAGAACCCTCACAGTGACAGGAACCGATGGCATAATAAACCTAGAATACACCACCCAATAAATAACCATCGAAAACACAACCCAATCCACCCAACCCTTCCTACCCTACAGAGAACCCTTATACCTGGAACTAGAACACTTCACAAACATAATCATAAACGACACCACACCAAAAATAACAGGCAGAGACGGCCTAAAAGCCCTCCAAATCTGCGAAGCAGCCATACAATCCTCAAAAACAGGACAAACCATAAAACTAAAACCCCCAACCTAACAAATCATCAACAAAAGCGACCCACCAAAAACCAAACACCAACCCCTTCAGACGGGAAATAATAAGTCGCTTTAGGGAGATCTCATCTAATTCTCTTTCGGAATACAGCTTATTACTAGGATTGTTTGAAAAACCTGAATAGCTACAATTACTTCGGTTTCAACTCAAAACCAAGCTGAGTCATCATTCCCAACTCGTCTTCAACACCCCAGAACACTGAAATCATCTCATCTTTAAGCTGGAAGATGTGAATTCCGGCATACTTGAATGTCATGCCATTCGGTTCAAACCCAATGAAGTTGTTCTTAAAAGTGCCTGTGTAGGAGATCCTAGCTATAACCTTATCACCTGCAGCGAAGATCTCCTCGACTCCGTGCTTGAAATCGGGAAATGAAGAGTAGAATCTCTTTATGAGTAGCACCATCTCATCAAATGAGACAGGATCCCCTGATTCATAGAATATCTTGGCTTTAGGGGTGAACAATGCCTCTAATTTATCAAGCCTTCCCGAGTCAACATATTTATAAAACATCTTCACTAGCTCAATGTTATACAATTCAGTGGAATCAGGTTTCTCGGATCTATTCGGTTTAAACTTGCCTCCCTCAGCTATCATAATATCCACCACTTAATGATTCAATTAGCTGAGTTTATAAACATCACAATCATGTAGGAGTGCATGCACAAAATAAAAATTTACTAAACTTTATACAATTATATCATTGCCGTCTTATCTTAAAATACAAGTTGAAAAAATTGATGTTTAGACTAATTACCCAACTGTAATGAATACAGAAGAATCAAAGAGATGGATTGGGTTTGGGG
>JAFGHP010000028.1 GCA_016930055.1 Candidatus Bathyarchaeota archaeon | reverse complement strand
ATTAAATTTTATTTTAATAAAAATAAAATAAAATAATATCACTTAAGGCTTTTAACTTTGGAATAATTAGATCAAGTAATAATGTATACCCAATCTTATCGAGTACTTGGAAAAAATACTGAAAGGAAAGACGGTATATCAAAAGTTACAGGTACCGAAAAATTTACTTCGGATCTTAATTTTTCAAGAATGCTTCATGTACGTCTATTAAGATCGGTTCATCCACATGCAATAATTAAAAAAATTGATACTTCTGAAGCAATAAAGTTAGGAGCAATCGTAATTACTCCAGATGATTTACCAGAAACCCAGTTTTGTCCTCGTTTAGTAAGTACACCAGAAGCGACATATAAGGATTGGAATGTTTTATCAAGAAAGGCATTATATGTTGGAGATCCAATAGCTGCAGTTGCAGCAGAATCAGAAGAGATAGCTCAATTAGCTTTGGAATCCATTAAAGTAGAGTATGAGGTTTTACCTTCATTTTTTGATGTTGAGAAAGCAAGTGTTGAAGACGCTGTTCTTCTACATAATATGATTGAAATCAATGATGTTAAGGTTATACCTGAAAGAAATGTTGCATGTGCCTTAGATATTAATGAGGGAGATGTTGAATCAGCTTTTATTGAAAGTGACTTAATTTTAGAGAGGAGTTTCCGGTCTAACAGGAGGTATCATCTTCAGCTTGAAACAAAATCAGTCTTAGTGAAGCCTGAAGTAGATGGAGGCGTTTCTGTTTGGAGTACAACTCAGACACTCCACAATACACGCTTGCTTTTACATGAGATTTTTGGATTATCGATGGGAAAAATTCGAGTATATAAGGTTCCTTTAGGTGGAAGTTTTGGTTCAAGTATTCAAGTAAACATGGTTGTACCAATTGCTGTAGCAATAGCACTAAAAACTAGAAGACCGGTAAAATTAACATTAACAAGAGAAGAAGATTTACGTGATCATGTAAGTTATAACATGGTTTTTAAAATTAAAATTGGAGCTAAAAAAGATGGAACACTTGTTGCGGGACATTTAGATGCGATGCTTGATCTTGGCTCTCATCAGATTCAAGCATATAGTCTCTTAGGTTGTATGGCAGGTTGGTGGGTTAGCCTATATAAATTAAAAGCTATTAGTTATCATAGTGTAGGTGTTTATACTAATAAAACTCCTTCCTGTGCTTTTCGTGGTTATGGTAATCCACAAGTTACTTGGATGGTTGAGCAGATAATGGATGAAATAGCAGAAAATCTAAAAATTGATCCCCTTGAAATTCGACTAAAAAATTATGTGGGTTTAGGAGATGTTTTTTGGGGACAGGGCCCATCAGTAAAAAGCGTAATTCAAAGTTGCGGAGTAGAAGAGATTCTTAAGACTGGCGCAGAAAAAATAGGGTGGTATAATAGACCAAAAAATAATAGTCAGACAGGTCGATATAGAAGAGGGGTTGGTCTAGCTAGAGGCTATCATACTTCAAGTGCGGGTAGTCCAGTGCCTGGAACTGTAATCGATTTTAGTGGCTGTATTCTAAAAGTAAATGAAGATGGTACAATCGATTATATAACAGCATTAATGGACCAAGGGGGAGGAACTCTTGAAGCTCATGCAAAAATTATTGCAGAAGAACTTAATTTACCATTAGAAAACATAAATATAATTACTGCTGATACGAGCACAACAGTCTATGATGTCTGCACTCACGCAAGTAGAGGTATTTATAGTGGTGGTGGAGCCGCTCTTAAAGTTGCTAAACAACTTAAGGATAAAATAAGGCAGTTTGCAGCAAGAATTCTTGATGCTGAGGCGTCTGCATTAAAGTTTCGTGTCGATTTAAATCGAATGCAGGGAGTTGTCTATGCGGAGGGTGTTCAGAATCGTGAAGTAACTTTAAAGGAAATAATGTATATTGCTAGACATAAAAACTGGGGAAGTGTTGCTGCAGTTGATAGTTACCGTCAACCAGCTTGTCCGCCTCATTTTACAGGTTATTTTGTTGAACTATTAGTTGATACATGGACGGGCAAAATTATTTTAAAGAAAGTTGTCGCAGGTGCAGACATTGGAACAGTTATTAATCCAAAACTTGCTGAAGGTCAAATACATGGTGGTTTTGCTCAAGGTTTAAGCATGGCTGTACTAGAAGAGATGAATTATGATCCTATTTCAGGAGATTTAACTAACAGGGGATATTTGACCGATTACAAGGTTCCTTATAGTCAAGATTTACTTGATAATGATAACTTTGATGTTTTTTTCGTTGAAACATATGAACCTACTGGTCCTTATGGTGCTAAAGGGATAGGTGAAGGAGCGCTTAATCCGGTTGCTGGAGCAATAGCTAATGCAGTTTACAATGCAATAGGTCTACGTTTTTATGATTTACCAATCACTAGAGATAAAATATTAAAATATTTGAGGGAGGACAAAAATGAGTATCAATAATCATAACACACATATTCTACCTAAGTTCGAATATTATTCTCCTAAAAATATTGAAGAAGCATGCAAGATTTTATCGGAATTACCTGAGGACAGCAAAATACTTGCTGGGGGTACTGACCTTATACCGAAAATGAAAGAGGGTGTGCTTAAACCTAAAAATATTATCAATATTAAACAAATTCAAGGTTTGTCAGGTATCCAAGAAAAAGATAATTGCATAATAATTGGCGCAAATACAAAGATTAGAGACATAGAAAAAAATCTAATTATACAAAAAAAAGCGGATATTCTTCACCAAGCAACTAAAAAAATTGGTTCAGTTCAAATTCGTAATATAGCTACAATTGGTGGTAATATCTGTAATGCATCACCAGCAGCTGATGGTGTTGCTGCCTTAATTGCTTTAAATGCGGAGATATCAATTATTGGCGTAAAAAAGAAAAAAACGATAAAACTTGAAGCTTTTTTCAAAGGTCCGGGTAAAACAATACTCAATAAAGAGGAGATTCTTACTGAAATTAAATTTCCTGTGCCTGAACCAGGTTCGTACGGATATTATTGTAAACTTGGGAGGGTCAGTTTAGATTTGGCCACAGTTAGTCTTGCGGTTCAATTAAAAATGGTTGATGAAAAAGTTGAAAATATAATAATAGTCTCTGGTAGCGTAGCGCCTACACCTTTAAGACTTTATAATATAGAAAATTTGTGTATAAACAAAAAAATAACTAATGATTTAATTGATGAAGTTGCTGAAAAAATTTCTAGAGAAATTAAGCCAATTTCGGATACACGAGCTTCTGCAGATTATAGATATTTAGCGATCAAAGGTCTAGCGAAAGAAGCTTTTAGTCAAATATTAGAAAAATCGAGGGGAACAAGATGAAAGTTGAATTAATTATCAATGGTAAAAAATGTATTTTTGATTTAGAACCAAACATACTTTTATTGAATCTTTTACGAGACAAAATGGATTTAACTGGATCAAAATATGGATGCGGTATTGGTGAATGTGGTGCATGTACTGTTCTCCTTGATGGTGAAGCAGTTTTAGCATGTATGATTCTAGCGGTAGATGTTGACGGACATAACGTTGATACAATTGAAGGACTTGCTGAAGGTGATAAACTTCATCCAATTCAGGAAGCATATCTTGAGGAGGATGCAATTCAATGTGGCTTCTGTACACCTGGTTTTATCATGAGTACTACTGCTTTACTTAAAGAAAATAAAGATCCATCAGAAGCTGAAATTAGAAATTATTTACAAGGTAATATATGTAGATGTACGGGTTATGTGAATATAATAAAAGCTGTTCAAAATGCTGCTAAGAGGATGAACAAAAAGTGAGGGTAAGCGCTGTTGTATTAGCAGCGGGTAAATCTAGTAGAATGGGTAAAAACAAACTTCTTTTAGAGATTGAAGGCAAAACAATTTTAGATAACCTCCTTTCAACTTTAACATTGATTTTAAAAGAGGTTGTTGTAGTTACTGGTTATGATCCTGAACCTATACGAAGAATAGCAGAAAAATATGATTGTTTATTAGTTCATAATTTTAAACACGAAAAGGGTATGACTTCAAGTTTTCAAGCAGGACTTTCAGCAATTAATACAGATGGTGTTTTTTTAGTTTTAGGAGATCAAATTGGTTTAGAGAAAGGATTACTTCTCAAAATGATTGATAAACTATCAAACGAGGATGCATTGATAATTAGTCCAATTCATAAAGGAAAATATGGGCATCCAGTATTATTCCATCGAAAAATTTATACAGAAATTTTGAATCAAAGAGAAGACTCTGTTTTAAAGGAGATTATAACAAATAATTCGAACAAACATAAAACAGTTAAAGGCTCTGTTTGGACAACATTAGATTTTGATACTCCTGAAGATTTTGAAAAAATAAAAAAACTATGGGTTAAAAGAGATCAAGTTACCGCATAATAGCAGCGTTTTGGAGAATTTATTTTACCAGCTTTCTTCAATTCATTAATTGCTTTACTAACTTCCTTGCTATCAATCCCTAATTTCTTAGCAACATCACCTGGTCTAATTGGCTTATCGATTTCTTTCATAGCTTTTAGAACATTCTCTGATATACTCAAACATTTCACCAATGTTTGATGATTAATTGTTACGTAAAAAATTTATCAAAAAGGTAATAAAAAATAAAAATTTTAAATTATATCTTTTAACTTCTTTTTTTATTAATTAATTCTGCAACTATACTAATACTAATTTCTTCAGGAGTTTCAGCATTAATGTCTATACCGATGGGTCCATGAAGTAGCTCGAGTTGTGTCTCGGAATATCCTTCTGATTTAAGTGTTTCTTTATGACGTATCATTTTATTTTTTGAACCTAATAATCCAATAAAAGATGGATTAGCATCTAAAGCATGTCTTAAAGCAGCAAGTTCAAAAAAAGTATCACCATGAAGAATAACCACATAGTCACTGTTTTTTATATTAACTTGCTTTAAACTTTCTGGGAATCGATCATTAATTATTATCATATTAGGAAAATTATTATGTGTTGATGTTGGTGCATCATCCACAATAAAAATTTCAAATCCACAGTTTTTAGCAAATTTAGCTGTTAATTTTGCTATTAATCCAGATCCCATGATAAAAAGTCTTGGTTCAGGTTTTATTATATCCATAAAAATTTTAACTTCTCCTCCACACTGAGAATCGATTGCTATCATACCTTCTCTTGGGGGAATCCCCATAGCGAAATGTAATGTTCTACATTTACCAGTCTTTAAAACATCTAATGCTTGTTTAATTAAAAGGCGTTCCATACCACCACCCCCTATGGAGCCAAAAGGGTCTCCTTCTTCAGTGACAAGCATTTTACTTCCAACATCTCGTGGTCCATGACCTTTTTTTTCAATTACAGTGCATAAAACAGCTCTTTCTCCTTTTAAAAGAGACTCTTTTAGTTTAGTAATTAAAACAGGATCACTCATATATACTTCAGAACATTTTTGTTTTATAAAAAGTTTTTATCATTGTTTCTTAAATTAATTTTAAAGGTTTTAATATTAATCTGGTCCTATTCTTACTGCAGCATCAAGTACGGCTTCAATAATTTTAACATACCCTGTACAACGACATATATTACCTTCTATAGCCATTTTAACTTCCTCTTCTGTAGGGTTTCTGTTATCTCTAAGAAGTGAATAAGAACTCAGTAACATACCAGGAGTACAGAATCCACATTGGACTGCTCCGTTTTCCATGAACGCATCTCTTAATTCTATCATTAAAGGATTTTCAGATAATCCATCAATTGTAGTTACTCGCTTTCCTTCTACTTGAGGAGATAAAATTAAACAACTGTTTACGGGCATTCCATCTAGTAATACTGTACAAGCTCCACACTCACCTTGATCGCACCCTTTCTTCACACTAGTTAAACCAAATTCATTACGCAATAAATCTAAAAGAGTTAAAGAAGGGATTGCTTCGAAAGAAACATTTTTTCCATTTAACTCAAAAATCATTCAATTATTCCTCCTGTTCTTCTCCACGCTTCATTTAAAGCTCTTTTGATTAGGATATTAGACATATCACGACGGTATTCTGCGGTACCTCTAATATCATCGATTGGTTTTACTTGATCACTACAAGCTTGACCTATTTCATCCAAAACCCTTTTAGACATCTCTATGCCAAGAAATTCTTCCTCCACCTTTTTAATCCTTAAAGGGGTCGGTGCAACAGAACCGATAGACAAACGTATGTTTTGTATCAAACCTTCTTCACGTTTTACAAATGCTGCTGCGTTTACTATCGATAAAGTAAATCCTTTTCTTCTGCCAAGTCTTTTAAAAGCTGAAGCTGAGTCAGAGTCGATAGGAATTTTTATTTTAAGAAGCAATTCATCGGGTTGTAAAACAGTAAGTTTTGGTCCTTTAAATAACTCTTCAAGCGGGATCCAGCGATTATTATTTTGATTAGAGATATTTACTTCAGCATTGTGAACGAGTAGTGGAGGAGCTGTATCTGCTGCTGGTGATGCATTACAGATATTACCACCAATAGTGCCTCGATTTCTAATTTGAACACTACCAAGAACTGAACAAGAATCGTGTAGAGCAGAAACATGTTTAGCAACTAAGTTATTAGATAGTATTTGAGTATGAGTAGTTGTAGACCCAATAACTATACAGTTCAAAGACTCAGTTATTCCGTTTAATTCATTAATTAAACTAAGGTCTATTAAATTCGTTTTTTCACACTGAACTTCTCTATATAAAGGGATAAGATCAGTTCCACCCGCTATTGGTTGAGTTTTTTCAAGGGTAGCCATTAAAGTTAATGCACCCTGTAAAGTCCGAGGTCTTACAAGATTAAACCCTGTTAAAGGCTTCATTTTTTAACCTCCTTAAGGGCTTTGTGCATACGTTCAGCTGTAATTGGTAAAGTATTGAATCGTATTCCAGTTGCATGATAGATTGCGTTTACTATTGCGGGCACTATGCTTATTATACTAGGTTCACCAACTCCTTTTACGCCAAAAGCTGAATGTTTGTAAGCCTCTTCGATTAGAATCGGATCATCAACTTCAGGGGTATCAAAAGCAGAAGGAACAATATAATCTTTGAAACTTGGATTTAATATATTGCCATTATGTAATTGAACGTTCTCCATTAATGTAAAGCCAATACCCTGAGATAATGCACCATGAATCTGTCCCTCAATTATTATTGGGTCAATTGCTTTTCCAACATCCATTGAAGGCCAGATTTTTAAAACAGAAATTTCTCCAGTTTCAGTGTCTACTTCAACTTCAGCAATTGTTGAAGCAAAAGTATAAACACTATAGTTTATTCCAAGTCCAGTTTCTTCATCATAGTTTCTTTTTGGAGAAGCATAGAACCCGTATGCACCGGGGTTTAAACCTCTAATATGTAACTCTTCAGCGATTTCGTTGAAAGGGATTTTTTTATTTAAATTTTCTTTGTTATATGCATAACTTTCTTTACATTCAACCAGTTTTAGAGAACAGTCAAGCATTTCAGCTGCAATTTTAATAATTTTTTCACGAAGTTGAATCGCAGCATCAGCTGCTGCTGTGCCACCCATCATTAAACCTCTGCTACCATGGGTTGGTTTTGAATCAGGTGTTGAATCAGTATCAGGGATTTCTATTTTAATCGATTCTATATTAGCTCCTAAAATCTCTGCTACAATTTTTACATGACCAAAAGGAGAGCCTTGTCCTAGTTCGCAAATACCAGTACGGTATATAAAAGAACCATCAATATTCATTAGTAAACTTGCTGCACTCCAGTCAGGGGTACTCCTACTAGTACTATTGCCATGATATGCGCAACCAATACCCCATCCTTTGAGTGTATTACCATTTTTAATTGGTACGCGTTTTTCTTTCCATTTTGACGCGTCCTCAATACTTTTTAAACATTTTTCGATTCCAACAGAATGATCTAGAATTTGATCACAGGTAGTTCTTGAACCAACTTTAAGTACGTTTTTTAACCTAAAGTCCAATGGATCCATGCATAATTCGTAGGCTAATTTGTCTATTTGTTGCTCAACAGCAAAATGTAATGCTAGATTACCAAACCCTCTAAAACTACCGCCATAAACATTATTTGTATATACTGCGCGACCATCTACAGCAACATTATCAACTTCGTAAGGACCTGCAGCGTGAGCTGTTTGTCTCCATAACCAAAAAGGTGCACGATTTGCATATGCTCCGCACTCTAAAGTAATATAAACTTGAATAGCAGTAAGATTACCATTTTTATCAGCCCCACTTTTATAGATAAACTTTGCAGGGAATCTTTTAGGAGTAGTTTTAAACATTTCAATTCGATCATAGATACATGCGGAAGGTTTTCCTAACGTTTTAGCTGATAAAGCAGCATATGCCGCTAATATTGGACCGGTATCATCTTTTTTACCGAATGCACCTCCAGTTAGTGCCTGAATTATTCTGACTTGATTTAATTTCCAACCTAGAATTGCAGCTACTTTTTCTCTGACTAAATGAGGACTTTGACTTTCACATATAACAGTAATTTTATTAGTTCCATCAGGAAATGCGTATGCGCCATCTGTCTCTAAACACATATGTTCCTGATAAGGAGACCAATAAGTATCTTCGATAATAACATTAGAGTTTTTAAAGCCTTTTTCAATGTTGCCTTTCCTAATTTTAGTTGTTACAGCAACATTACCATCTGTATGGATTAATGGAGAATCGGGATTTAGAGCAGCGGAGATGTCAAAGACTGATTTTAGTTCCTCATATTCAATCAAAATTGATTCTTCAGCTTTCTGAGCTGCTTCTTCATTTTGTGCACAAATAAGAGCGATTGGGTCACCGATATAATGTACTTTAGTATCATTCAATAAGGGTTGATCGGGAAGTGCGTATCCAATTTGATTAATACCTGGTATATCTCTTGCAGTGATTATTGCTTCAATACCAGGAATATTCATGGCTCGACTAGTTTCAATGTTTTTAATAATTGCATGTGATTTACAACTTCTAAAGACTTTTACAATTAAGCTTTCTTTAGAAAGGTAGTCAGCTGTGAAATTTGCTTTTCCAAGACATTTATCAAGAGCATCACTTCGAATTAGGTTTTTTCCTACTACAAAATATTCATTTCTATTTAGTAATTTTTCGAGAATCTTATAGTACTCCAAACTTTTATCAACATTATACTGAAAAGGTAGAACAAATGTTTTGAGGTTAATCTTCACTGATATTAGTTAATATTTTGATAATTGACTCAATTTCATTAATTTCACAAACCATTACTTTATTGGTTTTATCCATCAAATATTCAGTTAGTTCATCAACTTTATCATTTCTACAGATTATTAGGACCACTCCCTTTTTGGATTCAACATTAATTACTGAATTAAATCCATTAAAAAAGCCTAAATGTTTTGATTCAAGACGACCATATTCATCAATAATTATTATCGTTTTATTATCTAGTTTTTTAACTGAATTTTTAAGGATATTATTTGCTTTTTTTAAAGCCTTTTTTGAAAAAGCATAAATTAAAGGTTCTATAATCAACCAGTCAGGTCCAAAAATTTTTGTTTTTAATCTAGCGAAAATGAAAGAACCACCTGTTTCAACATCAATAATATCATAGCCAATCAACTGATTCGATTCATATACTCTTTTACTCAAAATACCTTTAACTTTAAAACCTATTTTTTTTGCTTCAATAATAATTTTATTTGCTGTAGTGGTTTTTCCTTCACCTATTTTTCCATTTAAGATAATCGCGTAATTCAACTCAACTATTTTCTGTAACAAAGAGAATAAGAATTAATTGGAATATTATAATCTAGAGTAATATGGAAAAATATGTACGCACAAAAATAATTTGTACAATTGGTCCCGCTTCACAAGAATTCGATGTTATTAGTAAAATGGTTCAAGCGGGAATGGATGTTGCTAGAATAAATATTAGTCATGGAAGTTTTAATGAACATAAAAATATAATCGAAAAGGTAAAAAAACTTAATGATGTAGCTATATTAATTGATCTTCCAGGTCCCAAAATTAGACTAGGTGAATTTGATAAACCTGTATTAATCAAAAAAGATGATATTATTAAATTTACTACGAATCAAATTAAAGGCAATTCAGAGATTTTTCCAGTAAATTACACAAAATTACCTTCAGAGGTTAAACTAGGTGGACGCATATTCATTTCTGATGGTCTTATAGAAGTTCAAGTTGAAGCAATTGACCCAGATTTTAAAGGATTTAATGCAAAGGTAATTTCTGGAGGAATTGTCTCAAGTAATAAAGGAGTAAATACACCTGGAGCTTCTTTAAGCATAAGACCTCCAACAAAACAAGATATTGAAGGTATAAAATTTGGTGTAAGAGAAGAAGTGGATTGGTTTGCCGCATCATTTATTAGAAATAGAAATGATGTTGAAAAAATTAAAGAAGCAATTAATTATGT
>JAFGHP010000027.1 GCA_016930055.1 Candidatus Bathyarchaeota archaeon | reverse complement strand
TCATATTATCTACTATTAAAAGATGAGTCAATAAAACAACAAGAAAAACCAATATAATAGCATAAATTAATCATTTTTCCACATATCTAATGGTGGTTTAGCATTTGGTGGTAAAGGTGAAATGTATTTTTTTCCTTTTGTTCTTTCTCTAAATTCATCTACTGCTTTCTTTAATAAAAGAGGTTTAGTTATCAAATCAATTGCTGAAGTTGCCATTACTTTCGAAGCAAATATTAGACTTTTATGTCCAGATGATATCCCTGATTGTACAACATTCATCCAATGATGACCTGGAGTTCCAAGAACCCATGCCGTTGTAGTAAATTCAATTGTTGGTGCCATCCAACTTACATCACTAACATCTGTTGAACCGTGACTGATTTCACCCTCATCCCACGCATCTGGAAAACTCCAATCTAGAAGAGTATTCATTAAATCTTCGTATCCTGGACGTTTAGTTTTTCTCAGAGATTCTCTTTTAGATTCAGGAGAAATTTGTTCAGCAATTTTTTTAGAAAATTCAAGTTCTTCTGAAGTGTAATTAGGTGCTCCAATAAATTTCATATTATCTGATATTAATTTACTTAACGTCTTATTTGGTAACTTATTATACACAGCTTTAATGAATTCAACTTCTAGACGGGTTTCAGTCATCAGAGTAGCACCTTCAGCAATTTTTAAAATACGGTTATATATTTGATCCACTTGGTCTCTTTCTGGTGCTCTTATTAAGTACCAACTTCTAGCATAATCTGGAACAACATTAGGTTGCCCCCCTCCCTCTTCTATAACATAATGAATTCGAGCATCTTGAACTATATGTTCACGCATGAAATTTACTCCAACATTCATCAATTCAACAGCATCTAACGCACTTCTTCCTTGTTCAGGGCTTCCAGCAGCATGGCTGGTTTTTCCATAAAAATGGAATTTAATGCTATTATTAGCTAAACTACTTTTCAATGAACCATAATTCATTGAACCTGGATGATGACTTAATACAACATCAACATCATCGAATAAACCATCTCGAACCATCCAGGTCTTACCACTTCCACTCTCCTCTGCAGGGCAACCAAAATATTTTATAGTACCTTCTAAACCATGTACTTCTAAAATATTTTTGATTGCTAATGCTCCTCCGAGTGCTGTTGTGCCATGAATATTATGTCCACACCCATGACCTGCTTCACCTACTACAATTGGTTCTTTAAACGGAGTCTTTTTTTGTGATAATCCCTTTAATGCGTCAAATTCTCCCATAAAACCTATTACTGGTTTCCCGTTTCCAAAGGTGGCAATAAAAGCAGTAGGTATTCCTGCTACACCTCGAACTACTTTAAATCCGTTTATTTCTAAATCATCACTAAGGATTTTAGCTGATTTATATTCAAGTAAACCTAGTTCAGCATACTCCCAAATGGCATCACTGATTTTTGTTAACTTAGTTTTATTAGCTTCTATCCAATCAATTGCACCTTTTTTAAATCTTTCAGACAAAATTCTTCTAATTATATTGGGATAAGTTATTTTTAATTTAAACGCTTAAAAATCATACTTTTTAAATTTATTTTAAATAATTATAAAAATTATTAATATTTAAAAAAATAATATAGTAATTAATAGTTTCAAATAAATTATCATAAAATAAAAGACATGTTTAATAGCGAGTGAAAAGGTTGTACTAGAAAATAGGAGAACAAAGATTTGCTGAAAATCTATAATCGTACTGTGTTAATTCTTGCAGGTTTACAATTTATTCAAAGCATTGCTATGGGACTTCCAATGAGTTTTTTTCCCAATTATGCTGTAAGTTTAGGAGCATCTATCGCAAGTATAGGAATATTCACTAGTAGCTTTATGTTAAGTGCTGCTTTAATGGCTCCTAGAATGGGTGGACTTGCAGATAAATATGGGCGAAAAAAGCTGATGATGCTTGGCATATTTAGTGATATCATTTTGGGTGTATTAACAGGTCTTGCCCCAAGTTGGGAATGGCTTTTATTCATACGCTTTGTTAATGGAGCAGTTAGTAGTGGTGCCATGCTTGCTGCAGATGCTCTACTTCAAGATAACATCGAACCTGAAAATCGTGGTGAAACTGCTGGATTTATGATGGCTGCGGGTATGGTAGGACGTAATATTGGACCTTTGATAGGGGGAACAGTTCAATGGCTTAGTATTAATGCTTTAAACTTTGATATTCTTACAAGTTATCGAGTTCCTTACTTTGTTGATTCAGGGTTTAGTGTGTTACTTATTCTATTAGTATATTTCTTTATAAAAGAACCAAAAGAACACCATGAACTAATGCAAAGAGCTCGAGAAGCGGGAGGCAAACTAGTTTATACGGATACAATGAAAGTCATTTTAATCAATGCTTTTATGATGGGAATTGGCGTTGGCTTCATTATGCCAATTATGGTCTTATTCTATAATGACAAATTTGGTATGGGTGCTTTAGAGATTGGTACAATAATGAGTATAAGTGGTTTCATTGGCTTATTTGCCAGTTTTATTGCTGGGCGATTCGCAGATAAGATGGGTAGAAAACCATTAATCATAATAGGTAATTATCTTAGCCAGTTTTTTGGCTTTATTTTACCTTTCACTGGTAATCCTACTCAAGCAGGTATAACTATGTCAGCTCGTAGCTTAGGATTTAATATGAGTCAACCAGCATTTCAAGCGCTTCGAGCAGACCTTGTTCCACCTCAACACCGTGGTGCATTCTTTGGTCAAATGAACAGATTTTTCACAGCTGGTGATGTAATTGGACCAATAATTGGTGCTTGGATATATAGCCAATACAGAACTGAAGTTTTCAATCTAGCAGGAATAATTGTACCTGGAATAGGTATCACTTTCTTCATAAATTCACTAATTGGTTTCTTAGGAACAACAACCCTTTTGTTGTTTGTTAAAGAACCAAAACCAGAAGAAAGAGCAACCAGATTACCAAACTTAGTTCATTAAAACTTTATAACATACGCACGTAATAAAAAGATAATATTGATTTTTTTTTCTAAAAATAGATGAATTTTGATCTCATTTTAATAATTTAATTTTATAATATTTTTCGAGGGGATTTATTGAAAGGACAAGGACAAGAGTTTATGGAAAAAACTAAGTACAAATACTTAGAGCAATCAGATCAGTTTAAAGGGTTACCTCAACCTCCAATTGAACTTACTTTTATTAAAGGTAAAAAAATAATTGATTTACCTGATCCTAAGACATTAAAACATAATTTGTTGGATGTCTGTAAAGCAATAAATCAGAGAAGAAGTGTTAGAACATTTAGTGATGAAAAAATTAGTTTATCTGAGCTTAGCCACTTATTATGGTATACTCAAGGAGTAAAGCAACCTCCTAAATCCGATTCTTTCAGAATAAGTAGTTTTAGGTATGATTTGAGAACAGTACCGAGTGCAGGTGCAAGACACTGTTTCGAGACTTATATCCTCGTAAATAAAGTGGAAAAGTTGACTCCAGGCTTGTACAGATTCCTTGCAGTCAAACATCAACTCCAGGAAATGGATCTTAGAGCAGATATTAGTGAAAACATTACTCAAGCTTGTTTAAATCAACATTTTGTTCGTACATCTGCAGTCACTTTCATATGGACTACAGTGGCTTATAGGATGACTTGGAGATATGGTGAACGTGGCTATAGGTATATGCATTTGGATGCAGGTCATGTTTGTCAGAATTTATACCTTTCAGGAGAAGCAATAAATTGTGGAGTATGTGCTTTAGCTGCTTTTGATGATGACTTATTAAATAAGATTTTAGGGTTAGATGGAATAGAACAGTTTGTTATCTATATAGGTGTAGTTGGAAAAAAATAAAATTATTTATATCAATATTTTTTTTATTAATAATTTATAAATATAAAAATTGAGGTTAAGGGATCGTGTTTAATTTTTATGACTTCGTTTTTGGTTTTGGAATTTTACTAGCTAAACCTGCTGAAAGATATTCTGAATCAAGAGCACTAGTAGGATAGAAGATCACTGTGTTGCTTTGATCTTGACTTACATCACTTATTGTTGCTAAGACTCTGAGTTCATAACCATATTTGCTACCCGCAAGAATATTACTTGCCTCTGCAAGGTTTTTAGCTGCTTCAAGTTCACCTTCAGCTGCAATAATTACTCCTCTTTTCTCTCTTTCAGCTTCTGC
>JAFGHP010000026.1 GCA_016930055.1 Candidatus Bathyarchaeota archaeon | reverse complement strand
GGGATCGCTAGTAACCTTGCATCATTGAAAGGTTCAGAGCGTCCTTATAGCGTAGTTGCAGCTTCCCCTGTTGCTGTGATCATGGATAGCAAAATCATTGAAGACTCTCCATACAGGTTTACTGCCTCAGGATGTGGTGATATGATATGTAAGGCAGTTGAGGTACGTGATTGGCGGCTAGCACATAGAGAGAATAATGATTATTATGGAGTATATGCTGGAAGCCTCAGTCTTATGAGTAGTCAGCATGTTATGGAGAACGCCCAGATGATTAGGAAAAAAACTCAGGAAGGTATTAGAACTCTTCTTGAAGCGCTGGTTAGCTGTGGTGTTGCTATGTGTATAGCTGGAAGCAGTCGTCCCACTAGCGGTTCATCTCATTTGTTTAGTCATGCGTTAGATCAAATTGCTGAAAAACC
This sequence comes from Candidatus Bathyarchaeota archaeon, assembly GCA_016930055.1. Classification (GTDB taxonomy): domain Archaea; phylum Thermoproteota; class Bathyarchaeia; order TCS64; family TCS64; genus UBA8941. The sequence goes on along the minus strand of JAFGHP010000026.1, from coordinate 2,800 downwards.
AGCACTACACGGAGAACAGTGTGGTGTAGGGAGTATAATGATGGCCAAGCTACATGGATTAAACTGGGAATCTATCAAAGAGAGTCTGAATATGATAGGTGCTCCATGCACTGCAGATGAATTAGGGATTCCTGCTAAAACTATAATAAAGGCTTTAAGGCTCGCTAAGTCGATAAGACCTGAAAGATACACCATATTAAATACAATAAATTTAGATGAGAAACTAGCGATTGAACTAGCAAAATCTACCGGAGTAATTTAAATAAAGCATTTTACTAACTACTGTATTAAAAAAAAAGAAATTTGTTAAATAAAACATATATATCCCACATATAGGGACAGATTATTGCCATTTTGTACTAATTGTGGGGCGAAGCTTAAGGACATAGATCGTTTTTGTGGTGAATGTGGTTTTCCAGTAAAAAAATTAAGCCAAGCACCATTAAAAAGGCAAATAATGGGCGTCGAACATGAAGCTGATCTATTTTCAAGTTCTAGAGATAGAGATGAAATGCTAGTAACTATCAACAACACCAATTTTCAGAGAAATGGGAAAATAGAGGGACAAGCGATTCTAAATTTAGTTAATCCTCAGAAAAAAGGTATGCGCGTGCTACTGGAGATAGTTGGAGAGAACAGATGGGTCGAGTGGAATGAAGGTGGAAGTGATGACTTTTTAGAACGTGATAACCATTTTGAAAGAATATATGAATACAGAGAGATACTTGATGGTGAAAAAGAGTATATAACGGGCTCTCATATATACAACTTCTCCGTACTAATTCCTAGTAATATTGAAAACTGGCGTTTTAAAAGAGAATCATTTTTTATGAAAAAGCTTGGTTTTAAATCTCATCAGTACCTTGATCAATCAACACACGATCCGAGGAATCTAACTTGGTACTTAGTAGTTCGTTTTGATAAACGTCAGCTAGGAATTTCTACATATAAGATTGTACCTCTTATTTTTACAGGCTGAAAAAATTAAATTTATCACATTTTTAGTATTTTTAAACAAAAATGGTAAATATGCTAAGATATTAATGAGCATTTGAAAATGTCTAGTAAAAGGTTTTGTCATAACTGTGGTGCAGAAGTTGAGGAAGGGATAAAGTTTTGCTCAAAATGTGGAGCAAGATTAGACCAGACGGAGACAACTCAATCTCAAACATTTTCTACTACAGGTAAAAATTATACAGGAACACCTAGAGGAGGAGAGAAAAAAGCAATAGAGCATATTACAACAGGATATAACGTAGCATTTGAACAACCAATGGTATTCCTACCTCCAATAATAAGCGGTGTTTTAGGAGCTATTGTTTCATATGGTCTTTATAACTTTGGTATGGGTGATACATTATCAACAATATTGGGATTAGCGATTAGTATGTTCTCATTTATACTTAACTTTGCATCCATCGACATTTCTAGGGATGCTTATTATAAGCAACCTTTAGACTTAATGGATAGCATAAGTTACGTCACAAGTAGATTTTTTATTTTTCTACTTGCAGCAATATTCGGAGGGCTATTATCGATCACAATTGTCTTAATTCCTGTAGTGTTATTTATGTTCGTCATTATGGTCTTGGATGAGACGGGGATCATGGATGCTTTCCAGAAAGCTATTAGTGTACTTAGATCCGACCTAGTAGATGTATTACTGATAATAATATTATCAATAGTAGCATCGTTGATAATTAGTTATGTACCAATAGTCTCTACATTGTTGAATGCTGTTATAAATGTAATAATAGGAATAGCCTTTATCGATATCTATGCAACACACAAAACAAGATAATCAATAACATACTAGGGAACCCTCGTACATTTATTTCTGACTATCTATATTAATTATAAAAATAATCTATTATGAATCCAAACGCTTCAAAAAAATGCGTATAAACCAGCTATTTAATGATCAAAATAAAATATACATTTAACCTTCTTTCACATGGTAGAGGAATGTGTATAAACTAAAAGTCACTCTTTCATCTGATAACGGAGCGCACTGGGAAATTGACAAAGTTTTTTATCTAACGGAACAAATGGGTGCAACTGAAAAAACATCATTCGTAAGTCAGAAGGATAGAGAAAGAATTCTTGATGGTAGTTTTTTACTAATCAATAAACTACAATACAAAGGACTTTTAGATATATATAACTGGGCAACTCAAAAAAGTGAATTAATAAAGGACACATCCATTTTAGATATACCAAAAGACAGGTATTCAGATCTAATAAAAATCAACGCTCTTAAAAGCTTCTTAGAACCGTCTCTAGAGCAAATATTGAATAAATATGAAATAAATGACCAAGATAAAGTACAGAATAACAATGTTAATCCAGAATAAATATAAAAAAGCTCAGCTTCTAAATAGACAATTAAAAACAGTGAAATGAAGAGAAATAATGTTATATTAAATATAAGTTAAACATAAAAAGCAATTATTTTATGGAATTTTTTAAACCTTTTATATAATGTTCATCTAATACAAAAAAGGGATTAATGGTACTTTTTATTCTTCGGAGCGTAGTTCTTGAAGACGCTTGTTGATAGCTTCTAACTCCTTCTCTAAATACTGCATCTGTTGGCTCAGATATTCTCTCTCTTCTTCTGTCGAAGCAGCGAGTGGAGTAACAGATACCCCTGATGGAGGCGCTTGAAAAGCGCCTTGGTAATCGGGGTTTGCCCACCACCATCTAGGTAGCCAAGGGAACCTTGCGCACCTAGATGGATCACCTGCATAGTATCCCGTGCTGTATCCTCGTCCGTATCCATATAGCCACCCGGGGCGTT
>JAFGHP010000025.1 GCA_016930055.1 Candidatus Bathyarchaeota archaeon | reverse complement strand
GATTTCTTTAAAGCAATACCCATTTCTTCAGCAGTGTAGGTTAGAGCTCCGCGAACAACTTCAACGGTAGTTAAATCAACATTCAAGAATTTTTCCTCCTAAAAATAAGGTTTCCAATGTAATCATTTTCCGCTGTCCAGTTTGGGTATAATATTGCAGTGGAGTCGTATTGTTCAATTATTGCGGGTCCTTCTAATTTTTTGTTCCATCTATTAAATTCGCGTTTATAGACAGGTGTCTCTTTCCATCCAACGTCTTCAAAAAATACTTTCCTATATTCTATTGGTGTTAGCTTCATAACTTGTTTTAAAGGCAAAATTTTTGGTTTCTCTATCTCACCTATAACTCTAAGTCTTAAGTTTACGAGTTCAACTTCTTCTAATGGATTAAAATATGAATAAATATCTTGATGTTTTTTATGAAAAGAAGCCTCAATTTGTTTAATGTCTAAATCATTTAAATCAATTGTTAATTCGTATCCTTGACCAGAATATCTTAAATCTGCTTTAGGTAGGAATGACATTTTTTCTTTTGGTATTTTTTCTTCTAGTAATGCTTTTTCTCCATCCAACTTCATTTCGTTGATTAAACCCATTAATGATTTAGAATCGATTTCCCTGATTTTTTTCACTATGGGTTTAATATAGTCATGGAATATGTTTGATGATAAGAGACCTAGTGCGCTAAACATACCCGGGTTTTGTGGAATCATGACCTTTTTTATTAATAATTCTTCTGCTAACGCACAGACATGCATTGGTCCTGCTCCTCCAAAAGCAACTACTGTATAATCTCTTGGATCATAACCACGTTCAACACTTACAATTCTTAGTATTTTTGCCATCATGCTATTAGCTAATTTAATAATTGCAGTAGATGTTTCTGTAGGGTCAAGATCAATTTTTTTTCCTAACTCAATAAAGGCATGTAATACTTTTTCTGGATAAATAGTCATAGCCCCATCAAGAAGATTTTTTGAATTTAGTCTTCCCAATAGAAGGTTAGCATCTGTGATTGTAGGTTCTGTTCCCCCCCTTCCATAGCATATTGGGCCAGGGTAAGCTCCTGCACTTATTGGACCAATATGTAGAACACCTACCTCGTCTGCCCAAGCTATTGTTCCACCGCCGCTACTACATTCTGCTAAATCAATGAATGGGAATCTAACTGGGTATCCGCTACCTTTGATATGGCGACCAATGTGAATTTTTCCAGCAACCTCATATTCAGGTATGATCTCTGGGATGCCTTCTCTAATGGTTCCAGCTTTTGCTGTTGTTCCCCCCATATCAAAACTTATTACTTTATTCTCTTTTACGAGATTACCTACCCAAGCAGCAGCAATTACACCTGCAGCTGGACCAGATTCTACAATTGTGCATGGTTTTAGTAAAATATTTGATGTTGATGATAAACCCCCATTCGACTGCATAATAAATAATGAAGATTTAATTCCTATAGATTCAAACTTGTTTTCAAGGGTGTTTAAATACCTATTAATTATGGGCATTAAAGACGCATTTACTACTGTTGAGCTAAATCGTTCATATTCTCTATATTCATTGCTTATTTGACTTGAAATGCTAACATACTTGATATATTTTGAGACTTCTTTTGCTGTTTCTACTTCATTTTCAGGATTAGCATAACTATTTATAAATGCTATAGCAACTGATTCAATATTTTCTTTAATAAGTTGTCTGATTATCTCCGATAATTCATTTTTATTTATTTTTTTAGTAATTTGACCATTATATTCAGTTCTTTCATTTATTTCGTATCGATTTTTTCTTTCAACTAACATTTTTGGTCTTTCAAAAAATAGGTTATATACTTCTGCACGTCGTTGACGACCAATCTCTATAATATCTTTGAATCCTTTCGTCGTAATTAATGCTATTTTTGGTATATTTAGATCGATTTGTCCTAATAATGCGTTGGTTGCTATCGTAGTAGCATGTCCCATAAAATTTATTTCAAAAACATTGTTCCTTTCCTTAAATTGGTTAATTGCTTCGATAATGCCTTCTTCAGGTTTTTGTGGTGTTGATGGAACTTTAATATTTGTGAGATTCCCTGTCTCTTCATTAAATGCAATTAGATCTGTGAATGTACCACCAACATCAATGCTAATCCTAAACAATTCTTTCTCTAGGTTATATTCAGATGTTCTATTTAGATAAAGCGTTAAATGTAGCCTTCTTGTTTTGCTACCTGTTTAACAAATTTGCGTGTACTTTCCATCATGTCAATAGAATCTAATTTTTCAAAACTTATCCATTTTGCATCTGGAGCGTCAGAAGCAGCGTGGACTTCTCCACTCACATATTCACATAGATATTCTAATAGAACATAATGGGTTCTAATTTTTCCTTCATCATCATGTACTATTGAATTTAGTACAGTGATAAGTTTAATTGGTTTAATAACGACGTTTGTTTCTTCGAACACTTCTCTTATTACTGCGTCTTCAACTTTTTCTCCAAGTTCTACAATGCCTCCTGGTATACCCCATTTGCCCATGCTTGGTGGTTTACCGCGGACTGCAAGCAAAATTTTTCCATTATTAATTGTTACTGCTGCAACTCCTGGTATTGGAAATCTTGGATACTCGCGACTCATTGATATCAATGAAGATAGTCACGACAAAGTTATGAGCTTTAAGGTTGAGAGTATTTGATTTTTGTTAAAACTGCTTTAGCAACACTTGAGTCCTGAATTGCTAATCCTACGCTTTTAAAGAGGGTTAACCCATCTTTATCCATTCTGCCTTCTTTGGCTCCAGTCACTATTTCCCCGAGGGTAGCATAAATATTGTTTTCATTAATTACTCCTTCCTTAATCGGAATAAGAATGTCACCTGCTTCTAATTTCATAGCTTCCCAATCATCAATCACTATCTTTGAATCTCTAACTGTTTCAGAATCAATTTCTCTACAATCTGGATAAAAAGCGCCTATAGCTGAAATATGTGTTTTTTTATCTAACCATTTTCTATTAATAACTGGGTTTCTCGAAGTAGTTGCAGTCACAATGATATCTGCATCTTTAGCAGCATCACTGCCTTCTTCTGATACTTTGACTAAAATACCTAGTTTTTCTGACATTTCCTTAGCATAAACTTCTGCTCTAGAAATATTTGGATCATAAACTTTTGCTTCTTCAATTTTCCTTATTGTTGTTATTGCCATTAATTGAGTGCGAGCTTGGATGCCTGCTCCAAAAACTGCAACTATTTTACTATCTTTTCTTGCTAAATACTTTGCAGCAACCCCGGTTACTGCTCCAGTACGCATAGCTGTTAAATATGAAGCTTCCATGAGAGCAGAAATCTGCCCTGTTTCGGGATCATTGACTATTAACCAAGCGGATGTTGTGGGTAAACCTGTTTTGGGGTTATTGGGATAAATACTAATGATTTTTGTAGCTTGAATATTTGTTTCTTCTAAATAACTTGGCATAAAACTGATGCTTCCATTATATTTTGGTAACATAATTGTGCTTCTGGTTGGCATCTTTGCTTTTCCTTCATGGTATTCTTTGAATGCTTTTTCTACCGCTATTATTGCTTCGTTCATCGACAAATGTTCTTGAATATCTTGGTCTGATATTAGTAGCAAATTAGATCAGTGAATACTCTATGTCTATGCTATAAATTAATTAAGGAAACGAACGATTTCCTGAACCGCTTCATGAGTTAATTGCTTTAAAAATCCGTGTCCAGCTCCCTTAAAGACTACTAGTTTTGCTTCAGGGATGAGTTTAGATAGAATTCTGCAATTCTCAGGATTATTCAATTTATCTTGGTCACCAGTCATAACTAAAACTGGTACCCTAATCTTTGATAATTTACTATAATAATCATAAGTTGATCTTGAAGAAGACATAGCTTTTAAAACAAATTGTGGAGTTGGATGAACATCATATATCTCTTCTTCTACTAGTTGCTTTTCATTTTTTTTATAATATTCTTCAGGATAAAGTAGACTCACCAAAATTCTAGCACCATAATCTCTTGATGCATTGATTGGCGGATTAGAAATTTGGCTAAATCTTTTTCTTGCTTCGGGATCACTTGGAATTCTGGGTCCACCTAAGGCTCCAGTTGCACAAATTATTAGACTTTTAACTAATCTCTGATGTCTAATAGCCAAAGCTTGTGCAACTCCCCCTCCCATACTAAAACCTAACACATTTGCTGGGTCGTTGCTGTATGTTTCTATTACTTTTGCTGCATCATCTGCGAAAACATCTATATTATAGGGAGCAAGTGGTTTATCACTCATCCCTGTACCTCTTGGTGAATAACGTATTACACTAAATTTTGTTGATAATAGATCAATCATCTCTTCTCTCCAGCTATCTCCACTTCCTCCCCATCCGGGGATTAAGAGTAAAGGTGGACCAGACCCGGTTACCCAGTAATGTATTCTAATATTATCAGAGTATACGAATGGCAATGTAATACCCAGTATTAAAAACCGTTTTTAAAATAAAAAATTGATTCTAATATTATTATATTAAATATTTTTACTGAAGTGTTCTAATCTGGCTATAACTTCTTGTAATACTGGTATTGGTTGAACTAGGGGGACCCGTATGAATCCTTCTTGTTTCGTTCCAAAACCTGCTCCTGAACTTAGTAGAACGTTTTCTGATTTTTCAAATTTTTGTACAAATTCTTGACTTTTAAGACCTGTTTTACGTGCATCAAACCAAGCATAAAATGCGCCTTCAAACAGGTGACAAGGATATCCTAAATCATCTACTGCTTTGCAGAAATATTTTCTACGTTTATCATATTCTTGTCTTCTTTCTTCAACATATTTCATGTCGCTTTT
>JAFGHP010000024.1 GCA_016930055.1 Candidatus Bathyarchaeota archaeon | reverse complement strand
GGAACAGAATACGAGGGAGTGAATATACCTTGGTTATACCACAAATACACAGGACACGACAACAACAGAGACGCCTTCATGACAAATATGATAGAATCAAATTACATGGCAAAGATAATGTTTCGAGAGTGGAAACCTCACGCATATTTAGACCATCACCATATGGGAAGCTATGGACCTAGGTTATATGTTCCACCGTACTGTGAACCAATACATCCTCATGCAGATCCCCTAATTTGGAGAGAAATTAGCTGGTACGGAGCACATCTAGCATATAAACTTGAGCAGGGAAAAAAACAAGGAATAATTAATGATGCTAGATACCTAGGTTGGGGACACCTTGGATTCCACTGGATAGGAAATTATCACAATATAGCTAGTATGCTGACGGAGTCTGCAAGCGCAAAACTAGCGACACCATTGTATATACATGAAGATCAACTTGAAGGAGACTCGCGTGGTGTGATAAGAGGTCTACCAGAATACAAAGCACAAACTAATTTTCCACACCCATGGAAAGGGGGATGGTGGAGACTAAGAGATATCGTAGAACAACAGAAGATCTCAGCATGGGCTCTACTAGATATGGCGGCAAGAAATAAAGATACAGTGTTATGGAATGCCTACAATAAAGCATTAAGACAGATTACAAAAAGCGAAAGTACTAATATAAAAGCATACTTGGTACCAGTCAATCAACACGACAATCTGACTGCTCATAAATTGATTTCGAAACTCTTAGTTCAAGGAATAGAAATCGAAGTATCAGATGAAAGGATCATAGTAGAAAACGTATCATATGAAAAAGGAACTTACATTATTCCACTTGATCAACCCAAGTCAGGTCTTGTAGAAACTCTTTTAGGCCAAACTTTATACCCAGACGGCCCATGGACTCGAGAAAATGATGGTACGCCGAGTAGACCTCAAGACTCTGCAACAGATACAATTGCAGAGTTTATGGGAGTTAGAGTAGTACCAGTGAATTTTAGGCCAAGTGGCGACTTATTTGAGATTGAAAAACATCAAATACCATATGGTAAAGTTAATGGAGACTCAAATAATGGATATATCTTCGATACTAGGCTTAATGATAGCTTCAAAGCTGTTAATATGCTTATGAATGAGGAGATTAAAATTGAACGCTTTGATGAACCGGTATTAGTTAAAGGCGTTTCCTATCCTTCAGGTTCATTCATAGTGAAATCCGATAAAAATACATTAACGAAAATAGCGAAAGAGACAGGAGTTGATTTTACAGCATTAGACTCTATTCCTGATGTCGAGAAACATATTGTAGTGAGGAAATGCGTTGCGATATATCAGCGTTATTGGGGAGGGAACATGGATGAAGGCTGGACTAGATGGTTACTTGAGCAATTTAGTTTTCCATATAAGACAATCATGGATGAAGAAATAAAAAATGGTAACCTGGAGGAAAAATATGATTTAATCATATTACCAGATGACAGTGAGGCCTTAATTACAGGAGAAGGTGCTGAGGAATGGTGGAGAAAAAATAGAGGAGAACAACCAATGTATCCTGAGAAATACAGAAGTGGCATTGGAGAAAAGGGATTAATAGCTCTAAAAGATTTTGTTGAACATGGAGGCACTCTACTAACCTTTGGAGAAGCCTGTAACTTCGCCGTTAAAGCACTTGAGTTAAGAATTAAAAATATAACAGAAGATCTTGAGCCAAAGAAATTTTTCTGCCCTGGTTCTACTCTATGGGCTACAATAAATAATGATCACCAACTAGGATACGGTATGCCTGATAATGGCTTAGTATTCCAATGGACTGATCATAATAGAAATAAATGCCCAATATTAGAGATAAAACCTTCAGATCATAGTGAAAACTATGAAGAAATTGTAACCTTAGCTGAGAAAGATGTTTTACAAAGTGGTTGGCTGATTGGTGAAGAATATGTAGCTGGAAAAGCAGTAATGGTCTCTGTTAAGAAGGGAAAAGGAAAAGCTATATTGATAGCATTTAGGACACAGCATAGAGCTCAAACACATGGAACATATAAGCTTCTGTTTAATGCAATTTTACAATAATTAACTATTTTTAATCATTTTTTTATATTATTCTTTCATCATAAAAATATATTAAAAACTAGAAAAAAATAACAATAATTTAAAAATTATTAGAAGTTAATTAAAACTATTTTAATTTAACAAAATAAAAATAATCTAGATTGATTATAACTATTTTCATAATTTTAATGTAAATTGATTACTAAACGAAATTGTTTAATACAAAGTTAAAATATTTTTTCTCATGTCTAATAAAATAAAAAGCCCTGAAGAGTTTTTTGGGTATCAATTAGGCTCCGATAAAAATATTGCGCGGTGGGATAAAATAGTTGAATATTTCTCTCACCTTCAAGAAAAAAGCGCTAAAATAAAGGTAATAGAAATGGGACCATCTACTGAAGGAAACCCATTTCTTCAAGTAACAATATCATCCGAGAAAAATATACAGAACCTAGAGAAAATAAGAGAGATAAATAACAAGATAGCGGATCCTAGAGACTTAGATGAAAAAGAGATAGAAGATCTAATTAAAAATGGAAAGGCTGTGGTCTGTCAGTCTATGAGCCTCCACGCTACAGAGATAG
>JAFGHP010000023.1 GCA_016930055.1 Candidatus Bathyarchaeota archaeon | reverse complement strand
TAATGCGAAAGCGTTTTCGAGAGTCTTAACAAATTCTAGAATTGAATGAGAGGCAAGTTTTGATTTTCCATGTTTACGTTCATAGAAAATTATTGGAGATTCGGCTATTTCACAACCAACTTTTTTACATTGAGAAAGCATATCTATTTGAAAAGCGTATCCGTTTGTTCTTACTTTATGGAGAGCGATCGTTCTTAAAGCGTATGATTCATAAGCTCTAAATCCGCTAGTTACATCTTTAAGATTAAGACCAATGAATAATATTGTTAAAAAATTAGCGGATTTACTTATGAGCCTCCTCAAAGGGGACCATGCCTTGTCGATTCCGCCTCCGCTAATATACCGAGAACCAATTGCTACATCATAACCTTCGTCAATTTTTGCTAGAAGACTGGGAATATATTCTGGTTCATGAGAAAGGTCCGCATCCATTTCCATTATTACAGCTATTTCAGGGTCTTTAAGTAAGAGTTGGAAAGCCTCTTTATAGGCACTTCCTAAGCCTAATTTTCCCGACCGATGAATTACGGAAATATTTTTATATAATTTCGAAAGTTGATCAGCAAGTTTACCAGTTCCATCTGTACTGTTGTCATCCACTATTACTATACGACCAATAATTGCATTATCTTCAAAAACTTTTGACAAGCGGTTAACTAATACATGAAGATTTGACATCTCGTTATAAGTAGGAATTGCAACCCCGACTTTAGTTGGCACAACATCACAATTTGCAGCTTTGGCTACTTCTTTCAAAGTAGTTGTTTGCATCGTCAGACCTTCTTGTCGAAGGTAATGTTTTGATAGTATATTACTGAAATTGTGTTATAGATTGTGACACACAAAAAATTTATTCTGAAAAAAAAGGAATAATGAGTTTATAACTTAAAAACAGTCTCTTTATTACTTTTACATAGACATTATAAGATATAATATGTGAATGAGAGCATAACCAATAAGAGCATTAATCATTGTTAAACTAACACGAAACTGGTGTGTCCCAGAAAAGAAAAAGTTGATGGGACATTTTTTTTCTTAGCACACGTGGAAATTTATTTTCGATTTTAGAAATAAGTAATATAGTAAGGCAAAGTGATAACATAACTGTTTTCCGAATTGCTGACATAGTTTTTTTGTGTGACAAACCCATCTTGATATTTGCAGGGATAAGAGGAACATCAATATGCTCTCTTCCAATTGCACCTAATGAGATAACAGATTTTTCGGGTATTCCTTTCCAACCACCAATATGATAGGTATTGTCCCCATTATGAACGAAAATTGCCACATACTGTGAGAGAGCTCTAAGTTTTTCAGTCAGTGTTTTTAAAGCATCAAAAGATAAGTCTTCGCCTACGTATAAAGAAAGGTCGTATTTTCTATTTTCATGCTTCATCAAATACTTTTGAATTTGTGAAGAAGTGGGTTCATAATAGGGGATAACAACACGGCGGATGAGTAAATTCTTGGCTAAGCGTTTTAAATATGCGAGTTCCAAAGGAGGGCAGAATTTCATGTATGGAGTAATCAAAAGAAGACAGGGACTTGCTTTACCGTGAGTAGCTTTTCGGTATAAGGGCATAATAGTTTTAAGACGAATTATATAATCATAAGCGCAACCTAAACCCTTAACACCAGATAAAGATTCGTTAGCTGCTTCGCGCTTATTCAGGATATAATTACTATCAAGATGTCCAACCGTTAAAAGCCAACCAACATATGCTCTCAAACCATCATCTAGAGTGACTTTTGGTTTGTAATCCAATTGAGTTTTGGCTTTGTCGCAAGAGTAAGAAATTTTGTTTAAACCATACCTTAATTTTTTGGTTAATTTTGAATATATACGGACCATAAATTTTGGTATATGTATGATGATTGGTCGAATATTGAATATTTTTTCTAGACTTTTAATAACATCATCAGTAGTGTAGTTTTTATCGTCTGTTAATAGGTAAGTTTGTCCGAGAGATTTTTCTCTATTATCCATTACTTGTATCATAGCCATAACTAGATTGTTCACATTGATTAGATCAAGAGGTTGCTTGGCTGGTGCTATTGCAAATCCAGATCGCACCATTTTTATCATATGACTAAGAAGGCGATCAAGTGTGTGAGGACCATAAACGTGAACAGGACGAAGAATTGTTATAGGCAAGTTATTTTCATTCACAAATCTTCGCGCTATCGATTCTGATTCATACTTCGATTTTTCATAATATGTTTCAGGGAGAATAGAAGTTTCTTCAGTGATTTTTTCGTTTGGATGATTGGGACCATGAACAGCAGCGGTACTAACGTGTATTATGTGACTAATTTTAGTTTTAGTTTGAAGAACGGCATTGTAGAAATTTTCAGTCCCAGCTATATTAACTGCTTGGAATAACCTAGTTTTTTTAGTGTCTATAACGGCAGCTAGATGGACAACTGTAATTCCTTCTTCTCCAGAAACAGAATTTAGTGCATTTAGTATGCTATCAAAGTCTGTCAAATCGCCAAAAACTAATTTTATATTTTTCTCTAGATACATGTGAGTCTCTGGTTTCCTAATACTAAGATCTTCTCTAATGAAACCAATGACTTCGTGTCCATTTACCAACAGGGCTTCTACTAGGCTTCGCCCGACAAAACCCGCCACACCTGTTATAAATACTTTCATGAAGTTTTTCATCCAAAAATTTTATTTCTAATTGGAGCCTCTCAGAGTACGCATAACCGCTACATCTCTTTTTAATTTTTGAGCAGAAGTTATATCTCGGGAAAGTCGTTTTAAAATATAGGAACTTCTAAAGTAGAAATTTTTATAGGCCTGTTTTTGTGCTTCAAGTAATTCCTCACGAGTTAAATATTTCTGTATAAAAAGTGGAAGGGTACTCCCCAACTCGCCTTGAGTGTATTTATCCCAGATATCAGCAGGAATTATGCCATCTTCAATTGCTATAGTAAACAAATCTGATCCTGGAAAAGGTGTGCTTACATGTACTTCAATATAATCAGCATCTATTTTTTTACCGAAATTTATGGTTTTATTCATATCTTCTTTTGTTTCTGTTGGAAGCCCTAATAGTAGGAAAGCAGTTGTTTCAATGCCAACTTTACGACATAGTTTGAATGCCGAAAAAACACTATTATCGTCAAAATGCTTTCGAAGTACTGATCTAATTCTGTCACTTCCAGATTCAACTCCAAAAGATATCTCTCGACAACCTGCATCATGCATTATTCTTAAAATGGATTCATCTACTAAGTCAATCCTTGTTTGACAACCCCATTCAACATCTAATTTCTGATCAATCATTTTTTTACAAATCGAAAGAATATGATCTCTCTTTAAGGTCAAAGTATCGTCAACAAACTGGAACCATTCGATTCCATACTTTTCAACACACTCAGTCATTTCAGCGACGACCATATCTGAAGATCTATATCTGATATTTTTACCAATAACCGGACGACTACAATATAAACAGTCATAAGGACAACCTCGGCTAGTAATTATAGATGTAAACCTTTTTGCGTTAATTGGCATAAAATAGAGACTATTATCAATTAGATGCCTGGCTGGAAAGGGTATAGTATCAAGATTAGCTAATGCTTCTCCACGATAAACTCCACTTACTTTTTTGTCAGCTAAGATTTGTTTAACAATATCTAGGAAAGTTTGGTCTCCTTCACCGGTTAGACCAAAATCAAAGAATGAAAAACGCTTTATGAAATCTGGATCAGCACTTATATGAGCTCCACCTAGCCCAATAAATATATTATTTCCAAATTTAGTCTTTAAAATCTTAGATAAATTGACTGCTGATTGAGTTTGAGGAGTTGTAGCGGTGATTCCAATGATAGATGGTTTTTCTTTTTCAACAATCTCTATTAAATCGATCTCATTAGTCCCATTAGCTGGACAATCGATGACTTTTACAGTTATGTGATTTTTTTCCAACACAGCAGCTAAGTATAACAGGCCTAGAGGAGGATAAGAGAGGAGCTCCTTTTTACCTTTTTTACCTCCACGATGTGCTTGCATAAAAGAGTGGGGAGGATTAATTAAAATAACATCCATTAACTATTCCCTCATAAGAATAATAGCAGTAAATATTTCGTTTTCAGAATTGATGTAACAGTAATAAGAGATAGGTAGCGAATTCATTTGTTTCTCCTTTCCATAAGTTTTATAGTTTTGAATACAATATTTATTATAAATATAACAATTATGAATTCAAAATTCATGTTTATAGGATAATTCATCAAGTAATAAAAAAACCAAGGCTTTATAATGCGTTTTAATAGATACAGATAGTGTTAAACGAAAAAATAAAAATCGTCTGCAATCCTTCCAACACACGAAATATTATACTAGGGTAACTGTATGGAGAGAAAGTAAATGCTTCATTAGGGTTAACGAACTTGGAAAAATGCGAATCTGATCAATTGAATTTACCCAAACAAGTTGAGCTAAATCATTTTAAAAAGGGGCAAAACTTACTCTTTGCAAGTTTATCAATAGCATTTACAATCTGGTATTGCAGTTTTATTTTCTCACCTAGTAATGTAATGGTTGGTACTATCATAAATGATGCCTATCAACTTTTTGAATCCTTTAATATAAATTACTTAATTTTGCAGTCTGGAAGTTTACCTTTTGGAATTTATTGGCTACCTAATTTAATCGGGGGTTCCATTGCTACATGGTCTTACATAAGTCTCATTCCAGATATTACTGTGAGTATGTGTGTTCTGTTTCTAACTGTTTTGAAAGATCCAGTTCTATCGCTAAAGATTGTTGAATTTATTATGATTATTATTGCTCAGTTTTGCTCATATAAGTTGGCGAAGTATTATTTTCGAAAAAATTGGATAGCGTGGATATTTTCAATAGCATATTCATTCTCTTCATTTTACTATAGTCAAGTGAATGATGGACACATTAGCTTCATTATGGGAGCCGCTTTGGTACCTCTAACACTTCTTTTGTTTGAAAAAATGTTGATCTATCAAAACAGAAAAAGCATGTTACTTGCAGGCGTCGGAGCAATTCTTCTTTTTTTTGCAGATGTACAAATAATGATATTTACGTTGTTTTATATTCTATTAAGGCTTGGTTACCATTTAATAATTAATAGAAAAAAAATAAAAATAGCACTTTTTAAAAGGCTAATTGAACTAATTATACTGGTTTCGCTTTTTGCCGCTCCCTTTATCTTAAGTTTCTTAATTCTTCAAAATATTGGAGCTTTGACAGTTACTTCAGGGTCAATCCCTTCTAGATGGTTTATGCAAACTTCAGATTTATTTTTAAGAGGAACTGGCGAGTTTAATAATGATTCCTTGATTTGCACATCTTATATAGGAATAATTCTCTTTGGGTTATCTCTTTTACCAATGCTCATTTATCAAGCAAAATCAAAAAATGATAACCGAGACTACTTGTTTCACTGGATAACAATGTTATTTTTCTTACTAGTGGCTATTGGAACGCCCCTATCTGTTCTAGTAACAACGTTTTTTGTAAGAGTCCCCGATAGAGCATTATCACTAATTATTTTTTGCTTTTGTATGTGCGCCGGATATGGACTGCTTTCTTTTGGTAATTTATTTAAAGAATCAAAAAAGTTTAGGGGGATAATAAAAAGTAAGAAAGTAAAAACACTCCTAATTACAGTTTTAGCAATAGCTATATTTGCAGACCTTACCATGGGAATACAACCCTTAACAACACCAGTTCCACAATTAACTTGTAGTGAACAATTTATCAAAAATCAAGAGGGAAATTTTCGTGTAATTTCTTATCCAACAATTTGGGGAGTTACAAATTATAAGTCATCGCTTATTGATCATGAAATGGTGGGTGAACCCGTTATGGGACTGAGATCTTATCCGCCCAATAATGCGTTATTTAGCGAGTTAGCGTACAACTTTGAAAAAATTTCAGCCAAAAACTATAATCAAACATCCGGTTGTTTGAACAGCAACGCCAGTAAATTAACCGCACTCGCTACTCTATGTGCTGTCAAATATGTTACGATTGAAAAAAATCAATCTTATTCTTCGGTTTACATTGACTTTTTCAATAATTCAACAAAATATTTTATAAAAGTATTTGATGGGAACGATTCTGTTGTCTTCGAGAATCGATTCTTCCAAGGCGTTGTTTTTGCTTTAAAAGCTAATGAACACCTGAATTTAGATGTACCCGTTAAAATTAATGAAATTTCAAAATTCAATCTTTCATATATAATTAAAGATCTCACTATTGAGAGTCTATCAAATATTGTAATTAATAATTTAGAAATAGGCTATAATAATAGCCTCAACAAGATTCACTTTTCTATAGCAGTATCCGAACCTGCGATCTTGGTTGTTAGTCAAGCGTACTATCCTTATTGGATAGTTTCCAATAATGGAGTAAAAATATCGCAATTCACACCATTATTTAACATTACAGGATTGTATTTAGATGAAGGTACTTATTATTTAACTGCCGATTTTGTTGTAGCATATCAAGCCAACATATTATACATTAGTTCATTTGCTTCTTTGCTTCTTATTTGCTTGATGCTTTATGCAGACTCAAAAAGAAAACATAGACTATTAAATCTCAACTCAATTGCGCTATTTATCTTTGGTACTTTACTTATTCTTTTGATATATAGCATAGGATTTGGGATATTTAATAAACTGCTACTCGGATTAGGCATTTTTGATATTGTATTAATAATTATTTATTATACAATTAAAACAAAAACGATATCAGCAATTCTTTCTCGAGTGAGCGAAAAAATATTGATGTTAGGCAACAGACAATTTACCTTAACACTTTTTGACCCCAATAAAGCTGATGCACTCTGTGAAGTATTATATAAGCTCATGAAATTTTTTATAGCAATAATATTCATACAAGTTTTATTGACTAATATAATCCCATTACAAGATAGAATCAATTGGCTAAATGATGGTATGTTATTTTCTATGTTTTTAATTCTTTTTGTACATGTAATCAGAATAGAATATATTGAGCGAAAAAAGAGTAAAACAGTAATTAACGAACATTTGAAGGAAAAATTAACTGATTTAACGAAGAGACAAAACGAACCATTACTACAAGGCAAGATCAAATATCTGCATTTGGGATTGTTTGGTGGATTATTAGGTATTTGCATATCTGGATTATTGCTAAGAGTAATAACATTATATACTAATGATTTTATTTCGTTAGGTCTTGTTTTATGTGGATCTCTTGGTGGAATAGGATTTGGAGCTTTAACATCTGGTAATAACAAGTTACGCGGAGGATGGGCACTTTTATTTGGGATATTATCTATTATTTTTGGCTTAATGATAATCTACACAACACCAATTATTGTTGGCCATTCATTAAGTACATCAGGAGAAATAATGTCACCCATTTATAAATGGCAACAATACACGTTCACGAAATTTTTAGATATGGAGATGTTAAGGTGGAATAGCATTTATTATGCATTGATTGGTGTTCTAATCGCGTATTTAGCAGGATCAAACTTATCATTAAAAACTAAAAAAAGAAAGAGCGGTTTACTTAATTAGGAATTTTTAGTTAATAATACACTTTTTAAATAATTTATTGATATATTTGTGAAAATTTCTTATTGAAAAAGATACTCTTTAGATTGAATTGAACTATTCGTCTCTTACGAAGTGAGCAGTTCCAACTAAAAGTTGTTGATGTATTTTTCGATTTTTGCATTAGTCACCATACCGGCAGTTCTTATAGCATAATCTTCGGACCATAAATGACTACCCCAAAACCTCAAACTAAGCTGCGGAGACTCATTGAACAAGACTTAAACGGAATTACACTAAAGCAAACTGACCAACTCTAGAATACAAACATTCGGCAAGATAGAAAATGATCCCCATCATACAACTTAGCAGCTAGTATCTCAAAGTCATTCTGACTAGCAATGGTTTTAAGTACTTCCAGCAACCTAACCTCAACTGGGTCCAAAAATACTTTGCGGCGATATTTAGAAGCCCAGATAAAATGAATAGTGGACCGGGAAAGCACTTTTACTAACTTTCGCCAGGTCTCTCTTCACCTCATTCAATTATGACAGACCTATCTTAAATAGAACCAATTGAACCAACACATTTATCCTGTTATGTTAGCGGTAGAAATTTTGATAGATTTTTTATAAATTCGAGTTAACGCAGAATCTATTCACTCAAATACTAAAAAAAGAAAAATAAAAATAAATTAGGGGAGGTTTAAGACTCCGTTTGTTTTAAGTTGAACCTGCTAGAGTAACAGAGTGAGCTTGTACGTTGGCTTCTCTGTAGTACATTGCTTGTGCAGTGTATAGTGTGATGCTGAC
>JAFGHP010000022.1 GCA_016930055.1 Candidatus Bathyarchaeota archaeon | reverse complement strand
ATTCTACTAGTGAATAGACGTTTAAGTAATATGCGTTTCCAAAAAAATAGAGAAAAAGGAATTACTTTTTTAATACACCAAAGTAGACTGCAACAACTATGGCAATTAAAGCAACGACAATTGCTGCATACATCATTGTTCTAGTTGAACTTTGATTCGCTTTCAACGCTTCATAATCATCTAAAAGTTCATCATAATCATCTTGGAGTTTTTCATAATCTGATTCAGTTCCTACTTGTTCCTGTAAATCCGCATAATCTGTTTGTAATTGATCATACTCGTCTTGTAGTTCATCATAATCGTTTCTAAGATCATCAAGAAGATCAACCAATTCGTTTTTATCTTCAATTACTTTAGCAATTTGTTGTTGAATTTCTTCATAACTGATGATTTGGAATTGCCCTGCGCGTGCTAATTCTCCATCAATATATAATTCTACATCCCAAACACCTAGTTTGTTTCTTGCGGTTGTTTCAGCTATATTAATGGAGTCAAATGCTATTCCCCAATCCGCTCCAGATTTTTTGATAATTTCTACTGCTTGGTTTCTGTATTGGTTGTCATCTGGATCATTCCATATTATTCTGTAGTTAACATCAGCTGGGTTCTGTATTTGTACCCAGAAACCAATTTTCTCAGTGTACGGGAATACCGTATTGCCAATCCCTTTAGGTTGAAGGTCGCTTGATCCATATCCATAACATATTTCTGAGTCTTGAATGTTTTGGGCATTAATTACTGAGATGTTTATTGCAGCGAAAGTTATTGCTATTAGTGCTATTATTATGAGTTTGTGTTTACTCATGTCTCATTGTTACTTCTTTTTCTTTAATAAAGTTATTTTCAATTTTTGAAAATAACCATTACGGTTTTAGCTATATTTAGGCATAAAATGGGTAGAGAAGAATATCTTTAAAAAATTGATTTTCATAATTAATTAATTATGCCTTAAAAAAATGAGGTAAAATTGATACAATCTTTGTAAAATAATTATATATGATCTCTAACAAAATCTAAGATTTTGGAAGCTACAGTGTATTTATCAGCTAAATCAATGTGTTTAACATTTTTGTCTGGGTTTATTATAAAAACTTCATTTGTATCTGTACCAAATCCCGTTTTTTCACGAGCAACATCATTTGCAACAATTAAATCCATATTTGCTCCGATCAACCTATTATATGCTCGATCTATTAATTCTTCATCTGATATATTATACTCAGCTTTGAACCCTACAAGGTATACCTTTGGATCAATTTTCTTTATTCTCTCAACTATTTTTGGTAGCGGTTTGAGATGTAGGATCCATTCATTTTTCCCTGAGGGAGTTTTCTCCATTATTCTATTAGATAATCCATAATCAGCTGCAGCAGCTGATAATATAGCTGCGTCATATTTCTTTTCTCTAAGTTCTTTTTGTACTGCCTCAAGCATATCCTCTGTACTGAGTATTGGTATTACATTAGCGTTTGAAGGTGCTTTTGATGTTCCCGGTCCATAAACAATAGTAACATCAGCTCCTCTGTCGATAGCATTCTGAGCTAGGGCGGTCCCCATCTTACCTGAACTTGGATTTGTAATGTATCTAAATGCATCCAGATATGCTCTCGTTGGACCTGCTGTTATAAAAATTTTTTTCCCAAGTAAATCTTTTTTTACTGTTAACTTGATAACGACTGATTGTACAATTTCTTCGGTTCCTGGGATCTTGGCTTTTCCCTCCTCAAATCTTGGCATAAGAACTTGAATTCCATGTTTCTGAAGTTTTTCTATGTTCTCAAGTACTATTGGATGTTTATACATAGAGGCATGCATTGCGGGAGCTATTATTACAGGGATCCCTGCGCCTATTCCGGTTGTCAGTGTTGTTGTTACCGGGGTATCATCGATGCCAGCTGCAACTTTTCCTATAGTGTTTGCTGTTGAAGGCGCTACAAGTATTAAGTCTGCTCTAAGGTCATGTTCACCTGCATATGTTACATGTTCTATCTGCCCTGTGAGCTCAGTTACTACCGGGTTTCCTGTAGCCCATTCTACCATATCTGGATGGACAATTTTTTGGGCAGCCTCAGTCATCACAGCGTAAACCTCGGCACCCTTTCTCATTAATTCTCGAGCTATTTCAGTACTTTTTATGGCTGCTACACTTCCCGTTATACAGAGAACAATCTTTTTACCTGAAAGTTCTTGAGTTTTTGTTCCTATGATTTCTTTTGATGTGTGAGATCCGAATGCCATTTTTCCTCATGGCTAGGCATGTGGTTGTATTTTTAAGGTTTGTTAGAAAAGAAAGAGTTAAGCTTCTTGTAGTTTTTCTTCGATCTCTTCGAGGCGTTCGTATATTTCCTCAAATTTTTCTTCAATTGAATCTATTTTATCGATTATTCCTCGGATTTCTATTTCAAGGTCGCTAACCTTTTGTTCTAGGCTCATTTGTATCTGGTTTTGATTGAAATGCTAGGTTTATAAATTTTTAGGATTTTGTTTTGCTTCTAGTACTAATTTTGTGTACCAGTCAGTATCAGATTTTATATATTCTTCAACATCGATAGTCATTGGTTTCCCATCATCTCTAAGAAGTATTACTTGCTTTATTTGACTGTTAATTATTTTTCGTTGACATCTTTGGCAGGGTAGTGCCATAGTGTATTTTCCATCTGGGTCTATTCCTGCAATGTATAGAGTTGCATTTATTCGATCCGCTCTATTGCTGTTGATTATAGCGTTTTCTTCAGCGTGGACTGCTGGACAGTAATCATAAGCTACTCCATGGGGAGTCCGCATAATATTTTTGATACATCCTATTTCGCTACAGTTTATTACTCCTCGTGCATTTCCATTGTAGCCAGTACCTACAATAGTGTTATCTTTCACTATAACTGCACCGAATTTTCTTCTTAGACATGTACTCCTTTGTGCAACGGCGAGAGCAATATTTAAAAAATACATGGTTCTATCGGGACGTTCCATATTGGTTTAGGGCGCTATAGTGGCTTTTTTAATTTTTCCATGAATATGTTTTTCATATATAATGTACTATGTGTTAATGGCGGGCTGTGATGTATTTGCCCTTCTGAATTGTGATGAGGATCTTGAGTATGGAGCCCGCCTCATACAGTTTTTACCTTGATTAACAATATTAATTAAAGAACTGATTTCATTGGAAGGTTTCTTATCTAAGTTTGATACGTGGTATTGTGGTGAAATAATTTGCCATGGGTAACTATTCAATGGTATAAAGGAAGAGACGCTGAAACTAAAGATAAAGTAGCAAAACTTGTAACAGAAGCTGTATGTGAAGGCTGCGGTTGTCGTCCTGAAGCGGTTTCTATAGTATTTGTTGATGTAGACAAAAGAGAATGGTATCAAGGAGCTATTCCTGCTACTAAAAGATGATAATTTATTCTAACTTTTTTTCATAAATATCATGTTCATTTATTTTTTGGTAACCTTGTGATTGAGCCATTTTAAGGGCTATTATATTAGAAGATTCTATTTTCGTTATTGCTCTTTTAGCTCCTAATTTTTTAGCTTCTGCTTCCACCTTCTTTTTAAGTTTATTGGATAATCCAAGTCTTCTATAATCAGGGTGTACTGCAGTCCCTTCTATAATTAATGTGTCTTTTTTAGTTTGTCCGATGCAGATTCCTATTATTTGATTGTTTTTATCTGCCACATATATGGTTTTTTTATTGTATAATTTTAAAACGAGTAAGGATATAGGTAGTTTGATTAGAAGAAGAATTTTTTCTGGTTGTGGAGTATGTTGTAGTATTTGTTTTGTTAATTGAATAGGGCGTATCCATTCGTTAAATTCTATTTGTCGGATAAAGACCAAGTTAATCTTATAGATTATAAACTGTGAGATAAATAATTTTATGATTTACTTTATTATATAATATGATAATTTTTCTTTAAATTTTAGAAGATCAATTAAATAAAAAACAGTATATTAAATAGTTATATACATTCATAAAAAAATTATTGGAAAAAATACTTTTATTGGATCTAATTTGATATAATCTGTTCAAGTACTTCTTTTGTTTCATCGAAGTCTTTCATTAAACTTTTTATGACAGTCTTAACAATGTATTCTTTATATTCGGATTCAGTCATTTTTGGGTAGTATCTTTTTCTTGATCCACCTTTACATGGCTCTTCAACGGCTCTTAGGATGCCTTTATCAGCCATATCTTGTAAAAAGTTGATTATAGAAGCACGAGATATTTGGATATTTTTTTGGTTATTTAAAATCTCCCAAACATCTCTTGTTAGTAAACCCTCCTTACTGTTCCAGACAGTTTTGAGCGCTGACACTTCGTAATCGGAGTGTACTTTTAGTAAACCTTCTTTTTCTACGTCTAAAGTTAGAGATTCCATAGCACATGTACCGTATACAGTCATATAAATATAATTGAATTTATAATTATGTATATGTAAATATTAGTATCTATTTTGTATAGCGCTATAAATATTGACTTCATTCAGTGGATATTATCTTAGCATTATGTTTTCAATTTTATTTAATAACTCAAAGCATCCACAGCGATAACAGTTTGAATTAATTTTCTGAGAAAGCTCTGGTATTTTATTTTGTATATCTTTCAAATTTTCATGAGCTTGTAGATCTAGTTGCAGCTTTATTCCTAATTCTATCATTTCATCATCATTAGACTCACAGAATTTCTTTAAGACATCTGGAATACGACTATATCTTTCTGCGTTTAGAAAGAGAGTCTCAAGGAAATACATTAACATATAACTAAATTGTAATTGGTCTTTGGAGTCAGTTTCTTGAAATATGTTTAATTTTTTTGATAGTTTATCCATCTTTTCAATTCTTCATCGGAAATATAACTAGAGAAAAAGGCTCCAAGTTTTGCCCATGTTTTGTCATCTACATCGGCCAATTGTTTACGTAATTTGATGGCGTTCATTCTATATCACCAAGCCAGATTCAAAAAGTGTAACAAAAAAATTGTTGAATATAACATATAAAATGTGTTCAATATTAATTTATGAAAAGGAGAATCAATAATATTTATTTTATAAGAATTTATTTTAGTGTTAATTTGGGAGAACTATTCAAATCATTGAGTATTAACTACTCCCATTATTAGCCTAACTTTTGAAAGATCATTATTTTTATGGTTCAATCTTAAGAAATATAGATTAAACATTCATCAAAAGTTACTTGCAAGTTACTTAGCTTCGTTTTTCTCATTATTCGGAGATAAGAATAACTTCTTCTTTATTCAAAGCCATTAAGATTTCACTTTTTTTTACATCGAAGCGAAGAACACCGTTTGTACATTTTAATTCTAATTGAGAACTATCAATGAATAATAGTTGCTTTAGGTTACCTAGGTTACCTTCTAGTAGCACGCCATCATGTCCTTCATGGATGTTGATTTTGTTTAGATAGTCTTTAGATTTCATTTCCAGTGAAAAGCATCTACCCAAGAATATTCACCAAACAGATTACTACTAGATTGTTGTTATTTGTTAGTTTATTACGTGAACTAATGAGCAATGTTTAAGCCTTTAAATGGATTAATATTTTTAAAGATTGATTTATCATGTCATTCCAAGATTATCTATATGATCTTCTATTTGAGATGGCTAGTCAAGAGAGACATAATATATTATTAATACTTAGAGATGAATCTGCAAATTTAACTTATTTATCAAATAAGTCTGGGTTGAATCTACCAGAGACGCGTAGACATGTTACTAGGCTTATGGATGTGGATCTAGTTGAACGCAATCCCGATGGTAAGTATTCTTTAACGTATTTTGGGTTAAGGATATTAGAGTTGGTTGAGGAGTTTTCATTTTTCACACAGCATAAAGAATATTTCCTAACTCACTCAATTGATTATATACCAAGAGAGTTTAGGTTAAGGCTTAGAGATCTTTCAAAAAGCGAGTTTCATGATAATATATTGATCTTCATTCGTGCTATTGATCAAGTTATTAGATATGCAGAAAAGGAAATATGGTTATTAGTTGACCAGTTTCCATTAAATCATCTTTCAATTATTTTAGAGGCTGTTGAACGTGGAATACGTTTCAAGATTATTGAACCTCAAAACCGCTTCATAAACCCGGATCTTGAGGCATTAGCGCCAAGAGAAAGCCTTGCATTAGACAAAATGAGATACACGCCTCTGGTTGAGCAGCGAATGTTTGAAGATGTCAACCTATTAATGATAATGTCTGAAAAAGAATGTGTAATAGCCTTCCCGACAATAGAGGGAGAATTCGACTATAGAGGGTTCAGATCTAGTGATAAAACGTTTCTAGCTTGGTGTAGAGAATTATTTCAATATTACTGGGACAACGCATCAGATAGAACACCAAAGCAAAAAGTCAGAGAACCTGTTAATGGATCGATATTAGGAGAAGAAAGATCGAATAATTTTGTAATTATTGTTGGTCAAGAGAGACCTGAATT
>JAFGHP010000021.1 GCA_016930055.1 Candidatus Bathyarchaeota archaeon | reverse complement strand
TACCAAACCTAACAGGACAAACAGGAGCAACAGGCCTAACCGGCGCCACAGGAGCAACAGGACCAGCAGGAGAATCCGCAAATAACCTACTAATCTATCTAGCAATCATACTAAGCATAACTTCAATGATACTTTCCTACTACACACTAACTAAAAAACCAAGCACAACAACAAAAGACCAAAGAAAAACAAGAAAATAAGCCAAAAACCCTTCAAAACGCGAAAAAAAAAGAAAATAACCATAATCAGAAACACGGTTACAAAATTTTTAAGTACCCGTAATTATCTGTAATTGATGCACAACATGGATGTGTCGAAAAATGAAAATAAAAAACATGTTAGTCTTTATGGTTTTAGCTTCACTAATGTTAGTACCTGCATTTGCTACAGGAAACAGCGCTCCCAGTGGACCACACTATAACTTGAACATAATTGGCGTACCCAAAAACAAAAGCTTCGACGAAGGCTCCAACATGGGCCATAGAATATTTGTCCCACTCACAGGAAAATGTACAATTGAACTAGTAGCAGGACCTTCCTTCCAAGTCCTCGATTATATTGGTACAGATGGAAAAGCCAAGCTACAGTTAATAGATCCCTATGAAGGAAACTATTATGAAGGCAATACTGTAGCAAAGTACAGTATCTGGATTCGCGCACTTGGTAAGCCAGGTGGAAAAGCCAACATCACAGCTGGTGGATGGCTTGAAGACGAATATGGTCAAATTTGGTATTATTACGGTGATACAGTAGCAGTTCAGAGAAATAAAGGACAATCAGTGTTCACAGATAAAACAGTACAACTCACAACTATCTGGTTTGATGTTGACGGGGACGGTAACCTCGAGAAAATCGGTCTATTCGACGATTTACTTGAAGGCTACTTCTGGGATTATGATAATTCTGGTCTAAAGTTACTACAAATGAGATTCTACATGTCCTCTTCTTAAATCCTTTTTTTAACATAAACATTTAAAATATTTAATAAATTTTTTATTTTTATAATAATTTTAAGAATTTTTAGTCTTTTGACTATGATTTTAAATCTTAATATAATTATGAAAAATAAACCCTATTTTAAAAGAAAGTTTTAATATTCGTAAAGTACTTTTAGCTTATTCTAACTTTGATTATTTTTTTAAATTAACGATAATTATAATAAGTTTAACCGAGCTTCATTTTAAGAGGTCTACTAATGGATGCATCCAATGAAAATATTATAATTGTTAAGGATCTTACAAAAATTTATGGTTCCGAGTATAGTGTTGGTGGAAGGAAATTTGGTAGGCGGGTTGTTGGTGCACGGGATGTGAGTTTTTCGATTCGTCGTGGTGAGATTTTCGGTTTTTTGGGTCCTAATGGCGCTGGTAAAACCACTGTTATGCGTTCTATGCTTGATTATCTTAAGCTTGATAGCGGTGTGATATCTATTTTTGGGCTTGATCATCATAGAGATTATCTTGAGGTAAGGCGTCGGATGGGTTTCTTACCTGGTGACCTTGCATTATATGATGAATACTCTGGTAATGAGTTGATAGATTTCTTTAATTTTTATCGTCCCGTTGATCCTGTTTTCCTCAGTGAATTACGTAAAATATTTCGTGTAGATCTCAGTCTCAAAACGAAATCCCTATCTAAGGGTAATAGACAGCAGCTTGGAATTATTCTTGCTTTAGCATCTAAACCTGAGCTTGTTCTCCTTGATGAGCCCACTGTTGGTCTAGATCCTTTGATGTCGGTTTCACTTCATGGTTTGCTACGAAGGCTTAAGGAAGAAGGTACAACCATTTTTCTTAGCAGTCATGATCTATATGAGGTTCAGTCCGTCTGTGACAGGATTGGAATCATTAAGAATGGTGAAATGATCCTTATCGAAGATGTTGCAGAGTTGGTTTCAAAGTATCTCCAGAACATCAGAGTCAAGTTTAAGGGTGAAACACCTTCGATTGAGGTATTCTCTTCCATCACAAACATTCTTAGCGTCTCAAAGAACAATGATGATTCCTACAGCTTTCATATCAAAGAAGACATCAATCCTTTAATCAGGTTCCTCTCCACAATGAATATTGAAAAGCTTTCCGTGGAGGATGCTTCTTTGGAAGAAATTTTCCTCCAGTACTATAAGTAGGTGAGTATGTTGAGAATCTATTTATCTAATCTTAAAAAGAAGTGGCTTGGCAGCCTTCTTGGACCAGTCTGTATCACTGTGTTTATTCCAATTATAGCAAATATTTGGCCTGAATTCAAGAATCAATCAGAAGCCATGATGGCTATTTTAAATAACCCCGTTTATAAGGCACTTCTCGGAGAAATCGGTTTATTCAACATTGGCACATGGCAAGGCCTATTCTTCATATACATCTTCGTATGGCTGGAATGGGTAATGATATTTGCCAGCGTCATGATACCTACAGGACTTATAACAAGCGAAGTTGTAAAACGGACTTTAGATGTATCATTAAGTTACCCTATTCCTCGTTGGAGGTATCTTTTAGAAAAGTTTGCAGTTTATCAAACAAACAATCTATGGTATCCTCTACTTATCATCCCAATCACTTATTTTGTTACATCTTCCCTCGGAGAACAAATGGATTATTATTTATTAACACAGACTGCTTTCGGTGCTTGGCTTATGTTTTTTGCTTTAGGATCAATTTCATTATTATGCGCAGCGATTTTCCTTGAACCAGGACGATCTTTAGGAGCCGCAGGAGTAGTGATTTTTGGGCAATATCTTTTAATTAAAGTCGCTTCCTTAGTCGATTCACTCAGCTACCTGAAAGCTTGGTCAATTTTTAACTATATGAAGGCAGATACCGTGCTTCAAGAAGGTGGTATACCTCTAATCAATTATTTAATCATAATAATTGTAGGACTAAGTGCTCTCAGCATGGCCCTATACATTTTCCAAAACAGAGAAATTGCATATTAACTACACGAATTTTCCTAATCACTTTC
This sequence comes from Candidatus Bathyarchaeota archaeon, assembly GCA_016930055.1. Classification (GTDB taxonomy): domain Archaea; phylum Thermoproteota; class Bathyarchaeia; order TCS64; family TCS64; genus UBA8941. The sequence continues at coordinate 4,759 of JAFGHP010000021.1, read as the reverse complement.
AAAATTATTATAAAAAATTGGGAAATCTTTTTGGTTTAAGCAACTTTAAGGAGCTGCGGTTATAGCAGTCATCATTGGTGCAGTAGTGTATTGTCCATATGATTGAGGAAGTCCGAATAGGTTCTGTGCTTTCCAGTATCCATTACTGTATTTTCCCCAGAAGAATTCTCCATCATAGAATCCCGCAAACACTCCACGGTAATATATTCCCCACGCCCGTTTTCCTAGGTTATCGACACCAACAAAATGGTTGTTCCCAAAGGAACCCCACATTATGTGCTTTAAATCCTTTGTATAAAGTAAAAACCTGCTTCTAACAGGCAGAATTAATGCTTCAGCTTCCTCAAATGTGCTAGGTATCCTGTCTTTAAGTTTATCAATGTCAACTGTTTCTTCTTTAACGATATCTGTAGCTTCAGCTAAAATGGGTTTCTCGATCTTTTCAAGGCTTTTAACAGAGAGACTATTATTAGATGATTGAACTGACAAAGCATTTATTGCCAATAATCCAGATGCTGCAATTAAGGCAATCAATGCTAAACCTATTAATCCAAATTTCTGATTCTGTTTCATATTCGAAACCACGAATCAATATGTCCATAAATGTATTTTAGGAAACCCGTGAGAAAAGTTGAAAAAACTTTTCCATTCTTCAAAACATTTTTCCAAAATCAATTAATCTCAATAATAACCATAAATAAAACAAAAAAACACAAATAAAAGAAAAAAAATTTTTAATTAACAAAATAAGCAATTAATTAAAGGAATTAAAAAAATTAATTGTTTCATATGACTACTAATCTTATATGATCTTTATATTTTCAAATAATATTACATATTAGATGGCTATGCTAGTCGAAAAGCGATTTGATACTGGTTCTTCAATAATCAATTATGCTGAAGGTCCTGACTCTGGTCCACCCCTGATTTTTCTTCATGGATTAACAGACAGATGGCAATTTTTCCTCCCTATTCTCCCTTTCCTATCGAATAGATGGCATGTTTATGCACTCGATTTTCGTGGGCATGGCAAATCGAGTAGAAGCCCACCTTACAGATACATAGACCATATGAATGACATAGTAAAATTTATAGAATCTGTCACCGACGAGAAGCCAGTCATTTTTGGGGCTTCATTAGGTGGTAATATAGCTTTGATGGCAGCTTCAAAACATCCTGAAATAGCTCATGCAATAATCTTTGCGGATGGAAGCATTCATCGTAGAAACGCTAAGGATGTTATGGTTAATTATCATAGTTATTGGGCTGGATGGGAAAAAATTGCAGGCAGCAACTGTAGCATGGAAGAAATGGTTAGAAGAGTAGCTGAGATGCCCATCAACATCTCTTGGCGACCCCACGCAAAATATGGGGACGGAATGGATTCAATAAGTCTGCTAAACAAAGCGACAAACCTTAAACATGTTGATCCCCGTGTCTTGACTCCTTATGCACTCGGAGGATCAGATGACACCGTATTCGAAGAATTGACGCAGGGATATGATGAGGAAGAGATCTGGAAGATCAATTGCCCGATACTTGTGATTCAAGGCAACACGGAGAAAGGTGGCATACTCACAGACGAATCAGTTGCTTTCATTAAAGAAAGAGCAAGAAACGTTACCCACGTTTACCTTCCAGAATATGACCATAACCTTGGCTGCTACAGCTATGAAACTGCTTCACTTCTTCGCGTCACAACTACCTTTTTAGAATCTTTACTATAAATAACAAACTAAAATCATTTTTTCAGCTTAATCACATTAGATCTTCTAACCTTTTTAATCTCCACTACACCCATTCCTTCTAATCTTTTCACAAGCCTCCAAGTCGTTGTTCTAGGAAGATTTAATCTGCCATATAATTCAGCTTCATACATTTCTCCCTCTGCTTCAGCAATCATTTTAACAGCAGTTATTTCGTCTGGACGTAACTCATTATTTTTAATAATTTTCTCGACATCAAACGGTTTTTTAACTTTTAATGGTTTCACTGGCTCAGGTTTTCTACGGTTTAAAACAAAATAGCTTACAATTAAACCTGTGACACTTAAAATCCCGATTACTTGAATCGTTGGGAAAGTTGTTGTTGATGCTTGTGCTATGCTGAATGCTTCTGAAGCAAGACTCAATGCTTGAGCATATTCACCACTATTAAAAGCATCAACAGCTTGATCATGAACGTTATTAGCTTCATCGATTTTTGTTGTTCTTCCTTCTTGTTGTGCTTTATCTATCTCTGACTTGGCCATAAAAATTGATGTGTTTGCTTGAGTTGCAGTAGAATTTATCTGGATTGCAGTGCTTTTCGCTTTCTTTCCATTGGTTTCAGCCCTAATATAATTTCCTAAATTAAATTCATTTTTAGCGTCTTGGAGCAGAGTCTCAGCTTCAGTTACTATTATGTTGATCCCTTTTATTTCCGTGATTGTTTTTTCTGCCTCGTTTATCACGATCTGAGCATACTCTTTAGTCCCCACAACACTTGTGACATAAGTTATCTCTATTAACCCGGCTGACATTATTAGTAGAACTTGGTTTTCATTGCTTTCAATCAATTCAGGAATCTTGTTAAAATCAACGATCGTGGCTTCTGATGGCAAAATCAACGTAGTTCTTATCGTTGAAGTAATATTTAGGATCCAGAACCTTCCATCTTTCTGAGTTAAGTCTTGTGTGAAATAATTTATCTTTACTTTTTCAACTCCAAGAGAATTCACTAAAACCTTTGAACCATTTATAGAATATTCAAGAGCCAAACCATCAATATCTAAAACTACAATATCCAAAAGATCCTCTCCAAATACAGTGAAATTTGTTTTAGGAGAATCAGGATCAACATTTAGAATATATTCTACATAAACATATCCATCTGAATAGATTGTTAATGTTAGTGATTCTGATGTTGGTGTCTCAGAAAATACTTTTGGGACGAAGAAGGACCCAATCATAAGGATCGCTGCTATGAATACGTAACTTCTTCTCCCCAAACTTCGTCACTTGTACATATCCTTCTTTTTATTTATCAATTTTATATACTCTAAATCTGCATTCTTTATTACGGTTTCACAGTTTCAGCAGAAGTCAGCGATACTCCGGCTTCTTTCAAAATCTTAATGGTCTGCAACTCTTTTTCTCGAAAAGTAACCAACTCATCTACAGTCTCTTTTATCATTCCACTAGAAATATAATTATCAGCTGCTGTTAAACTGCTTTGTGCTTGATCCAAAGAATTTAGTGAAGAAGAGACAACAGAAACCGGAATCTTTGAAGATAAAGCAGTAATATTTTGCTTCAATGATGTTACTCTAATCTTCGCTAGAGTAACATACCTTTCTACCCTAGCTGTTTCAATCTCTTTTATCAAATTATTTTGAAGAGAATTAAGTTTCTCAATCAAAGTTTCTACTTTCGTTAAATATTCTTTAGCATCATTAATTTTCCCTTCATTGAGCTTTCGTAAAGCAATTTGAAGGTAATTTTTTCCTTCATCAATTGCTTTTATAACTAAACTCGTGTTATATTTCTGAGCTGTAGCTTGATATACTAAACTTTCGACACTCTTCAAATAAGTATACGTTCTATTCATTTCCAATTTCAAAGCTTGGATTTCTTCAGCAAGAATCATTGAAGATGAATCATTATCATGAACCTCTAAAGTGATCTCAATAACATTTTTGAAAACACTCATAGACTCTAAAGCCTTATCGATTGTGCCACTATAATTCCCAGCTTCACTAAGACTCTCCGCCTCAACAAAAAGAGTGTTACCTAACTGGTATTGCTCCAAAACAAACGTCTTTTTATCATAATCAAATTCATTAACACTTGTCATCATAGCTATTGCAGTAGCATTTATTTTGCTTACAGCTATCAAAAGAGTATCAGCTTTAGAACTCAAATCCGTGTTATAATTTAAAGCTGTTAAGCCATGAACTGTAGCGATAGATAAAATTAAACAAATAATTACACCAATAATAATTAAACGGCTACTTACTCTACCCATATGTCAACCTTATCCAAATTAAATTCGTTAAACAAATATATTAGGAAACTCATGAAACAAAGTGGAAATAAAATTCATGAATCTCTATTTGAAACCAATCAACTTCATATAGAAGCGTGAGGTTCTTCAGGTTTTTCTAGCCAAGCAGTCTTGTTTTTTAGATCCATATGTTCAATGTAGAATCTTCTATCAATCTGAACCCAAGACTTCACGTAATATGGCTCAACTTTAAACATAATCATACCTGGTATTCTGCCGTAATTTTCTAATTCCCTCGAACGTTTTTTCCTCGTAACTTCTACCCCTACCTTACTTTTTTCATCAGTTAATGGACCAAGGATCTCAGCAATACCCTTCATACTAATATTATCTCGAGCTAAAGCAACTTGAGGATTCTTCTTAATCTGCAAAATCTTCTCATGATGATCCCAACTCATAACATAGAAAACCATGCCATCAGAAGAATAGGTAACTGTCCGTGCAGTTACCAAACCTTCACTACAAGTCGATAAAACTAAAGTATGGTGATCCTCAAAAAATTTGACTTTCTCATCCATCAACTTACCAAAATCAAGCTTCTCCAAACTTATCCCCTAACACAATTAAAAAATCTATGTAAATAATATTTTTGGTTATCAACTAAAAATTATGTGATGCTGCTTCTCCACTTGTTAATGACGAATCCTAAAACAAAGGGAATAATCAACGTGGTGATTGTACAAACCGCAACAAACGAGGAGAAAAGTTGAACATT
>JAFGHP010000001.1 GCA_016930055.1 Candidatus Bathyarchaeota archaeon | reverse complement strand
TATTTTTGTAATTTATGTAAACAATATATATCTACATATATATTTACATAAACAAAGGAAAATTAGTGGTTTCTCGATAAAATCTATGCAGTTTATCTTGGTTTACATAAAATCTCTTTAATTTTTCTCCCTATTATCTTTGTTTTTGACTGAGGCAAATCAAGCTTGAAAAAATCAGAACTCTTCACAGTCTCAAGTATAACCGCAGTATCTGCGCCGCCCCCACTCGGAAAGTCTTCTCGACCTGTTCCAGCAATGGCGATTAATTCTTCACCTATGGGAAGTAGCTCAAGGTCCGAGACCATTAAATTCATCTGAACACAAACTTTCATTCCTTCGCTGAATCTACGAAGCACTTCCCAAACAATTTCAGGATATTGGAAATTATATTCAGAATTAAAAACTATTAGATGATCTTTTTCTACGAGTTTATCATATAATGCTTCTGGAAAATATTTTCTCTTCCCACCTATAACAATAAATTTTACATCTAATTCTTTGAAGATTTCTAAAGCTTTTTCAATTGTATATCCGTAAGTGGAGGCAACTAGAATTTGGTTTATACCTTTTTTAACAGCATATTTTTTAACGATTTGGAGAGTCTGAGTAGTGTTTTCAATTCCGGGTTTATTAAAATATGTAATATCCTCATACAAAGTATTTCACTATTAGTATCTTATTGTTAAGTTATGATAAATAATTCGTTATGTTACTCGTTCTAAGTTTTTATCTTCATTCTTTCTGAAGTACCATGCGAATAAGATGACTACTATTCCAACTAAGATAAACCATGAATATAAATTCCAATTAATTAAAGCAGTAAATAGTAGTAGGAGAACTGCGATTGAGGTTAATATTTCATCTTTATCCATAAATAGATCTTATTGAGTCTCTTGATAAATTCTTTTATAAAGCAGTTTATTATAATTTTATCTACATAAAATTAGTTGTTACACTTAAAATTGAAAAATATTATTTTTATAAGCTTATATGTTATTAGCATAAAGACGCTAAAAGGTATTTTCTGTGTTACTAATCTATATTTTTATTAGGTTTTTGTAACTCATAATAGTAATAAACAATTAATATAAAGTAAAAAATCGTGTACATAACACTCTAGGGATAGATCATGCAGAATTATATACCATATGTAGTAGTTGATGATGCTCAAAATCAGATTCAGACGGAGCACGAATTAGCAATCGCACTTCTATTAGCCCTCTCTCGGGAAGGACGTAGTGAACCAATGGCTTTGATGAAGACCTACTACCCTTTTAGAGTTTATACTGTTGACGATGAGAAATATGTTTTCGACTTGCTTGGGATGTCTGAATCAGAAAAACGCCTATTGGTCCCAAATGATGTTACAGAGATGTTGATAGAGTGTGCAAAGGTTGAGAGCAGCGAGGACAAACAAGTCTGGCTTAACACGGGTATAACGCTGTTGGAAGATGAACAAGAGTATGCTACTATTAGTGTTGATGGGTTAATTGAGCATGAAAAGATAGTGGATTATCTCTTAGAAGTCAATGGCTCGGATGAGGTAGATGTTAGTTTATTTGAGCCCTTATTCACAAAAAAACATTTTACTGCTTTGAAGAAAAAGCTGATAAAAGCTCAAAAGGAAATTTTAGAGAGAGTAGAATCAACTGAACAAACAAAAAAGCATCTTGAGAAGATAAGTATAGTTATCCGAGAGGAGCAAGATAAAAAAATCGCAACATTTCTTAAAGAGTCTAAAAAAAGACTTGATACTCTATTTGAGGAAAAAGAAACTGCATTTAAAGAGTTAGATAAAACGTTCAAAAAAGATTCTAAAGCAATAGATAATGAGACGCAGGAAAGCATCGAGGCCCAGAGGCTTGAATACGAAAATATAACCCAGGAAATAGAAGATCTCGAAATAAAAGTAACCAATGGAGACAGGGATGCTAAACGAGCAATAGGTAGTCTTAACAATACGCTGAAGCAGATAACAAAGAAAATACAAGAACTAGAAAATGAACGAACAAAACGCATATCAGAGATAGAGGCAAAGGTTGCTGCTGAAAAAGCTGCGTGGGAAGAGAAAATAAATTCAAAAAAGCTACAGGAAGAAGAACAAGAAGCCAAATTAGAAGAAACACATAATAAAACTCTCGAAGCATGTACAAAACTGCTTACCAAAATTGAAGAGGTAGAAAAAACTCTCAATGAAGACCACGAAAAAATATCCAAGCTTCTAAAGATAAAATACGATAAAGGAGATACCAAGTATCTCCCCTTCTACCTATTCAAATATGAAGAAGATTATGGATACTATCCCCCAGTAAAGTTATCTGAGGAAAGTGGAGTTAAAAAGACTCTGAAACTCCTTTTCGCTGGGAACCTAGAGCAGAAAATGGATCAGCGATTAATACCTCAGACAGACGCCTTTAACAACCTTCTAGAGAAAGTATTAAACAACCTTAATGTAGAAACAGATCTTTCACAACAATACAATGAACTAGAAACAGAACTAAACATACTCGAATCCCGGGAGATACTAGATAAAGTTGAAGTAGGATTGTACCAGATCATGGAATGGCAGTGGATTAGTGAAAAAGATTACATCGCCGTCCAGCGATACTTAGTACAACAACTGGACATTCTGAACGGAGGAAACATATACACTAAACAAGAAGAAGTCGTTATGGACCCTATAGACCCCAGTGATGTTACAGTCGCTCCTCAGCAAACCACTTAACAATCATATACGTATCAGCAGTAAATTACACATCTAATAAACCATTTAGTATAAACAGGGTTTGTTATTTAATCCTAAGAACTTAGCTGAATAGGAAAATTATAATAAATGAATTTACGCTAATTGATTAAGAAATTGTATCAAATTACTGCCGAGGACGAAAAAAAATTAGCAAAACTCAGTGCATATCAACAAGCTATCCTACGACTGCTAGCCGAAGTCCCCAAAGGAAAAGTGACAACTTACGGTGATCTTGCCAAAGAACTATCGAGAAGAGACTCGAAATGGTCACCGAATGCCAGTCGGGCTGTCGGTACAACTATGAAAAACAATCCGTGTGGACCTCAAATCCCCTGTCATCGGGTTATTAGATCGGATGGAACGGTTGGTAACTTTAGGGGAGGAGAAAAAGGAGCAGTTCAAGAAAAAATTGCAATGTTAAAAGATGAAGGTGTTTCAGCGCTCGATGGAAAAATAGATCTTGAAAAATATCGACATAAATTCAAATAGCTTACAAGTGCATTTCATAATACTTTTTTTCTCGCATAAGTTGTGATTGGGGATCTGGATAGTCGTCTATTATAGTAGTTTCTTTACCGATTATCGTTATTGATGCCTGGGTTCTAGTAACTCCGTTACGTCTTGCCTTTTCACTTACTCTACAGGTACAGTTGAATGTTGATAAGTGTATTCAGCCACTTGAAACCAGAAAGAAGATTCCAGAGCCATGAATAGAATTGTATTAAGGTGATGATAAAATTATTGGGTTTTAAGTGATTTCACCAGTTTAATGGTATCTCTCGTGATTTTTTCTAGATCTTTATCTGTAGGCTTTCCCCGTATATCACCCATTCTACCTTGAGTGCTATTAATTTCATTACCTATAAATTCACTTAAAATGCACCACTC
>JAFGHP010000111.1 GCA_016930055.1 Candidatus Bathyarchaeota archaeon | reverse complement strand
TTTTGAAAACCTTTGAACTAATTCAAATCTGTCTAGGGCACTTGGTAGATAAAAATTGCCATACCAACAATGACTAAATCTATCACCGTAATATACTAAACCATCATAATGTGGGTTTTTTGTATTTTTTAAGAACTTTTCCATAAGATAAACTGCATTATTTAGATAATGACTATCCATGTCTCCACAATATATACGAAGTTTACCCACAAGTTTTGGACCAAGCGTCTTCCAATTTTTTTCAAGTATATATCTCAAGTCAAAATTCTCTTTCCAATATTGAGCAACTTCAAGATCTATTTCTCCAGTATATTTATTTACAAGGTCTTTCGGGTATCCATCCTCAGCAACTGGACTAAAAGTAGCTGTCCAAGCATCCCATTGACCACCTGATCTACATCTTGTAGCTCTGGCTAGTTCCTGCCTAATCTCATCCTCGCTTGTGAAAAGTATTTCTCCTACTGTTGTTCTGAATCCAGGACGCTCTATTTTTTTCCATTTACCGAAAAGGTAGTAAGCATTTTTGTCTTCGTATATGTTCACAAGTCTAGTATCTCTGAAGTCAAGGGGATCTGGACACCAACACCAACAACCATTATAATAATCAGGATAGAACACCTGGGTAGCGAAGACTTCCCACCCCCCAGTTGAACCTCCCATAAGCGTTCGTGCCCATCCTTCACCTATGCCTCTGAATTTTTTCTCAAGATAAGGAATTAATTCATAGTTGATTGCATCACCATAAGGACCATGATTTACTGAGTTTACAGCATAACTGTCGTCATAATAGGGTGTAGGATGTTGTATACAGACTAAAAGCATGCGTGGGAAATTTGGAGCAGTCCAGTCTTTGTATAATTTGTAAGCGTATTCTTCAATCATAATGTTGTTTTCATTATAATAACGGGGGTCTTTTACAACATTGGGACCAGTAAGGTCTTTAATTGTTGATTTTAAACTGCTTCGTTGTATTGGTTTAGGTTCAAGTTTAGGGTCGGGTGGGGTTTCTTGAAATTTATCATATAAGCCACTACTAAAATGACCATGCCAAACTATCATTGGATATTTTGCTTCAGGATGTTCGTTGAAGCCTTCAGGGAGTAATACTACCGCTCCCAAATGCATGGGTCTTCCCCAAAACTCTGTTAAACGTTTGCTTTGGATTTTCACGTATTTAATATACTTTGTATCTTCTGGTTCTATGATTGGCGGAATCACTTGATCTAATTTTATTTTTATTGTTTTTTTCGAAATTGAATTAAAAATAATTTTTTTTGGAATACTATACAAATTACCTGGAGACATATTCCATTTCTGTCCCTCCCACTGATCCATAGGAAGCTTTAGAATATGTCTGTCGGATCTATGAAATGTATCATATATGTGGAAAATTGTTTGAACCCAGTACTCTCCTTTAGGTACTTCAATCAATGTTTTTAAAGGAAAACCGTAAACGTTTTTATCAATTAAAAATTCCTCTTCAGGTTTATATTCATCAACATCGACACCAAACATAAGTTGAGTATCTAGATGTGCACTCATCTGGAAACGAGGCTCAGCTTCATTATTATCTGATAATAAAAGAAATAGTCTACCATTTATTGGGCCAGGATTCAATTCTTTTGAGTATGTAATACTGAATTTCATGTTTTATAATAACATTCATTATACTATTTATTATCATCTTTCATTATTTTTTAGAAAGTTTATAATTTTTATTAAAAAATTTTTAATATAAAGTTTTAATCCCCAATCATTTAATACTAAGAATATGTTTGATCCCCTGATTACTAATTTACTAATTCTATTAGTATGTTTGATTATCTTGGGATATTCAAGTGAAACAACAATTAATAACAGTACTGTATTGGCAGATATTACTGGATTTGGTAAAACTACTATAGGATTTCTATTAATTTCATTAAGTACTAGTCTCCCTGAACTTTCTGTATCTGTATTTTCAATTGGTCATCCAGAATCATTAGGAATAAGTATAGGAAATGTTTTAGGCTCACAAATAGCAAATATTTGTTTAATTTTTGGGGCATGTATATTATACGCAAATTACAAACATAAAGTATGTTTAGATTTTCTTATCCTCTTAACCACTCAAGATTTAAAAGACCTTCAATTTGGACTATTTGCAGCATCTGTTATTCCATTAACTTTAATCTACATTGGAGAAGCAAGTAGAGTTATTGGTATCATACTTTTACTAATTTTTATATGGAATACCTATAAATTAATTAAAAATAAAACAAGTATTAAGGATGAAGGTTCTAGAGAAGCTCAAAAAACAATGCTTTGGATTGTATTAAAAGTTTTGATAGGGGTCACCGGTGTTATTTCTTCTAGTTATTTTATTGTAGAATCCGCCACAAATATTGCTCTCTCACTAGGAATACCAAGATTGGTTATTGGTGCTACTATCGTTGCTTTGGGAACAAGTCTTCCAGAACTAGCAACAAGTTTGCAAGCTTCAAAAAATAATGATCTGAACCTTACTTTAGGAAATATTATTGGTAGTGGTTTTATTAATCTCACTTTTATACTAGGAACAATATTAGTTTTAAATGACTTAACCATTAATATTTCCGCATTTACTGAAGTTACAATATTCGCTCTAATATCAAATATGTTTTTATGGTATTTCCTTTCAGGAGATAAACTATGTGAGCGAGAAGGCTGGATGCTTCTAATTTTATATGCAGTTTATCTTATAACCTCATTTAGTGGATACATATAATTATTGATCTTAATATTCTACAATTCAATTTTTTTATTGGTATTGCATAATGCTTAAGATTGGTCAGGTTGCCCCAGATTTTACATTAATAAATACCGAAATGGAACTTAAAAACCTCTCAGATTGGAGTGATAGTAACTTAGTAATTGCTTTTTATCCAGGAGCATTTACAGGAACATGCAAAAAGGAGATGTGTACATTAAGAGATGACTTAGCTAAATTAGAGGGATTAAACACTCAAATAATTGGCATCAGTGTTAATGATCCCTTCAGTCAAAAAGCTTTTAGAGATGAAAATATGATTAATTTTCCATTACTTTGCGATTATAATAGAGAAGTAATTAGAGGATTTGATGTTATGCATCAAAATTTCGCTGGGTTAAAAGATTATACAGCAGCTAAACGCAGTATTTTCATTATAGATACTAATAAGATAATCCAATATATATGGATAACCAATGATCCTAGTAAAGAACCAAATTATTATGAAATTAATAAGAAAATCGAGTCACTGTTGACTCAAAATGGCTAAAATATGCTAAGTTTTATTAGTATTCATTTAATAGTTTTTATTGAGGTTCAGAAATATGAAAAGTTATATTAAATTATATGGTCCTCCGGTATTAGATGCTATACAAGCACTTGAAAAATTAGCCATCGATACACCAGAAGTATGTATCTTGAATCCTTTAATTGAAGCATCCTTAGCAGATCTTGGAATAACACAAATAGGTGCAACCCTCGACACTGCAATTCAAAACAAAATAGTTGATTATTTTAGGCAATATAAAGAAATCTCTCCAGAAAGATGCCAAAAAATCCTAAGCAAAGGATTAGGAAAATTAGGAGACTATGACTTTGTCTTTGAGTGGACATCCAGACCAAACGATGAACAAGTAAGAGATTTAATTAAACACATCGATGAAACCCTTAAACCATTAGGAGTACGTTATACAATAACCACTAAAGATTAATCCCCTTTTTTCAAAATAGTTTGTAGTATTCCCCAAAGTTTTTTTACAATTAACAATCGTTTGAATTAATTATTTTTTAAATATTTATCAATAGATGCAAAATCTTCATATTTTTTCCTTTCGGGTCTTTTTTCTTCAATTTCAGCTTGTTTTATGCTCAGAAAAGGATGAATTATTTCAGAATGTTTACCAATATTGATTAATGTAATTATTTGATATTCTTCTGGTATTTCAAATGTTTGTTTAATTTTTTCTTCATCATATCCTGCAACAGGATGTGCTACTAATCCTAATTCTGTTGCCCTTAATATTAAAAAAGCTACAGCCATACCTGTATCAAATAAATTGTATATTCTTGTTTTAACAACACAGTCATCCTTTATTTTACTAAAAACTATTATTATCATGCTTGATAATTCCATCCATTTATTGCCTTTTGGTAAAGCGGAGTGAATTTTTTTTAATTGTTCTTTATCAACTACGAAGATAAATCTCCATGGTTGATTATTATTACAACTAGGTGAAAGAGATGCATGAGTTGCTAAATCAACTATTAATTCTTTTTCAATATTTATTGGTTCCAATGATCGATATGCTCTACGAATATTAATTGCTTCTGTAACATTCATTCTTTCAATTCCTTTAATTTTTTTAATACTTCATCTGCATGTCCTTGAACTTTCACTTTAGACCATTTAAATGCGACTTTACCTTCTGGATTAATTATGAAAGTAGAACGAACTATCCCTTTGTATTCTTTACCATACATTTTTTTAGTTTGCCATACACCAAAAGCTTCTAAGGTTTTTTTATCTTCATTACTAAGAAGTGTGTGTGTTAATTTATTTTTCTCTATAAACTTTACATGACTTGAAGGTGAATCAGCACTTATACCAATTATTGATGCGCCTTCTTTTTCAAATTCAGGTTTCATTGATGTGAATTCTAAAGCTTCCATTGTACAACCAGAAGTCATGTCTTTCGGATAGAAGTAAAGAATTATCCACTTACCAATTAACTCTTCAAGTGCAATATTCTTGCCATTTGCCTCAGGTAAGCTAAATTTTGGTGCGTTATCTCCAACATTTATCATAATAATCAACTCTATATAATTTACATCATGGTAAGGGAGTGGAATAATATAAACCGTATTTAATATTATTGATGGCCATGATTTGGTTTATGAAGATTATATACTGCTCTTTGAACCACTTCTGATAATGACGGATGAATATGCATAGTATTAGCAATTGGATAAATTGAAGCATCACCACAATTCATGCAATTAATTACTTCTTGAATTAAAACTGACGCATGAGGACCTAGTATATGGCACCCAAGAATTTTATATGATTCTTCTTCAACAATAATTTTAATAAAACCATCTTCTTCACCCATTGCCATACCATAAGCAGTATCAGCAAAATTCCACAAGCCTACAAGAATTTTTTTACCTTGTTGTACAGCTAATTCCTCTGTTAAACCAACTGAAGCTATTTCTGGCCAAGAAAACACTGCATATGGTATTTTATCGAAAGTAAAAGGGTGACGATGACCCTGGCTAAATGCATGCCAAACAACTTCAGCTTCCTGGTTTGCCACATGTTTAAACATTGCCTTACCTATAGCATCACCGAAAGCCCATATTCCTTCTTTTGTTGTCTCAAAAAATTCGTTTACTTTTATCCAACCTTTTTCATCAAGCATAATTCCCGATTTTTCAGGCTTTAATAAATCAGCGTTAGATTCTAAGCCAGTAGCAATAAGAAGCTCTTCTGCTTGGTATATTTGTTTTTTACCTTTAGTATCTATAGCAATTACTTTTTTTATTTTGTTAGACTCACCAACTTCTACTACTTCGACTTCTGTAATTACCGTCATTCTAGTTCTCATATTTTGAGTTAATGTCTCTGAAATCTCTGGCTCAGCATTTTTTAAAAGACGAGGGCTTCGACTTAATATTGTAACCTCAACACCCATACTACTAAAAAAATGTGCCATTTCAACGGCGATAAAACCTCCCCCACAAACAATCATACTTAATGGTTTTTCACGTATTTTCCAAATATTATCACTTGTCCAGTAATTAATTTTATCAAGATTCTTAATGGAAGGAATTTTAGGTCTAGCTCCCGTTACTAGAAAAATGTTTTTTCCTTTTATCGTCTCACTACCAACTTTCATTGTATAATCTGAAATAAATTCACCTATTTCATGATAATATTTTAAATTAGAAGCTTTTTTTATGCTATTCTCGATATGATTTCGATCATTTTCTACGCTTTCTTTCATTCTGTCCATAATTGAAGAGAAATTAATTTCATCAATAGTCACTTTTATTCCAAGTTTTTCAGCATTTTTAATTATATTTACTAAATTTCCTGGATAGATTACCATTTTACTTGGAATACAACCCCTATTAAGGCATGTCCCCCCAAGTTTTTCTTTTTCAATAAGTGCAACTTTTAAATCATTAGATAAAGCAGCATCAACTATTGATGCTCCACTTCCAGATCCTACTACAATAACATCAAAATATTCCATAATTCAAGTTTTGTAATGGAAGAATAAGAGCGTTAGGTTTTATGTAACTTGATTGTACCATAACGATTATAATATTCTAACCAAAGTTTTTTCATCTCTGGATCAAGGCTGTCCTTAATTAAATTATATATTGTTTTAATGTTTTGAATGCTGTAAACCGGAATACCCAACTCTTCTTGAATGCTTTCTGTAGCTGTTTTATTTTCAATTTTTATATTATCCCCCATTTTTTCTTGACGATCAACAGCAATTATTAAACCAACAACTTTATGATCTTTTAAAATTTTTAGTTTATTAAAAGTATCAATTTTCGTTGCACCAGTAGTTATTGTATCATCTACAACCAAGATACGTTCCCCTGGTTTATAATAGCCTGCTCCAACGATAATTTGATCCGCAGAAACATCTCCATATGCTTTTTCTTCTTTCCTATCATACAGGTATCGTTTATCCATACCATATAATTCTTTCAGACCTTCACAAGCTAACGCAGCTAAACCAATGCCTTTGTAGCTGGGACCAAAAATATAATCGAAGTCAGGGATATCACCCCTTTCGATTAAAAGAGCTATGTAACTAGCAAACGCCCATTTAAGTTTCGCCAGACTTTCTCCATCGGTTAAAGTACCTAAATTAACAAAATATGGGCTTTTACGACCACTTTTTAGGATGAACGGCTGATCTGGGCTTGGAGGAAAACGGAGGGCTCCTCCTTTGATTAAAGCATCTAAAAATATTTTCTCAATTTTTTCTTGGCTAACTAAACCCCCACCTTCAATGTTTATATTATTACTATTCAGATACTGTTGAATTGTACCATAATATGTTAATGAGTCACAGTAAGTACATTTTAAAATGGTTTGTTCAATTTTTGATCCTTTAAGCAATTTAAAAATAGTTTTAGGTGCAGTATATTCTTTATTTGTTGGGCATAAAGGGTTTGGGCAGTTGAAATAACCTTCAATTTTTTCGGGCAAAATAATTTGTCTTTTTTCTTTAATCTCCCACTCATATATTGTATTCAAAGTTGAATTTGGAGCTAAAAAAGCAATAACATCAATTTCTTTCGATGTTAAATAACTACCTTCAATCTTTATTAAATCTTTTTTACCCATTCTCTTGCTTTCAACATTTTGAGCAACCAACACTCTGGCACTTGGATCAAGTTTTAATAATTTTAAAACCTGAAATGCTTTACCTGAAGGAATATGATCAATAACAACTCCACTCTCAATTTTGCTGACAAGCAACTCCCTATTACTCAAACATTACCCCAAAAAAAACCAGGGGATCAAATTGAAAAACTTATCTAGAGATCTTTAATATAAATGTTTTAAATTAGCTTTTAAAAAGTTAAAACCTAATATTTAATAAAAAGGGATTAATCCATTTAATCTTCTAACTTTTCAATTATATGTAAAAGCGCACGTCCAATGATTGCATTTTCCCAATTTTCTGTTTCTGAAACCATCTGTAAACCAAGTTTTATTGCTTCAATACCTGATTCAGGAGGTTCAATTGGATCAACAATAATATAATTTTGAGCAATAAAACTAACTCTAGATCCTACAATCATTCCTGGTTCTAAATCATTAAAGATCGGGTTTTCACGATTAAATAAAATAACCCGCCCATCCTTCATTCTAGAAATTAAACTGTCTGCTTTCCCTTTTAATACAAGCACAGTAAATTGGTCCCCGATACTAACTTCGGTTTTTTCTTCTTGGTCACTCAATTTAATACCCATTTAAAATTCTTAAATAGATGTTATAAGTATAATGGATTTTTTATTGACTAGTTAAAAAAAATTTAGGCGAAAAAAATTATTTAACAAGCTTTTATAATTTAGTTTACCCTTAACAACCTTTAAAAGTTTATTTTCCATTAGTAAATAATTTAATAAATTTATTTCTTTTACTTAAACTGGATGTATTGATTATTTAATTAAAATTATACCCTTCTTTTTGAATGAAATATTAATTAAGATATACAATTTAGTATGATTTTTATTAATAATTAATTTAACCTAGTATTCTTTTAATAGTTTTATTTTTTAGTAATTACTTATTTTATACGTTTTTAATAAGAATGATATTTAAACTTATTCTTAAACACTGAACATTTTAATTTTTAATTATAATAATGAATAATTAGGAATAATTTTTTGCTTCTTATTAAAAACATAATGTTTTTATCTATACTCAGTACAATGCCTCTTGGCGCTTAATGCGTCTTCCGCCCATAGTCGGCGGCTTCGATCCGACGGAGGTTTTTACCTCAGGATGAAGGATCGGCTCCAGTGGCGGTAACATGTATGACGACCTAAATACAGGGATAACTCCCTTTGGGTCGGAGATGGGTCGGGAATCGATAGCTTCTCCGCTATCAAATTTATCAGAATTGCGGTTTTTATCATTCCGATTGATCCCGTCGGACCCCACTGCTATCAAGGTGGGACTAAGCCATGCTAGTTGTACGCTTCAAACTGGTGAAGAGTAGCATACTGCTCAGTAACACGTAGCTAACCTACCCTCTGGATGGATACACCCCCGGGAAACTGGGGCTAATCTCCAATAGATATAGAGGCCTGGAATGGTTCTATATTCAAAGGCATAATAACCATGTTTATTATGTGCCAAAGGATGGGGCTGCGGCTGATCAGGCAGTTGGTGAGGTAATGGCTCACCAAACCTTTGACCGGTACGGGCCGTGAAAGCGGTAGCCCGGAGATGGGTACTGAGACAATGACCCAGGCCCTACGGGGCGCAGCAGGCGCGAAAACTCCACAATGTACGTAAGTATGATGGGGTTACCTTGAGTGCAGTCTGAAAAAGGTTGCTTTTCCATAGAGTAATATCCTATGGGAATAAGAGGGGGGCAAGACTGGTGTCAGCCGCCGCGGTAACACCAGCCCCTCGAGTGGTGGGGACTTTTATTTGGCCTAAAGCGTCCGTAGCTGGCTGTTTTCGTCACCCGTTAAATCCAGCGTCCTAAGCGTTGGGCTGCGGGTGATACCAAACAGCTAGAGGGTGGGAGAGGTCAGCGGTATTCTTGGGGTAGGGGCGAAATCCTTTGATCCCAGGAGGACCACCAGTGGCGAAGGCTGCTGACTAGAACACGCCTGACGGTCAGGGACGAAAGCTGGGGTAGCGAACCGGATTAGATACCCGGGTAGTCCCAGCTGTAAACGATGCTCGCTAGGTGTTGGGTCGGCCACGCGCCGCCCCAGTGCCGCAGGGAAGCCGTTAAGCGAGCCGCCTGGGGAGTACGGCCGCAAGGCTGAAACTTAAAGGAATTGGCGGGGGAGCACCACCAGGCGTGAAGCTTGCGGTTTAATTGGAGTCAACGCCGGAAATCTTACCGGGGCCGACAGCAGAGTGAAGGCCAGATTGAAGGTCTTGCTAGACGAGCTGAGAGGCGGTGCATGGCCGTCGCCAGTTCGTGCCGTGAGGTGTCCTCTTAAGTGAGGTAACGAACGAGACCCGTGCCCCATGTTGCTAACAGAGCCTAAAGGGCTGCTGAGCACTCTTGGGGGACCGCTGCCGACAAGGCTGAGGAAGGTGCGGGCAACGGCAGGTCAGTATGCCCCGAATGCCCCGGGCCACACGCGAGCTGCAATGGTAAGGACAGAGGGCTGCAACACCGAAAGGTGAAGCCAATCCCTAAACCTTACCTCAGTTGGGATCGAGGGTTGCAACCCACCCTCGTGAACATGGAATGCCTAGTAACCGCGCGTCACTATCGCGCGGTGAATACGTCCCTGCTCCTTGCACACACTGCCCGTCGAACCACCCGAATGAGGTTCGGGTGAGGCGTGATCGAAAGTTGGTCGCGTCGAATCTGGGCCTCGTAAGGAGGGTTAAGTCGTAACAAGGTGGCCGTAGGGGAACCTGCGGCCGGATCACCTCCTAAGAAACAAAAATAACGGAGAAGTATCCTCCCGACCCATTAATAATCAATAAAATGCAATATATCGAGACTAAATCGATATATGAAGGGCTAGCTCTAGAGGGTGGAAACCTCTACAAAGCAATGAAGCCATGCAAAGGTTTCGACTCCAACTGTGGGACCGGGTTTGCTGATATACTACGCTGCCTGGTGAATGGCTTGGCTTGGGTGCCGATGAAGGGCGTGGCAAGCTGCGATAAGCCTCGGGTAGACGCATGCAGTCATAGATCCGAGGATACCCTAATGGGACTTCCTAACGTTTTCAAACGTTGCTCCGTGAGGAGCGGGAACCCCCTGAACTGAAACATCTTAGTAAGGGGAGGAGTAGAAATCAACGAGATTTCCTTAGTAGTGGCGAACGAAAAGGAAACAGCCTAAACTGAACTCTCCAGCGATGAGTTGGCGAGGATGTGGTGTTTGGGGCAGATTTGTTTCTAGTCAATGAAGTAGAAGTGTTCTGGAAAGCTCTGCCATAGAGGGTGATAGCCCCTTATATGTAAATTGAAAGGAATGTTTCTGCTACCAGAGTACTACGCCTTGAGACTGGCGTACGAATATGGGAGACATTAACTTCTAAGGCTAAATACAACCCAAGACCGATAGCGCACTAGTACGGTGACGGAAAGATGAAAAGTCCCCCGAGAGGGGTGTTAAAAGTGCCTGAATCCAGGTAGTTACAGACGATTGAGGCCCGTAAGGTAATCCACATGAAGGAAACTAAGGTAACTTAGTATTACGTATGTGGTAATCCGGGGTCTCATGCTTCGTTTAGAATCACGAGCCGGGGAGTTTTCTTGTGTGGCAAGCTTAAGGGCGTGATGCCCGTAGGCATAGGGAAACCAAAAAGCGAGCAGCCGCAAGGTAAGTCGCTAGGTCTGAAAGGGCCTGGAGTCACACGGGAAAGACTAGAAAGCAGATGATCTATGCCTGGGCAAGGTGAAGTCAGGCGAAAGCCTGATGGAGGCCTGCAGGAGTGCTAATATGCAAATTGCTTCTCTGACCTAGGTATAGGGGCAAAAGACCAATCTAATCTGCTGATAGCTAGTTCCTTTCGAAGTATGTCGCAGCATAGTCTCCAGGGAGGTAGCTGGCGGGGTAGAGCACCAATCGGAAAGCACGGAAGGGAAACCTTTCACTTTCCTTTTGAACTCCGAATACGCCAGCGCCGTAGAACTGGGGAGACGGAACGCACGGGTTAAGCTCGTGCTTCGTGAGGGGAGCAACCCGGACTAGGGTTAAGGCCCCCAAGTGCTGGCTAAGTGACAAACTAAAGAGCGTCGTAAACCTAAGACAGCGGGGAGGTAAGCTTAGAAGCAGCTATCCTTTAAAGAAATCGTAACAGATCACCCGCCGAGGCTTAGGGCCTCCAAGATGGACGGGTCTTAAGCCAGCCGCCGATACCCTAGAGTTATGCTTATGCATAATCCAGTAGGAAGGCGTCCCGATTGGGTAGAAGCAGGGCTGTGAAGTCCTGTGGACCGGTCGGGATTGCGTATCCCGGTGGTAGTAACAGCATAGTCGAGTGGGAATCTCGATCGCCGAAAGAGCAAGGGTTTCCCGGCAACGCGTCGTCAGCCGGGAGTTAGTCGGTCCTAAGGCAAGCGGTAATGTGACTTGTCGAATGGGAAACTGGTTAATATTCCAGTACTACGATGGTACATGTGGCAACACAAGTCCAAAATATGACGTTTCTGGGTAAGTTGAGCGAGATCGTCGTCTTGTTTAACTATCCAATTCTGGGGAGTACCGTAATGGTGAGAACTAGAAGAAAATAGGAATAGCCTGCTGTATAGCGGGTTCAGCTGATCCCTGGAACCCGTGAAAAATATTTTGGAAGGGATCCATCGTATCCGTACCCAGAACCAACACAGGTGCTCAGGGTGAGTAGCCCAAGGCGTGTCGGGTAACTCTACGCGAGGGAACTCGGCAAATTAGCCCTGTATCTTTGGTAGAAGGGGTGCCTACGACATTTCCGAAAGGGGGTGTGGTAGGTCGCAGTGACTAGGGGGTTCCGGCTGTTTAATAAAAACATAGGTAGCCGCTAGCCCGTAAGGGTGTGTACGGCTATTGAATCCTGTCCAGTGGTGGTACCTCAAACTTGATTTCAACCGAGCTAAGGGCCGCTAAACGACGGGAGTAACTCTGACTCTCTCAAGGTAGCCAAATGCCTTGTCGTGTAAGTTACGACGTGCATGAATG
>JAFGHP010000110.1 GCA_016930055.1 Candidatus Bathyarchaeota archaeon | reverse complement strand
CGTCTCGCATCGTAGTATCCTATGGAACTCCTTAATTCTCTATATAGTGCAGTTATGAAGATGTTATTCAGTTTCAAGTCATTCTGTCTCCTTGAATCTTTTTTCCTGTATTTTTTGCTCGACTTTACCTAAACTGAGTAGTATTCCATAGATTAAAGCTTCAGGTCGAGGTGGGCAACCTGGTACATAGACGTCAACTGGAGTCACTTTATCAACGCCGCCTAGTGTAGTGAAGCTGTCATGGCATATTCCGCCACTACATGCACAGTTGCCTATTGCTACAACTATTTTTGGGTCAGGGGTTGCTTCGTAAGCTTTCATGTATGATTTGTAGGATTGGCGTGTTACAGGTCCAGTGACTAATAGGATGTCTGCCTGTTTCGGTGATGATACTCTCTTTATTCCGAAGCGTTCAACATCGTAGTATGGTGTTAATGTGTCAATTATTTCTATGTCACAGCCATTACATCCACCCGTATTAACGTGGAAAACCCAAGGGCTTTTACCAAGTTTTTTAATTTCATTAATTTTTTCTTCGAGTTCTCTGCTAGTTTTCATTTCGGGCCTCCCTGTATGCTTCTGCAAGTTCTTCTCCCCATTCCTTTTTTCTGCAAGTTGGGCAGTTTAGAATCCTGTTAGTAAAATCATCAGAGTAGCTGTCTTGAAGTTCCAAATATTCTTTCATCATGTTTTCAATCAATCTTTTAGTGGTGAAGTATTCACCACATTTTTTGCATTTTACCCTAATTAATTGGAGTTCAACTTCAAGGTCTTTTTTTGTTTTTGATGCTAATTCGTATTCTTCAATTAATTTAATTGCATCAACGGGGCATTCTTCTTCACAGACTCCACACATCAAGCATCTTCCATAGAAAAGATTCAGCTTCCATATGTCTTCGTGTTCTTCTAAAGAAAGTGCATTAGATGGGCACTTCTCAACGCAAGCTCCACAGCCAATACATGTGTTGAAGTCTATCTCTGGTTTTCCCCTCAACCCTTCTGGTGTAAGATTTTTTTCCTTGGGATAATTAAAAGTAACACACCCTTTTTCTAAAGCAATTTTTAACAGGTTTAAAATTCCACTCAAATTTTATCCTCCAAAATTTTTTTATTATAAATTTTTTCTCTATTTTTGTTATCTATTACAATGAATCTTTCAGCGCAAGATATGCATGGGTCAATGCTACCAATTATAACCGGAGCATCGGCAAGGTTTTGATCTTTTAACATAATTGGAGTAGCAGGGAGGTTAGCATATGTAGGGGCTCTTACTCTCCACCTGTAGACCGTATTTTCTCCTGTTATTATGTAGTGTACATCGGTACCTCGAGGACCTTCAACTATACCCACAGATGTAGTGTCTGGGGGAATATACTCAATTGGTTCATATACTGGTCCATCAGGTAGACCTTCTAATGCTTGTTTAATAATACTCAACGATTCTGTTACCTCATTAACCCTCACAAGGGTTCTGGCTAAGACATCTCCTTCTGATCTTAATGGTAAATTAAACTCAAGATTACTATAGGCTTCATATGTGTAGTCTCTTCTAGAGTCGATTGATACATTGGATGCTCGAGCTACAGGTCCCATAACAGAGAACTTTTTTGCTTCCCCTTGCGAGAGAAACCCTATGCCTTTTAATCTTGTTTTTAGTGTAGTTAAATTCAAGAGTGCTGTTGTTAATTCAGTATATTCTATGGAAATTTCTGATAATTCCTTTAAAACATGCTCTTTTTTACGATTATTTATGTCCCTTCTTACTCCTCCAGGTACTATTATTCCGTATAATTTTCGATTACCGGTTAATATCTCCGCTAAAAACATGATGCGGTCTCTTACCCGCCAGAACTGCATTAAACCTGAATCAAACCCTACCATATGCGAAGCTACGCCAAGCCATAGAAGGTGACTATGGATCCTTTCGATTTCAAGGAAAACTACTCTAATCCATTTAGCTCTCTCAGGTGCCTCAAAACTTGCTGCTTTCTCTACTGCTTGAGTGTAAGCTTCTGCATGCACAGAACCACAGATACCGCATATTCTTTCAGCTAGAAAGGGAATTGTGCTATATGTCATTCTTGTCTCTGCGATTTTCTCTAATCCCCTATAGTTGAAGCCGACTCGTAGATCTATTTTAGATATTTTTTCGCCTTCTGTGTAGAACCTAAAATATATTGGTTCATGGATGGCAAAATGGTAGGGACCGTAGGGAATAATATTAAAGATTTCAGCGTTTTCAGGAGAATCAAACGGGTAATTTGCTTCCTTGTTTAGTGGAGGAATCTCGTTTTTATAATTTTTTCTCAGTGGAAAGATGTTATCTGGCCAGTCATCGGAAAGAAGCAGTTTTCTTGGGTTAGGGTGGCCTAGAGGATTTAATCCAAGTGATTCTTTTACTTCTCGTTCATACCAATCAGCACATGGAACAATGTTGGTGATTGAAGTGAAAGTTTCCTCATCTCTATGTATTTTAGTTCTAAAAATTATGATCTGTTTATTCGAGTACCAGCCTAACATGTAATCCAGGAGAAAGTTGCTGTTAATTTTCAGATAGTCTGTTCCTGTCATTGTTAGAAAACAGCCATTCAATGAGTTATACGAATAGTCAATAATTTCAGAGAGATGTTCTTTGTTAATTTCAAATATGGTGGTTTCGCTGCTTATTTTATGTGTTTTTAATATTTTTTCGTGGAATTTTTCTATGATTTTACAAATTATTTCGTTTTCCATAAACTCACCTTGCGGCTATTCCTAAAATAGTGAAGATTAATGCAGTTAACGCTAAGATGAATACAAAGGCATAGAATTTTGATGCTTCTTTTAATCTGTATCTAGCGTTCAATGATTCTGCAAGAGAAACAAAAATAGTGCCTAAGATTAATACCGAGAGGTAAGATATCACGTAAATTAAAGGGTCCTGGCTTATTTGAATGGGTAGTATGCTTGTTAGATATAAATTAAGAATTGATAATAATGCTAATAATTTCAAGTGTTGGCTAAATTTCATCATTGCTAACTGATACCCACTAAACTCAATCATTGTTCCTCCAGTCAACTCTGATTCTGCTTCAGCAAAGTCAAACGGCACTCTTCCACATTCACCGATAAGACAGAGGAGATACGAAAATATGCCTAGTAACCATGAAATTTCTAGACTACTTTTACCTGAAGTGACCTCAAGACTCAAAGTATTATTTAGAAGAACCATGTTTAGTACCGATGCAATAATCGCTGGTTCAATCAAAAAGGCTAATATTACTTCTCTTGATCCACCAACCAGACTGTATGGATTCCTGCTAACATTCCCTGCAAATGCAATGATAAAAGCAGATAAAACGGCAAGTTCAATGAAGATTATTCCCCCCTCTTCTAATGGAGCTTTAGATATTATCGTTGAGAATGTGGTAAACATTACGAGTGAAATAGTAAATGAGAAGACAGGTAAAAATCGGAAAAGTAAGCCGGCGTCTTCTGGTAAAATGGTTTCTTTATTAAATAATTTAATTATGTCGTACCAGGATTGAGTTAAAGGTGGTCCGACTCTGTTTTGAAGCCTAGCAGTAATTTTTCTTCTTAACCCATCGATGATTGGTGAAAAAAGTATTGCAAAAATAAGGTTTAAGGTTAAAGCAGTTGGATTCAGATGACCACCTCAAGAACAGTTAATAAAATAATAATCAGATAGAGTAGATTGCTGTTGATTTTAGATATTTTTGATGTAATCTCTTCGTCTGGTATTTTTATGGAGTAAACGAATCTAAACACGTCTCTCCATGCTTTAAGTGGGTCATCTTTTGATTCTTGAATTTCATGCATTGAGGTATATCCTGTTGTCCACGATTCGACCATTCGGGCTCTCATGTTTGAAGTAATGATTGATGCAACAATGGTAGAGGTTAAAATGAGAAGCAATAAGATGTTAAGCTCAGATAATTTACCATAGATCTGATTATATCCTAAAATTGAGGGAGATACAGAAAGAATAATGTTAAAAATCAATAATAATGTGATAAAAATTTTATTTATTTTAAGCGAGTTCACTCTGTTTCTGGGATAACCCTCAAAGACGATTGTATAACTACGGTAGAATACTGCTAGAGAACCAGCTGCGACAAATAAAATTATGCTACCATTAATAATGAAAGATACATTACTAGTTAATCCGGTTTTAATTATGTTTTCAGCTGTCTGACTTATTTGAGAGAAAAATAACGTATAACACATCAAAACCGTGAAAGCTTCTGTTTTAAGAGTGTTTGATAAACCCCCATAATAGAATATGCTGCTTTCACGGTCTCTGAAAAGGCTGTTATATACGTACTGAATTGTGAATAGAATTAAGAAACCAGATATTACCAGAGAAAAATTGGTTGCGCTGACTAGATTTAGTGAAATAGCGTTCAGACATAACCCGATTAACATTTGGTGAAGGCTTGAATAGTGTTCAGAAGCACTCTTAGTGATGACCCCATGGAATACGCTGTTAATCATCATTATTAATGATAAGAACTGTAATACTGTGTTTAATTGAGAATAAGTAGATGGGTAATCATAAAGCACAGTAATAACAGTAAATGCGAGATAGATCCCGGTATAGTTAAAATGGGAGTATAGGTCCTTCAACCATTTATGGAAAGGTGGAACCCCTAACAGAAAAGCGATTAAAGGAAACACCGCGTAGGAGTAATTTAGGTATTTTAATGATATTGTTAAAATAAGTGCTATTATCAATGAAAGACTGGTTTTTGCTTCACGTTTGACGATAAATAATGCAGATATCGCTAGTAGAGATAGAAGTAATATTTTGTACTCTAGAACAATAGGTGACAAAGATAACAGTAAGATAAGTGAAATTAGGTGAGTGTCTAAGGCAGGGTCAACAATCAATATTGCTGCCATCAAGATCAAAAAAATGTATTCAGGTAAAATAACGAAATTCTTTGTAAAAATTAAGGATAAAAGGGTTGATAGAGTAAATAATAAAGTGACTCTAGCGATTTTTTTATTAAAATAATAAAATATTGCTGGGATAACCAGTAATAGTTGATACAAATTTTTGATCACTCACCCCCTATTTTTTTCTCTTTTTGGATCACCTTTTTCTTTTGTAATAATTTTAGAGACAAGCTTTCTGATGACTCGATTTTTTCTTCTTCAACATAGTTTATGGCACCTGCAGGGCAGACCTCTACACATGCAGGTGGTAAATCGTTGTTAGCCCTATCCTGGCATAAATCACATTTGATGATGAATCCTTTGTCTGAATCAAAACTTAGAATTCCTAAGGGGCAGATCATGACACATAATTTGCATCCAATACACTTGTTTTTTTTAATTAAGACGAAGCCTTCTTCATTCTTGTAGATCGCTCCCGTTGGGCACACTTTTACGCAAGCTGCTTCAGAACAGTGCAAGCAGGTTAATGGGACTAATACTCCGTCAATCGTTGAAGAGATGTTTACTCGGGCTTTTTCGTTGAGGAATTCACAGACTTTTTCGCAGAGTTCGCATCCTATGCATTTTTCCATGTCGATGAATTTTATTTTTCCCATCTTTGTGACCTCATATTGTTCCTTGAAGGTATCTGTCTACCCATTGAGCGGTCTTAAGACCTGTCTGGAAGGCTCTACCTATTTTGGTGACGCCTGTTGTAACATCGCCTGTAGCGAAAACCTTGTTTTTAGAAGACATGTGTTTATCACTGACTTCGATTCCGCCCCATCTATAAGTGTTAATTTCTTTATACTCTTTGTTGAAAGGTGGTGTAGGGCTTTGACCAATACCAACAATAATGTTATCGATGTCGTCGATGATTCTTTCAGTGCCTGGAATCTGCTCCATCTTCAATACAGCACCGTTTTTTACTTCAGCATCAACTGAGATGACTTCTATTGATTTTACTTTACCCTCGCCTAAAACTCTCTTAATCACAGTCCTTTCAATATGCTCAGCACCTTTCTTCTTCAATTTTCTAATCTCAAATGAACCAGAGGGAGCATCAAACTCGTTTTCAATGGAGAGAATCTTCACAGAGTGACCTTCTTCCAAAAGATTTAAGGCAGCATCAACCGCCACAAGACCAGAACCAACGACTGCAACATTTGAACCTAATTTTAAATTTTCTTTCTTTGGCAATAGTCCCAATTTGAATGATTTACTCTTGAATAAATACTCGAGAGCAGAAAAAATACCTTTAAAATTTGATCCCTCTGCAGGGAGACCACGAGCATTCCAAGTACCAGTAGCTATAATTACTGCATCAAAACCATTAACGATTTTATCTAAATCAACTTTCTTCTTACAATAATCATCACCAAGAAGTCGATCATCATTAACCGTAATTTTACATGAAGTCTCAAATTTAACCTCAAAGACCTCTTCTAACTCTTTGCATCCCTTAAGAACCCTGTCTACAGGTATTCTGAATTCAGGAATCCCAAAAACCATCATCCCCCCGGGAAGAGGAAGCCTTTCATAAATTGTTAAATCATAGCCTTTACAAGCCAAGAAACCCCCAACAGCTAAGCCCGAAGGTCCAGCACCGATAATAGCGATTTCTTTATCAATTCTTTGACTAGGTTTCTGCTTTTTACACATAAATGTAAAACGCATATAATCCGTATTAGCCAAAGGCATCATACTTATTGATTCATGTTCTACTTAAATTACACGTGAAAACATAGTATGAATAGATTTGTATTTATCGGAAGATTAAGAGAGTTATTTTACACATTTCTATTGTTCTGGTAACATTTTTTTTATTTGGTTTTTATCTAAATTTTTCGATACTATTAAGTAATCTACCTTTTTAGTAAAAAAGGCTTTTTTCCTTCAAACAATATAAGATTATTTAATGAATACTAAAAAATTCACTATTCTACATTCAAATGACATGCATGGCGACTTCATGGCTGAGGTTAAAGCTGGAGAAACAAAAATGATAGGAGGCCTTGCTCTTTTATCAGGTTACATTAACAAGGTCAGGGGAGAAGAAGAAAATGTCCTTTACGTGATTTCAGGGGATATGGTTCAGGGCTCTTTGATAGACTCTGAGTATAGGGGTGTCTCTACTATTGGTTTGATGAATTACCTTGCTCCTGACGTTGTGGCTCTTGGGAACCATGAGTTCGATTATGGTTTACCTCACCTATTGTTCTTGGAGAAGATGGCGAATTTCCCAATCGTGAATGCTAACTTGTACATTAAAGCTTACAATAAGAGGTTGATGAGACCCTACTTGATCCTAAAGAAAGCAGGTTTCGACATATTATTCACGGGGATAATCACCGAGAAGGTTATGGACTCGATCAAAGCTGACCCATTAATAAGCAGTTTCGTTACTTTGGAGGATGCCAGCCGTGAAGTAGGTAAAATAACTAATGCATATAAGAATGACGACATTGACTTAACTATCCTGTTAACCCACATAGGCTTCGAGTCAGACCTAGAATTAGCTAAACTACTGGAACCAGAATGGGGTGTAGACATGATAATTGGAGGGCACTCACATACTGTTCTCGATAAACCAGCAGAGGTCAATGGGATACTAATAGCTCAAGCTGGAGTAGGCACAGACCAGATAGGACGCTTCGACATAACCATTGACGACGAGACCAACAAAGTAAT
>JAFGHP010000109.1 GCA_016930055.1 Candidatus Bathyarchaeota archaeon | reverse complement strand
TTCTACGTAAGCTTTACTTATATCGCAGCTGTAACAGGAATATCACTAATCCCAGCATTTTTAATAGAAGAACCAAGAGTCCAAAAAATGTCGGAGTTTTAGATGTCTACTGCAAATATTGCAACCTTTAAACCTTTTAATTATTTCTTAAATTAAATGTAAAAACATAGTTGGAATAAAACAACAAGTATGGAAGATTAAATAAATTATTTTATGCTGTCTAGTGTTTGCAGCTCACTGAGATTAATTAGTTATTAAATTAAGCCATAGACTAAATACTAGATTTCATTAAATGTTTGATAAAGATTGCCTGCCATATATAGTAGCCATAATTTGTTATTTGCTCAGTTAACCCCATATAAAGCGAGTTTTTACCAAGAGTCAAACCCTGGATCATCATAAACACTAATGCGCCTGGTACAAGTATAACAACTATAGCTAAGATTGAGTATCATTAAAAAACTTCTTTTTTTATTAATGTCTTATATGCTTTTTCTTCTACTTCAGCAATTTTATTTATTAATTCTGAACATGAGTGATTATCATAAATTACTGCTTTTTTGCTTAGTTGTATGATTAATTCTCCTGATGACTTAAATAGGTTTGATGCATTAATCCATTCAGTTTTATTATATTTTGTTCCCAGTTCCTTTAAGACTCTTGATTGTTCAAACCTCAAGCCATCATTACGGGATAAATCTTCCGAAATAAGAGGAGGAGTTAACCCTGAATAAGCAACCATATGCTTAAAACAATCTTCATTTTTCCAAGTATCAATGTCTTTAGCTAATTTTCTCATCGCAGGGATGCCAAGCATGCTTACAGGTGGACCAAGCATTCGATTAGCTTTCATAATTAAACCCTTTTCTGCAACCTCCAACTCTGATGGCATTACAGATGGAAATGTGAATACTTTGTAAGAATTTTTTTTGCTCATGCCTGGAACATTGATGTTTAAAGATTTTTCAAAATCTGAGTAAGATATTTCCTGCACTCCACTAACGCCGCAGTCATGTACATAAACGACCATTTTTTCATCGTCGTAACCAACTAGAAGAAGATAATGAATTGAGACATGCTCTTTTTGATAGAGTCCAGAATAGTAATGAAGATAATACATGTCTAGAGCACCGACCATCACAGGCTCGTCTTTTTCTAGGAAACGCTTCATTTTAGGAAACTCGTTCTTGAATGCTTTTCCTTCACTCGATAGCATATTGAAACCAATTATCTGACTTAGATCGTTGAGCAGATATTTGGGATTATTTCCCCAGTAAACCATGCAAGGTGGATTAGCTGATTTAAACTTCAAATAAGCAAAAGATGCCATACCCCCAACAACAGGTAATAGAAAATAGTCATATTCAGCTCCTCTCCAGGTTAAAAGATCAAAAATACCATTAACATAACAAGTTGATGCATGAACTTTGTGAGGAATTTTTATTAACTTAGGCATTTTATTAAGAATACTCTTAAAGGGTTTTTAAGATATTTTACATTTTGTCGATGAACTCTTTTAAAATAATTATTGAAATTATTACCTACATTTTTGGGCAATCTTGGGCTCCTCAGTGCTTAGTTCTAAGTCTCAATTTGTTTAAGCAGAATAATAGATATTAATATTATACTTGGTATAGTGGTTATAATATTTACATAACTATTTAATGAGTGACATTAATGGATGAACTATTAAAAAAAATAGACAATGGATATACCTTAAAAAAATTGGAGGAAATGATTAAAATCAACTCTGTAGTTGGGAATGAAGGGGAGCTTGCTGAATACCTTAAAGGTGAACTTGTTAAACTAGGTCTTAATGTTTATTTAGAAGAGGTTGAGGAAAATAGGCCTAATATTTATGCGTCATTAAAAAATGTTAGTTCAGGTAAAAAACTGTGTTATTGTGGGCACCTTGACACGGTTCCTGTTGTTGATGGTTGGGATACTGATCCATTTCAACCAGTATTGATCGGTGATAATCTTCATGGTTTAGGTTCATGTGACATGAAGTCGGGTATTGCATGTATTTTAACGATGCTGAAAGCTTTTGCTGATTCTGATGATCCCCTCGAAGGGGAGCTTAGTTTCAGTGGAGTCATTGACGAAGAGGCTTATAGTAAAGGCGCAAAAGCAATGATCAAAAGTGATTACCTTAGACCAGACGTCATCATCCTTGCAGAACCCTATGCAGGGGACTCAACTAAGCCAATCCCCTTAGGAATTACTGGTAAAATTCTATATGATATATATGTTAGAGGTAAGGCTGCTCATGGTTTTAGACCCTATAATGGCATAAATGCTGTAGAAGACTCTGCTAAAATTATTTCAAACCTAGATAAACTTGTTTTCTATGAGCATCCAGACTTTAAGAAAGGTAATTATTGTACATTAAAAATTGAAGGAGGTTACCAAAAATATAGTGTTGTGGTACCTGATTATGCTAGGTTTGAAGTTAATAGATTGTTGGTTCCAGGCGAAACTGCTCAGGCTGTGGTTAGTGACATGGAAAGGTTGGTTAAAGAACTGTGTTTGAAATCAACCGTGGAAGTTAAGATAAAACCACCTCAATATGAACCTTATGTAATGGATAAGAATGAAGAAATATTAACAATTTTCAAGAAAATATATGAAGAAGTAGTGGGGCAACCTCCTCTCTTCGAGTATGCATCTGGAATAACGGATGCTAATGTTTTTTCTGGTGAAGCAAACATACCCTGTCTACATTTGGGGCCCCATAGAGGTTTATCAACACTGAAAGGTGGTGGAACCCACGAGAAAAATGAGTACGTGAACATCAAAGAACTGCCCTTATACTCAAATATGTACATTAAAATCGCAGCAAGTTACTTAAATAAAAAAATTTAACCTTAATTATCAAACAATGTTTTAAAATTTTTTTCATCAAAAATTTAAAAAAAATCTTGTCTGTTAAAAAAACGCTAAAAGATAACTAATATTTTTTCTCGAGTTGAATTTTTTAATGTAAATATTAAATAAATTGAAATAATTATATTTCAAGTTTTTGCGTTAAATTATTAATCCAAATTTTAGCTTCATTATAATTTATATTTCTATACAAATTTAAGCATCTATCAGTATTTATTATATCATTTAAACTTTTTAAAATAAAAACTAAAGAGAATTCATTTATTATATTTCTAATAATTTCATAATCGATTACACAAGAAGGAATTAAACCTGAATAATCATTAGGATCTAATAATGCTAAAACATCTGAACCGTCTTTAATTATTTTGCCCTCATACCATGTAATGTTTTCTTGAGATAGTGATCCTTTGTTTAATGATAGAAAATACTGGCGATCTCTAAAAGCTTTCAATTTGTATAATAATAAAAGCTCTTTTTTAGGAATGAAAATTTTCTTTTTATTTTTTAATTCAACTTCATTCTTATATTTTTCACAAAGTTCAAAAGGAAGTAATTTTGTTGAATCCTCCATAAATTCTCCTTTATTTTCTTCATATGTACATACATCAATTATAATATATCCAATCACGTCTGAATCTTTTTTGATACTTTTTCTCCAACTCCTAGTAAGACCAAAACTGTCAAGATAGTATTCTTCATAATTGTAATGTTCTTCAAAACGTGTTATAATATAAATAAAATTACCTCTCATGCTGGGACCTACTAAGTCAATGTCTACGGATCCATAATATGGATTATAATAAAAAACTGCCCAACCTCCTATTACTATTGGTATTGGTCCATGCATTTCAAACCATTCTGCTAAATTCTCAAGTTCTTTTTCAGAATAAGAAGATAACATAGAATTTTTTTCACTCATTGTTTCATCTCCTTAATATAATTGTAGGCTGCGTCTCTACCAATTCCACTTGAAAATAGATCGATTATTACTTGTATGTTATCACAAACCTGATAGCCATCAATTTTATTGGTTTGTTTAAGAATCGAATCTTGGTCTGGTTTTAAGAAAATTATTGGTATAGGTCCTTCTCCTTTGTTAATTTTTTCAATGATATTCATGTTTGAAACATAGACATGAATTAGGGGATAAGATATTGTATACTCATAATATCTTTTTAGACCACTAAAACCAGTTAACCCATATTTTATATTATTAATTTTAAAAATATTACATAGATTTTTTTCAATTTTTTCTATTTCATTATAAGGGACTCTTATTTTTTTTTGAGTTAGAGAGTTAAATGGTCTATTAA
>JAFGHP010000108.1 GCA_016930055.1 Candidatus Bathyarchaeota archaeon | reverse complement strand
TTGTGTTTATATTGTTTCGGCAATTACAACTTAGCGAAGCGATCTCACGACCGTAGGGAGTAAATTGCCCTTTAAAAACGGCGAAGTCACAGACTATCGCCGAGCTGCTCCGATTGAAGTCTTCGCTCAGCGGGGGATTTAAAGAGGATATAATTGACTAAAATAGGCTTTAATTGCCTAATTGAATAGGTTTTATGGATACTCTTTTAGCTTGAATACTGGTAATATCTTATCAATTTACCATTTAAATGGATTAAAGATTATATTCAACAAGATTAAAGGGATTATTATCAGTAGGCAAATTAAAACAAAACTCTTGATTGACTTACTTATGTTGTATCCAATTGGCACTACTTCGTAATACTTGCTGTATTTATCAAAATAAATCTTGAAAGATTGATATTCTAAGTTATTCTGAGAACCCCATTCAAATGCATTCGGAGCAGTTGGTTTTTTTGCAACAGATAGATAATGATAACTGCTTCTATAATCGATCAAAGCATTTATGTAGTCAATTGATCCATCAACTATATGACTCTCTTTGTCATGCATTAAATCAGAATAAGCTGTATTGAAACCTTTCTGCACTGACGGACCAAACGACTTATTTTTTTTATAAGCAAGGTATCTTGAACTGATTTTTTCAACAATGTACCCATTATCTGATCTTGATAATGTAGATATAAAGAATCCTCCATTTCTTTTGACAAAGAAATCGCAGAACCTCCTATTCAAGCATAATGAACGAAATTCATAATCCTTAAAATCACTTGGAAAATCATCACTACCACTTGGCCCAAAATCTAAGTCCTGCTGTCTAGTAAACCTTAAGGTTTTCATCTCTCCACTTACAGAGTAGTTGATACCGTCAGAGATCATGTTCTTGCCTGAAAATATCTTTTCTATTCTTTCAGTAAGTTCATTTTTACTTTCTTTTATGGCTGCAGTTAAAGTCAGGTATTTAAGCGTTGAGAGTACAGCGATTAAAGTCAATGCTAAAATGGAAGTATACACATAATTTCGGTTCTTTTTGCGTAACACTTTCTTGGGTATGGGTGGAGGCAACTTTATGCAGATTTCTTTTACTTCTTTTAATTTTTTCCATGATTCGTAACCCTCCGTCCAAACTAAAGTTTCCGGATCCAGATTTAGTTTGACTAGTTCATTTAATTCTATTGGTCCAAGTCTTTCAGTTTTATCTAAATAATAATATAGTTGCATAACATTATTGAAATTTACCTTCAATATATGTAAGTCTTTTAAAAAAAGCAAATAATTAATGATTATTAAGCATTTACAAACATAATCTGTAACTTAATGGTATAGTTAAACCGAATTAATATTGATACCAGATTTTCAGGCATTCCTCCTACCCATGCTTAGCAAGTATACCAATCAAAAAGAACGTTAGACTGCACGATCTTGTCGCAGAATTAGCTATAGACATGCACATTACGAATGTGGAATGCTGGCAACTACACCCAAGTGTTCAAAAGTGTGTTTTTTATAATCGTCACAGACTGTCGCCGAGCTGCTTCGATTGAAGTCTTCGCTCAGCTGGGGGAACAAACCCGGATCACTCCGGATTTTGTGTTTATATTGTTTCGGCAATTACAACTTAGCAAAGCGATCTCACGACCAAAGGGAGTAAACTGTTTTTTAAGAACGTCGTAGTTAGGCTTCGCTAAACTACGCCGAGCTGCTTCGATTAAAGTCTTCGCTCAGCGGGGGTTACTTAAAAAAATCTTCTAAGTTATCCTTAGCATCTTGATTAGATACAACATAAAAGTTAATATATATCGGAATTTTTCGTAACTGCTTTTTTACAACTTTTTTATCATTATCAAAGTACAAATGTGTCCCAATAAACATGCCTTGTATAATATTAATACCATGTTTATTATGAGAGACTTTATGAATATAATTATTCCCATTTATCCTTATGGTATCTATAGGATCAGTAGATACTAAATTATAATTTTCATCTAATTCTCCTAAAACGAGCTTAATATCCTGCAATTTTGAGTAAAAGTCAAATTTAATTTTTACTGTGTCTTTAATTGTAGCAACCTTATCATAATACGAAACATTAAAAAATGTACTATAATCTGGCAAATATCTTAAAGTAGAATCGAAAAATAACTCACCTAACAAAACTGCTTTCATGTCTTCAACAAGGTAAACTTCAAATTTGCACATATCAGTACTGACAAATTGTTTTTTAAACAGTTTTTCTTCACCATTAATAAAAAAATACTCATCTATAGTTGCTCCTTTTTTGGTGGTTTTATACCAATTGCCATACTTAATATCTTCTCGAAATGAGGATATTAGGTTAAAGCTATCTAAATATTCCTTTTTAATGTTACATTCTCCGCCAAAAAAATAAAAGTTCTTACTAATAAGAATACCTTTTTCATCATATTCCTTACACAGGTATTCTGAATTGCCCTTGAAATATTTAAATTGTCTTTTAACTTTCCCATTTGCATAATTTTCATCATGTTTCCTACATGCTGAAAACAAACTAATTATTATAAATACTAATAATAAATTTTTGTTAGTCATCATTGTCTACATTATTAAAATTAGGGTTATCTGTACCTGGTGTCATCAGTTTATAATCTGTGGTATCATCTGTTTTATCCACAGGTAAGAACATTTTATTACCACTTGCTCCTGTAGCAGTATCTCCCTGCTTACCATATCCATCCCAAATTCCTTTACCTACTATCACAGGCACTAATCTTCCATGTGCATCAACAGGAGTCGTTGTGGGATTGTCTCCATATTTTTGTTTTAACTTTTCATTAATTCTATCAGCACCTTCTGTCCACACTTTATCTGATGTTACATAATCCCTACCATTGGGTCCGTTATTATGTGGAGCAAAAGGTAAGCCGCCTATCAAATTTCTGACCTCTTGCTGTGAAAAATGTTCCAAAATCCAGTCTTCAATTTTTTCCGCTTTTCGAATCTTTCCTTCAGAAAGCCATTTGTAATATTTCCTCTCTTTTCTAATAAACTTTTTAAATTTCCTTAATTCTCTCCTAAGTTTAGGGGTCACTACTTTACAATCAGATAGATCACCCTCAATAATAACAGGACCTAACTCAATCTCTTTCTTTTTTAAATCTCTTTTCTCTCTTCTTTCTTCTTTTGTTTTCCTTCTTCTTTCTTCTTTATCCGTTTCTTTTTCTGCACCAAGCCCAAAATAATCAGTATATATAACTGGATTGTTTAACGCATATACATATGGTGATTGAAAATCATAGATTTCAGCCCAAGGATCTATAGAATGAAAACGTCCTATCTGCGGGTCATAGAATCTGGCGCCGTAATCGTACCAGTCAAACATCGTTTCATCACCTGCAGTGGCATCGAGGTTGAAGGTTTCTGATTGAAGTTCTTTGCCATT
>JAFGHP010000020.1 GCA_016930055.1 Candidatus Bathyarchaeota archaeon | reverse complement strand
AGTAGCGGGGGAAAGATTTGAACTTTCGACCTCGGGGTTATGAGCCCCGCGGGCTAGCCTGGCTGCCCTACCCCGCTTCTTCTTTCATTTACTTACTATACTCTTATAAACTCTATCCTATTCCTGAAATCTAAGGGCGAATTCTTTGATGCCAGATAGAGTAACAAGTAACATAGCTACCGAAAGAATAAGAATATTGTTTAAACTAGCTGAAGAGAATATTACTTCGCATCCTACTAGATCAAAAAGATATATTGATCTTATTAGAAAAATTGCTAGCAGAAATAGAATACATATACCTAAAGAGCTGAAAAGACGTATCTGTCGTGGTTGTAAAAACCTTCTTACTCCAAGTAATAGTCATATTCGAATTAGGCATACAAGAGAACCTCACGTCGCTATTACCTGTCATAATTGTGGTCATGTTAGCAGGATTCCATTAAGGAGACGTTGAGATTGACTTTAAGTCTAATTAGTATTGGTTTGAACAACGAAAAAGACTTGAGTATACGTGCAATTGAAGAAACTGAAAAGTGTACTAAACTTTATGCAGAACTTTATACAATGAAATTAACGTCATCTATAGAGTCTTTATCTTTAGTTCTTGGAAAAGAAATATCACCCCTTCTGAGAAGCGATATGGAAGAATCTATGGATAAGATTCTAAGAGAAGCAAAAGATATTGATATTGGAATTTTAGTTGGTGGGGATTGCTTAAGCGCGACAACACACTTAAGTTTAGTGATTGAGGCTGTTAAGAAAGGTATAGATGTTAAAATAATTCATGGATCTAGCATTTTTACCGCAATTACTGAGTGTGGATTAAGTATCTACAAATTTGGTAGGACGGTTACAATGCCTTTACCTGAAAAAGGACCAATTGATTCTGTAATAAAAGCAATTGAAGATAATAATTCACTTGGTTTACATACACTTGTTTTATTAGATCTTGATACTGAAGAAAATAAGTATATGACGATAACCCACGCCTTGGAAAGGATGGAAGAGGATGGCTTTAACATGGATTCTCTAGTAGTTGGTTTATCACGTTTGGGTTTGCCCTCTGCTCTGATTAGGGCAGGTAAAGCAGAGGATATTTTAAATATTGATTTTGGAGAACCTCCTCACTGTTTTATTATTCCAAGTCATCTTCATTTTCTTGAAGCTGAAGCATTGAAGGTTCTAGCAGAGTGCCCAGAAGATATTATAGATAATAGAATTATTAAAAGCGAAATTGATATACTCATCCAAAAATATGTTATTGGATGTAGAAGAGTTCTTCAAAATTTGATCCTATATCCACCGAAACAATCATCAAAGAAAGAAATTGAAGATTTGATTGATCATGTAAATAGATACTTGGATGACGCTGAGTACTATATGGCAGATAATAAACCAACTGCGTTAACAAGCGTTGCTTATGCCGAAGGAATACTTGATGCTTTAAAGTTATTAGGATTAGCAGAGTTTGAATGGTGAATGTAATGAAAGTTCTAGCTTCAGGTGTGTTTGATTTAATTCATTATGGTCATATTAGATATCTCGAAGAATCAAAGAATTTAGGAGGAGATGATTCTTATTTAATTGTTATTGTAGCTAGTGATGAAACAGTAAGTAGGGTTAAAGGGCACCCCCCTATAATGCCCGAAAATCAGCGTAAGGCTCTAGTTGAGTCGCTAAAAATGGTTGATGAAGTCATTATAGGTTATAAGGATTTAGATTTTGATAAAGTTATTCAGAAAATTAAACCAGACATTGTAGCAATTGGACATGATCAACATGATATTGAAGAACAGGTCAAGAAGTTAATCCTCAATAAAAACTATAAAATAAGGATAAAAAAGATCCCACATTTCAGTCAAGATAATTTAGATAGTAGCAGTAAAATTAAGAAGAAGATCGTCGAGGGCTCAGGAAAGAAATTTTAACTTTATCACCATCAGCAAGTTGGAAATGCCTTCGAAGATATATTGGACTAATTATCTCCATTGTAGCTAAATCATGTATTGTTCTGTCAGCAACCACCAAAGCACCTCTAACCTCATTAAATAAAAGAAGAGGGTAACATTTTACAGCACCAAAACTTCGTTCACCATCTTTAAACCCCTCTAAAATTGCTGATGGGGTTTTTTCTAACCTTCGCCGTTTTTCAAAGTCTTCTTCTTCGATCTTAAGATTTAATGTACCTGGGAAAGGATCAAATCCAAGTTTTTCTTTGATTTGTTGCCGATAACCATCCTTCTGCATATAGTATGCTCCCTCAAATAATCCAGTAGTAACTGTACCTTCAAAAATAAAGGGTTCTGAAGCATCTCCTTCTAAATATCCTTTAAGATCTTGAAGCATATCATCTAAGACTTTTAGGCCTTTGTTTGAAACATTAATTAAACTGCCATCCGAATCGATTCTTCTAGTAATGTAACCTTCTTTCTCTAAGATCTGAAGATGACGTGAGGCTGATTGTTGTGAACCTCCTAGAGCTTTGCTTAATTCTGTTGTTGATACCTTAATTGGTGCCTTACCACCACCTAGCTTTAATATACTGTATAATGTGAACCACAGATGTGGTTTCAGAGTTTTACTTGCCAAAGGTTATCGCTAAATGGGTAGAGTTCACATATTTAAACTCATTCTTGAGTAGTAATAGAAAGATTCGGTTAGGGATAAACCTATAAGAGAATCAAGATTTAATAATTTGATAAGTATGTTGAATTCAACAGATGGAGAAAACGTTTCAGTTTATTTTTATAATGATTCCTATTTTGAAGAGTGTAAATCCCATTCTGTTGAAGATTGTCTAAAATTGAAACCAGCTGGAGCAACTACATGGATTAATATTAGCAGTATTGAAGATGTAAAAGCGATAGAAGATGTAGGAAAAAAATTAGAGCTTCACCCATTAACTGTTGAAGATATTATTAATAAGGGTCAACGACCTAAAATCGAGGAATTCGAAAATTACATATTCATAATTCTAAAAATGATTGACATAGATAATAAATATGAAGTTAAAGATGAACAAGTTAGTATTGTTTTGACAAAAGATACAATTGCTAGTTTTCAAGAAGATCCTATTGACGTTTTTGACTTAGTTAGAGAACGTTTACGCAATAATAAGGGGCCTATCCGGAAAATGGGTGCAGACTATCTAGCTTATTCATTAATTGATGCTGTTGTTGATAATTATTTTGTAATCTTAGAAAAGCTTGGTGATAAAGTAGAGGACCTTGAAGAGGAATTAGTTATTAACCCGACGAATTTGACACTACAGGAGATACATAGAATTAGACGTCAGATGATAACAGTTAGGAGAGGAGTATGGCCTTTAAGGGAAGTTCTAAACTTTATCGACAGATGTGGGTCTTTTTTAATTAATGATTCAACTCGAATTTATATTCGAGATATTTATGATCATACAATCCAAATTATTGATGCAATAGAAACTAATCGAGATCTGTTAAGTGGTATGCTAGATATTTATCTGTCAAGCGTAAGCAACAAAATGAATGAAATAATGAAGTTTCTAACAATAATTGGTACTATTTTTATTCCATTAACCTTCATAGCAGGAGTATACGGAATGAACTTTAATTATATGCCAGAATTAAAAGAATGGTGGGGATACCCTGCATCTTTAGTAATGATGTTAATTGTTGGAATTGTTATGATATTATATTTTAGAAGAAAAAAATGGATTTGAAAATTATCCTTTGGCAACAGCAACAGGAACAGACATCATTACTTTTTCTGCTAATCCTAATCTGTGACTGACATCAGCTACTTTATGAATGTCTTTATAACTATCTGGGCTTTCTTCTTCTACTACTCTCCCTGAAGCTGCACGAATAACTATGCCTTTCTTCTTTAAATCAGCTATAATCTCATTAGCAGTCCATGCTCTACGTGCACCAGCTCGCGAAAGAACTCTACCTGCACCATGTGCTGTTGAAGCGAAACTAATTTCTTCTCCTTTCTCAGTTCCTTTAAGCAAATAACTTGCGGTGCCCATTGTTCCTACTAACAACACGGGTTGCCCAGTACTCTTATAATCATCTGGTAAGTCGTCTCTACCTGGTCCAAAAGCACGGCTTGCCCCTTTTCTATGTACTACAGTCATTTTTCTTTTTCCATCAATAATATGCTCTTCACGTTTAGCTGTATTATGTGTCATACTATAAACTAAATCTAAACCCATACGATCCGCTTTTTGATTGAATGTCTGTTCAAAAGCTTGCCTAACTTGGTGAAGAATTACATGTCTATTTATGAAAGCCCAATTTACTGCGCAAGCCATTGCTTGATAATAATCTTCAGCTTCCCTACTTTTAATAGGGGCACAAGCAAGTTCTCGATCAGGTAGACTAATTTTATATTTTGATGTTGCTCGTTCCATTACCCTAATATAATCAGTAGCAATTTGATGACCATAACCCCTACTACCTGTATGTATCCAACAAACTACTTGATCTGGTTCCGTTATTCCGAATACTTTCGCTACTTTAGAATCAAAAATCTCTTGGACCCTAGCAACTTCAAGAAAATGGTTTCCAGCACCAAGTGTACCAAGTTGAGATGAACCACGACTTTTTGCTCTTCCACTTACAACATCTGGATTTGCTTCTTTCATGCATCCACTTTCTTCCATATGTTTTTCGTCACCTGACCATCCATACCCTTTAGAAATAGCCCAGCTTACCCCACCAGTAACTGCTCTATCTAATTCTTGGTTACTTAACCTAATTTTGCTTCCGACACCTACCCCACATGGAACCGTATTAAAAATTCTGTCAATTAATTCATCAATTTTTGGTTTAATATCTTTATATTTCAGATCACTACGCATTAAAAGTACGCCACAATTAATGTCATATCCCACTCCTCCAGGAGTAATTATACCTTCATCAATATCAAATGCAGCAACTCCGCCAATTGGAAAACCATAACCTTGATGACCATCAGGTAAAGTGATGCCATATTTTTGTAAACCCGGAAGCTGAGTAAGATTTACAGCTTGAGTTAAGGTTGCATCTTCTTTCATTGCAGATAAGAGGTCTTCATCAGCATAAATTCTGGCTGGAACCTTCATCCCAGGTACTGAATTTTTAGGGACCTCCCATATTAGATTAGAAATTTTTTCTACAGTATATGTCATTATTTATCTATACGGGATCGTAGGACATAAAGTTATAAACATTTATTGGTCTAAATACCAATGATAATATATGCTTTGGCGAATAGTAAAAAGAGTACCATTAAATGAAGCATTAATCCGAATCTCCAAAATAGAAAAAAAATATGGAGATAAATTAAATCAACTTAAAGAAGATTTTTTACGGGGTCGTTTAGATCGAGAAAGTTTTATAGATTATGTTGAATGGAGTGGAATAAATCATGCATTAAATGCCGCAAATGAGGGAGAGGACTTCGAGTACTATGTAGATGAAGAATTCGAAATATCTGAGCAAAAAATAAAAAAACTTACCTTAAAAAAACTAGAACTCTGCGATTACATTGCAGATAATCACGTTACCTCAATAAATGAACTGGCAAAAGTTCTTAAAAGAAATGTTAAAAACGTATATAATGATCTCAAATTTCTTGAATCAATAGGTTTTATAACCTTTATAAAGACTGGAAAAAGTAATACACCCGAATTAATAGTCCAAGAATTAACAATCCAATTAGGTTAAAATAATAAAAGAATAAATTAACAACTCAGTTTTTTACCTAGTACTTAATAAGATAATACATGGAAAAGATTAAAGAAAACCATTACTTAGTTTTAATATTACTACTCTTACTGTTTCTAAATACTGTATGTTTTGCTGAAAAATTAGATACCGACAATGAGAGTATAATCGTTAAAGAAATAAAAATTCAATCAAACAATTATCAAATATCAGGCAGATTATACATACCAAAAATAGTCTACAATACAGACACGAAAGTACCTGGAATTCTAATACTTCATGGGATTAGTTGCACAAAAGAAATGTTAAGTGGTCTCGCTTTAGAAACAACGAAAGCAGGGTTCATCTCATTAACTATAGATCTAGCTGGACATGGCGAATCTGGCGGTATCTTGGGAGGAGAAGATCCAACATTAGGAGCTGAAGCAGCATTCAATTATTTAGCACAAATGAATAATGTTGATCAAACAAAAATTGGAGTAGTCGGTCATAGTTTAGGAGCCGGTGCTATACGAACACTCGCTTTAAATAATATCAATATCACTTCAACAATTTTTATTGGAGGAGGAGTAGGTGGAAGCAATAATGTTTCGAATTCAAATACATTATCTGCAACATTACCCAAAAATTTGTTAATTATTGTTGGTGAACACGACGTATTATTTAATATAGATAGTCTTGAACCTACTTTAAGACACATATTTAATACTAATGAAAAAATTATTTCAGAACAAGTTTATGGAGACTTTAGTTCTGGAAACGCAAGAAAATTACTAATATTATCTACAATACATCTGTTAGAACCTTTAGATTTATATTCAGTACATAATATTGTGGATTGGTTTAATTCTTCGTTTTATTCAGATATAAACAACATACAAATAAAGGGTTTCACTTATATTATTAGAGAAATTACACTAATTTTTGCATTAACCACTTTAATTTTAACAATAATCCCTATTTCACAGATATTTAATGAAAAAATTCTTTATACAAAGAACGAAGAGATTATAATTAAACACCGTTTTTTGAGCGAAAAAGAAGTGTTATTTGCTTGGGGTTTTCTAGGAGTAATTCTTTTTATACCCACAATGCTTGTTGGAGCATTAATCCCCTTTCCAACATTGCTTATAGGTTCATCAATGGCATGGTGGCTTTTATCAACAGGATTAATAGGATTAGTAATTTTATATTTATTAAACCAAAGAAGATTAAAAGAGTATAAAGACTTACAGAAAGTAATACGTTTATCTTTCAAATATAAAGATGTATATTTAGCGCTTTTCCTAATAGTCTGTTTGTATCTTTTATCTAGTTTTTCACAATTATTTTTGCTACAAAAAGTGAGAATATTTGTACCAATTCTCCCAGTCTTAACTACAACTAGATTAATAATTCTACCACAATTTTTATTGTTTTATATAATTTATTTTTTATCAGAGGGACTTTACCTACACGTTTATAGAGCAAGATTACCTTATAATTCAAAAATAATTGATTTTTTAATGACATTAATACTAAAAATTTCTCCATACATAATTTTATTGTGTATACAATATATTCCAATGTATTTTTTTGGAATAAGATTAATCCCAAGTTTCGCAGCATTCTTTGTAGAATTTTTATTCGCAATAATCCCAATGTTGATTATATCAACTTTTTCTTCTTGGTGGTTAAACAACTATACAAGAAGAATAGGGGCTGGAGTTATCTTTAATACTCTTCTTTATTCTTGGAT
This sequence comes from Candidatus Bathyarchaeota archaeon, assembly GCA_016930055.1. Lineage (GTDB taxonomy): Archaea > Thermoproteota > Bathyarchaeia > TCS64 > TCS64 > UBA8941. The sequence goes on along the minus strand of JAFGHP010000020.1, from coordinate 59,690 downwards.
CACCGCGGGATTATTCCCATTTGGGGGTTTTTTTTAAAATTACATACCAATTTCTGAAGCAATTGCTTTCATAGATGTCAAACCAATTTGAAGGAAGTCTTGTAGTTCTAAACCAACTTCAGAACATCTATTTATATTCTCTCTACTTACTCCTCTAGCAAAACTTTTATCTTTCATTCTCTTAACGAGACTTGATACTTTAACATTAGCCAATTTTTTATCTGGTAACATTAATCCCATTGCTATAACTAAACCTGATAAAGCATCAGCTGAATAAAGACAGATATCTATTAAATTTTTAGGACTATAACCCGTTTGTTCATTATGAGCTCTAATCGCATACAATCCTTTTTCAGGTAATAAGTCTTTAACCATCTCAGCTGAAATAGCACCATGTTTTTCCCAATCTTGCCCAACCTTCTCATAATCAATATCGTGAAGAATACCTACAGCTTCCCAAAGCTCAGCATCTTCGTTAAAATGTAATGCTAATCCCTTCATAATTGCGCCAACTGAAATCATATGTTTTATTAGATTATCATTTGTGACATATTGTCGGACTAGAGTTATTGCTTCATCGCGATTCAACATATGTTTTATAGCTCCTTATTATATGGTTTTAAGGTTTAGCTTCCTAATCAAAATAATTTTTTTATTAACGCTATATCATCCTCATTTTTTGGTACTAACATAAAATGAATATATTAAATATCTAATCTACAGACTATCTTTTTTCAATAAACACACCAAGAATACATTGTCTCCAATAATAGAGATATTATTAACTATTTTATTACAAAAATCTATTGAATTAATAGTTTAGAAAATAGCCAAATAATTTATTCGTGAAACATAACTACTTAATAGAACATAAGTAGGTGTATTGATTGCCCAAGTGGGAGCGAACTAAAGATCTAAACAGCGTAAGATCTTATGCATCGCAGAGCCATGAGGAGTGGGCTGTAAAGAACTCGGTAGGCTTAGGCTCGCTGAGAAAACTACACTTCTCAAGCGACTACATGTTCACGCGTGACGTACCCGGGAACGGTGTAAAACAGACCTGAAAATCGCTTATGGCAATCTACACTTGGGCACTTTCATTTTATAAAAAAAATTTAAACATCTAAATTTCTATAAAAATAAAAATTAAATATATTAGTTAGAGAACATCCTATGTAGAATAATATGTCTTCAGATATCGAGATTCGAACTCATACTGCAATACATATAGTTAAAGGTGCTATACAAAAAATTCTTGGAGCTAAATGGACTTCAAGTGTTTATGCTTCTGGTTTACATGGTGGAATTGCTGTGCAATTTGATAGGAAACCAACTGATGAAGAAATTAACCTTATCGAAAAAACTTCAAATGAAATTATTAAACAGGATATCAAAATAAAAATTCATGAATTATCAAAAATTGAAGCAGAGAAAAAATGGGGAGACATAATATATGATCTTTTTCCTCTACCCCCAGGATTAACTACATTAAAAATTGTTGAAATTCCTGGTTGGAATATTAATACTTGTAATAAAAAACACACGCAAAAAACAGGAGAAATTGTTGAAATAAAAATTCAAAAAAGTAGATTTAGATTAAATAAAAAATTATTAGAGGTTTCTTTTGACATTATATAGTAATTTTTTTTAAAATATTTTGATTTGCTACATAAAGTTTAAATGGTAATTTGGTTTACAACTTTTGGTTTATATCCAATGTCTGAAGTTAATAAAGTTGTTAAAAAAGACTTCGAGACTTTGGTAGGTATTTTAGGTAATCCTGTTAGACGTAGTATTATAAAAAAACTTAGTCAGGGTCCAGATTATACCCTTAGGTTAAGTAACGAATTAAATATTGCTCAACAGTTAGCAGCGAAACATTTGAAAATAATTCAAGATGCAGAATTAGTTAATGTAATTAGAGAGAAAAGCAGATTTGGTGCTGACAAGAATGTTTTTCAAATAAATAAATTTTATAGTTTACAAATTGATTTTAGCCCAAATCTTTACAATGAGCGGTTAATTAGTTTTAATAATCCTAACCATTGGATACAACAAGACAATTATATGAATCAATTAGAAGAACAAGTGATTAACCTAGATAATGATAAAATTAATGTTGATGATATTTCAGAACTTAAACAAGTTATACAAATTATTGATGAAGAATTAGAAAGTTTAGAAAAACGCCGAGCACGACTATTATACATAAGAAATCTGGCTTTAGGGGCAACACAAGAAGCTTTAGAAGATGTAGATTATAAGAAAAAACAAATTATTCATTACCTTGTTGATCAAGGACCAATCAGTATTCAATTATTATCAAAAACATTGGACATATCAGAAGAGTTAGTAAAAGATACTATCATTAAACTAGAAAGTGATGGTGTTGTTAAAATCGAAGGTGATATTGTTTTTCTAGAAGTCTAATTCTTATTATTTAAATTACCGAAATGTTTTTAATCAGATTAAGAATACAACTTATGGTTTACAACTAAAGGTGGTAAACTGTTAAATGTGTGAAGAATTACAAATAGTTGTATATGATGTTAACACATCCAGTTGTGCACTAATAGTATGTAAGGTGAATAATCTATGAGTGACCCAAATCAACAAATATATATTTTAAAAGAAGGTACTGAGCGTTCTAGAGGGTCTGATGCCAGAAGCAACAACATTATGGCTGCAAGAATAGTCTCTGAAGCAATCAAAACAAGCTTAGGCCCAAAAGGCATGGATAAAATGCTTGTTGATAGTTTTGGTGATGTAACTATCACAAATGATGGTGCTACAATGTTGAAAGAGATGGATATTCAACATCCTGCAGCTAAAATGATGGTGGAAGTCTCCAAAACACAAGATTCTGAAGTTGGAGATGGTACTACAACTGTTGCTGTTTTAACTGGTGAACTTCTAGGAAAAGCAGAAGATCTTATCGATAAAAAGGTTCATCCAACAATAATAATTGATGGTTTTAGAGATGCACAAGAGCAAGCATTAAAAATACTAGACGAAATCGCAATAAAAGTTGAACCAAAAGATAAAGAGACCCTAAAAAGAGTAGCAAAAACTACGATGTCAACAAAACTTGTATCTGGACATAGTGGCTATTTAGCAGAATTAGCAACAAATGCGATATTACAAGTAGCTGAGGATATTAATGGAGGCTGGAAAGTTGACCTTGACATGGTTAAAGTAGAAAAAAAGCCAGGCGGTAGCTTAACAGATACTACTCTGATAAATGGATTAATCATTGACAAAGATGTCGTCCATAGTGACATGCCAAAACTCGTTAGAAACGCTAAAATTGGTTTACTAGATGCCGCATTAGAAATCGAAAAAACTGAGTTTACAAGTAAAATTAGCATTGAAACACCAGAACAAATGCAACAATACCTAGATGAAGAAGAACACATGATGAGAGATATGGTTGCAAAAATTAAGGAGGCAGGAATAACTGTTCTTCTATGTCAAAAAGGCATCGATGATATGGTACAACACTTTTTAGCTAGAGAAGGAATTATGGCTGCAAGAAGACTTAAAAAAAGTGACATGGAAGCCTTAGCCAAGGCAACAGGAGCTAAAGTAGTATCCAATATAGAAGAATTATCTACAAACGATAGTGGCTTTTCTGAATTAGTCGAAGAGAGAAAGATTGGATCAGATAAATTAATTTTTGTTGAAGGATGCAAGAACCCAAAAGCCATTAGCATACTAATCCGTGGTGGATCAGAAAGAGTAGTAGATGAAGCAGAACGTAGCCTTCACGACGCTTTATGTGTAGTAAAAGACGTTGTTGAAGAGCCAAAGATTGTTGCTGGTGGAGGCGCTTCAGAGGTAGAGATCGCTTTAAGAATCCGAGATTATGCTCAGAAATTAAAAGGCAGAGAACGTTTAGCAGTAGCAGTTTTTGCTGATGCACTTGAAGTAATTCCAAACGCTTTATCAGAAAACGCAGGTATGGATCCAATAGATGCATTAGCTGAATTACAGAGTCGCCATGCTAACGGTGAAATATGGACCGGAATTGAAGCTTTTGAATCAAAAATCATTGATATGGAGAAAAAAGGAATACTCGAACCTAAAGCAGTTAAAGCACAAGCAATAAAATCAGCTACTGAAGCAGCAACACTATTACTAAAAATTGATGATATTATTGCTTCTACAAAACCAAAAACACCACCTGGCGGTGAAGGAGGCTATGGCGGAATGGGAGGAATGGGTGGAATGCCTGGTGGCATGCCCCCAATGTGAGGTGAAAAAAATGGCAAGCATGAGTGGAAAACCGGTAATAATCCTAAAAGAAGACACTAAAAGAAATAGAGGAAAAGAAGCTCGTAGAAGTAACATGATGGCTGGTCAAATAATTGCTGAAGTATTAAAAAGCACTTTAGGACCACGTGGCATGGACAAAATGCTAATCGATAGTTTAGGAGATATAACAATAACGAGCGATGGAGCAAAAGTCCTTGAAGAGATCGATGTACAACACCCAGCAGCAAAAATGGTTATTGAAGTCGCTAAAACTCAAGACAAAGAAGTTGGAGATGGAACAACAACCGCAGTAATCTTTGCAGGAGAATTACTCAAAAAAGCAGATGGTCTTCTTGAACAAGAGATCCACCCTTCAATCATTATCTCTGGTTATCAGAAAGCAGCCGATAAAGCATTGGAATACCTAGAAAAGATAGCATTAGACGTTAACTTGGATGATAGAGATACCTTAATAAAATTAGCCAGTACCTCGATGAGGAGTAAAACAGTCTCCACTGATAGAGATCACCTCTCAGAGATAGTTGTTGATGCAATAAAACAAATCGTTCAGAAAAGAGACGGACAAACAATAGCAGACGTGGATAATATTCAAATAGTCAAAAAAGAAGGAAAAAGTCTTCAAGAAACTAAATTGATAAGCGGGATAATTGTCGATAAAGAAGTTGTACATGATGGAATGCCCAAAAAAATAAAAGATGCTAAAATTGCTTTAATAAATACAGCAATAGAGATCGAGAAAACAGAAATTGACGCAGAAATCAGAATAAGAACCCCTGAAGGAATCAAAGCTTTCCTTGACCAAGAAGCATTAATGCTAAAAAAGATGGTTGACACCGTCGTAAGTTCCGGAGCAAACGTATTATTCTGTCAAAAAGGCATCGATGATGTAGCTCAACATTACCTATCTAAAAGTGGTATGCTGGCAGCTCGCCGTCTAAAAGAAAGCGACATGGAAAAACTAGCCAAAGCTACGGGTGGAAAAGTGATTAATAACTTAGCAGACTTAAAAACCTCCGATTTAGGTGTGTGTGGACTAGTTGAAGAAAGAAAAATTGGCAACGAAAAAATGATCTTTGTAGAAGAATGTAAAAACCCCTCATCAGTTGCAATCTTTATACGTGCAGGATTAGAAAGAATGATGGATGAAGCAGAAAGAAGCCTAAATGATGCATTATATGTAGTAAGTGATGTCGCTGAAGTACCTAAGATGGTTCCAGGAGGCGGAGCTATCGAGATGGAGCTCTCTAAAGAAGTTAGAAGTTACGCACGTCAAATTGGTGGTAGAGAACAATTAGCTATTGAAGCTTTTGCAGATGCTTTAGAAGTTATACCAAGAACACTCGCTGAAAACGCAGGATTAGACATATTGGACACATTAGTATCAATGAAAGCAGCTCACGAAAATGAAAACGGTATAGTTATGGGTGTAAACGTCTTCGAAGGAGGAGTAAAAAACATGCTAAACGAAGGAGTAATAGAACCAATGGTTGTAAAGAAACAAGCAATCAAATCAGGTCTAGAAGTCACTAGCATGATTCTGAGAATCGATGACGTAGTAGCAGCAAAGAGTAGTGGCGGTCCCGGTGGCCCAGGAGGCCCCGGTGGAGCACCCGGAGCAAGCGATTACGACGAGTAAATTCTTTTTAACTTAGTTTAAAAAATTAATTTTTTTATTTTTTTTGTTCTAACCAACTATATGCTAAATAAGATAGAGTTTTTATTCCCTGTATTAATCCGCTTTCTTCAACGTAAAAGTAAGGAGAATGGTTCAATGCAACTAAATGTTCATCTATAGGGGCTGTACCAAGTAAAAGAAAAAGTCCAGGTATTTTTTGTTGATAATAAGCAAAATCTTCACCAACCGGTATTGGATTTGGGTTGAAAATATTTTCTTTACCAACAACTCTTTCAATGAAAGGATACATGTTTTTTGTTAATTCAGCATCATTATAAGTCACTGGTGATTTTTCGTTGGAAAAAGTAACCTCAGCACAAGCACCAAAACTGTCTGCAATATTCACAGAAATTAATTCTATCTTTTTTCTAATGAAAGAGTTTAAAGCCTCATTAAAAGTTCTAACCGTGCCTATAATTTGTACTTCATTTGGTATCATGTTAGGTTGCTCTCCGCCATGAATTTTTCCGATAGTTAATATTGCAGAATCTTGAGTTGAATCTATTTGTCTACTAATAATGTTCTGTAAACCAAGAATTATTTGAGCTGCAATAGGTATTGGATCTATTCCAGTCCATGGCATTGCTCCATGTGTTGCTCTACCTTTAACTTTTATCCAGAAATTATCAACACCCGCCATTAAACCCCCTTCACGTACACCGATTTTTCCAACTGGAAAAGGAACAACATGTAAACCAAAAATTGCATTAACTTGAGGGTTTTCAAGGATTCCTTTATCTATCATTAATTTTGCTCCTCCCTCCTCGCCATCTGGTCGACTGTCTTCTGATGGTTGAAAAATAAATTTAATAGTGCCAGGAATATCTGAAGATATTTTAGATAAAACCTCTGCAACGCCCATTAAAATTGCAGTGTGAGCATCATGTCCACAAGCATGCATAACTGGCACTTCTTCACCATTATAAATTGTAGTTATTTTAGAAGAAAAAGGTAAATCAAGTGCTTCTTTAATAGGTAAAGCATCCATATCTGCCCTTAATGCCACTACAGGTTCAGATCTATTTCCACGAAGAAGACCAACTACACCGGTATAAGCAACATTTCTAGTAACTTCTAATCCTATTTTTTCAAGATGTTGAGCAACGAGTTCAGCTGTTTTATATTCTCTGTTACCCAGTTCCGGGTTTTGATGAATTATTCGACGCCATTTAATGACTTTCTTTTCAATATTTACGCTTTCAATATTGATTTTATTTAAAACATCATCAAGATTCTGATTAAATATTTTTTTTAATTCATCCATTAATATCGAAAAAGGTGACTAAAACTTACTTTTTAAATCCAACTCAGTAGTAATAAGCTCTTGAAACAAGTACAATTTGTAATTAATATAAATATCTTTATCAAATATTCTTTAATAGAGATATTAATAAAATACAAGTACATATGCAATCATATAATATTAGATAATAACAGATAGGAGCTATTATGATTGTTTAAAAAACCTGGGTATATTAAACGTAATCAAATTTGGATAATACTGTCCATTTTATTACTAATAACAATTTTTTTCGGGCTTTATGTTTATCTAGATTTTAATATTAATCAAACAATGTATTTTAAAAAAGCAGATATAAATTGGTTTCAAACAGTCTTTTATAATAATTACCTTTTTCTCATTGCAGGCTTTTTGGCTTTATTAACAATTAATCCAATAATAGGTAAAAGTGATTTATTCGAAGTTTATAACAGCATTCAACAATATATAAAAATTACAGCAGCAACTTCAGGCATTCCTACAAATTTTTCAATGCCAACTATTGTGTTAAAACAAAAAAAGCTTCTATGGTTATTTTGGCAAGTAATTAAATGGTTCTTAGCTTTTTCATTAATGGTTTCTTCTATGAGAATTCCGTTTATTGGTCCTTTTATGAATATTTTTTATATGATTATAAGTGGTATAGGTGATTGGTCTCTCGTCCCTAGAATATTTTTATTAGCAATACAACCTGTAACAAGTGGAGAATTAATTAATTTAATGCCAACAATGGAAGTACAATATCGACTAATATTCATTTTAATATTGACTGTTTTTGGGGTAATTTCGTTAAGATTAATTTTAAAATCAATTAAAGAATTTATAAACGCAAAGTATTCCACTGGAATGAGAAATATCTTCATAATTTTCTCTTTAATAACCTTGGCATTTATATTTGATTCTCCTTACTGGAGGATGGACATAACTACCCCTCATTACTATTATATTGCATTAACACTATTATTCAGTTTCATTTTAATATCTATTTTGCTTGATCGAGGGGTAACACCTCTTCAGTTTACTAAATTAAGAAGACAAAATATTATTGTAACAGGTTCAATTATTATTCTGATTGGGATTATTGCTATAAATGCTGGAATAATTGCTTTATATAATTTTAATTGGAACAACAATTGGGTAGCCTATGAATGGTATCCTTTTACATCAAAACAAATTGATGCTACACAATGGGCATCAGGTATTGATTCAATTGTAACTCGTCCAATAGAAGATTATCCGGTTGGGAATGAAACAAAAATACTTAGCGTAGTTAGGCAATGGGATTATGAATCTGCTTTAACTCGAATGGTAAATTTAATACCAGTAAATTGGCTAAAAATTATTACACCAGATATAGTATATGTTTACGGAAAAGAATACTGGATTTCACCAACTACAATTAAATATCCAAGTGAAGACTGGATCAGCCATCAACTAATTTATACCCATGCATCGAATATTTTTGCTATTGAAAGTCATTCAGGCGAATCTGTTCCGATCACAGAAGCATTACATTTGACAAAAGAACCTGAAATATATTATGGTGAAGAAATATCTGATACTGTTTATATTAAAGTAAAAGGCTTCAACGAAGTTGAAAACATCACCTATCGTGGAGAATCAGATTACACTCTCTCAGGATGGCAACGAATGATGTGGTTTTTAGCTCAAGGACAGCTCGGATTTGCTTTTGCACCTCCACAAGAATCAATTGAGATGTTATATAACAGAGATATTGTGAATAGAGCTGAAAAAATTCTAATTGATGGATTAAAAATTGATCCAGATCCCTATATTGTAGCAAATAATAATACTGTATATTATGCGATACAAGTTTACATACAATATAAGATGAATTCAAGATTCGTAGCAAGTGATTATTACAGATTTTTTGCAGTAATTTTAGTTAATGTGGAAGATGGCGAAATGTCATGCTATACTGTAGGAGAAGATGATGGTTTTCTAGCAACCTTTTACAAAAATTATTATTCAAATTGGGGATCCATACCAGAATGGTTAGTACCTCAATTAAGATACCCTGAAGCATTACTTGGTAGTGTAATGTTTGACATAAAAGGACAGCTCGACATTGATTTTGTCTATCATGTGTCAGACCCATATGTATGGCGTTCAGGATCAGACTTTTTCGAAAGACCACCTAGCACAGAAGTCAACTACATTCTATTAACTGAAGATAATCAAGTATTATTTGTTGGAGTCCAATTAGCTGAATATGTTAGCTCAGCAGGAAAAAACCTTGCAGGAATGTATATTATAGGAAGTGGTACAAAACTTGGTGAGATACAACTTTTAAAAGTAACATCAGGCAATGGAACATCATCATTAATTGGACCAACAGGAGCAGTTAGTGCATTCCAAACAAACAGCGAAGTTCGTGAAAAGCTTACACTTTTTGGTAGTAACTATAAGTTAGGCAATGTTTTACTCTATAGAATTAATCAAAAATTATACTATTTTATACCCGTTTACATAACTTCTGGAGGAGGAATAATTTCAAAGATGCCCTTTATAGGTGTTGTAGATGCTTTAACTAGAGATGTAGCAATAGGTATTGACTCCTCAGTAGCATTTTATAGTCTAACTCAACAAGCACCAATCGTACAACCAGGTGAAGAAGAAAGAATCAATGATACCTATAACATTTTTACAGAAAATGGTTACACACCTATTAACGTAACTGCAATTAATGCAGAAGTATTCATACAAGTCTCTAATATAACATACATTAATCTTCAACAAAAAGATACGATGGAAAACGTAGTATTAAATTTCATTGAAAACAAGGTTAAAATTTATGGTCCCGATGTATATAAATGGATAAGCAACGAAAATATACTAAATTATGGAGTATTCAAAACTACGCAAAAAGGAGTGAACGAACTCCATTATATTAGTATAAAAATAAAGTGATAGAAATGTATCAAGAAAAACCTGAGATAGAGGATTTTGAATTATGGCTAAAAACTAGGTTTATTGACCAAGTATGGATAAAAGGCCATAAATTCAGAATCACTAAGAAAGGTAATTTAGAAATTGATGGAAGACTATACACAATTGAAGAAGCTAAATATTTATACCGTTTACTAATTTCGAAAAACCCATTAGAAGTATTAAATGGCAAATTATTAATTTGGGAAAGGAATGGTACCTTAATAAAAATTTTTCAAATAATTGCAGTCATTGCTTTAATAATTATTTTCATAATTGTTAGAAGATAAAAAAATTTTAAAATATTTTTATAATTCACATAAAATCTAATTAAGTTAATTCATATTATATTAATTTTATATTATAAGGATTGGATTTAATTGGTTGTAGAAAAAGCAAAAAGAATGACTCTACGGAAAAGGATTTTAGAATTCATACCAGGTTATGGTCATTATAAAATAGAAGAAGAGTTAAGAGAATGGGATAGAAGTGTCCGAGACGAAGCTGTCAAATATTTGACAGAGTGTGAGTCTTCATTAAACAATCTTTTAAAACGAGCAGTTGATAAAAGGAATAGAGAATTAATTAGGAGTTTAGAAGATTCTAGAAAAGATATACATTTAGTTAAAGATCGAATAAAAACACAAGCATACAGCTATTTTCCGATGATGAGTCCTATTAAAATTGATAAAAAGGTTCTTGAAAAAATTATTGACATAGATGACTCTATTGTTCAACATTCAGAAAAATTATATTCTTCATTAAAAACCTATACTGAAAATCTTCTAGGTGAAGAAAATTTTAATAATATCGAAATTAAACGTAGCCTTCAACCATTAGACCAACTTTTATTGGAAAGAGAACGACTTTCAAGAACAGGTTTCTCGGAGGTTTAAAATGTCAAGCATTCTATCAGCATTAGGGATAATTCCAGCAAATGAGAAGGGCGGAAGTCATACTGAATGGAATCATATGCTTAATCCAGGATTAATATATCATTTACCAAGTAATCAAATGAGGTTCCTTAAAGTTGTTTTAGTTAAGGAGTATGAGTCAGGAATTTTTTTAAGAGACGGAAAACTTTATGCAGTGGTTCCTCCAGGTAGGTGGCTTCTTTCAAGAATGCCTGTAGTAGGAAAAATGGATTTTATTTGGGTAGATACTGGAATACAAAGAATAAGATTTGGTCTAAGAACTTTAACATCAGATGGAGTAGAATTAGGAGCTAATGGTGTAGTATATTTACGTGTTTCGAACGCAGAAAAATTTATTATAAATTTAGTAACCGCTAAAGAACTGTATTTTTCAAATGATCTTGAAGTTTTCTTAAGAGATCAACTAAACAGTATAATGAGAGCAGAAATGGGACATTACGATGTTCAATCATTATACCTTGAAAGAGACATGTTCGTTAGTGTTGCACGTGTTAAACTTGATGAAATGTTCGGTGATATCGGTCTTGAGTTTAGAAGCGTTGAAATCCCAAATTTTCTTTTACCAGATGATGTAATAAGTGCATTAAGAAAACCCCTAATAGCCTCTAAAGAAGCTCAAGCATTAATTCAGACTGGAACCGCTACAGCGCAAATTCTAGGAAAAATGCGGGAAGCTGGCGTAGATCCTGTTCAATATAAAGCAGCTGAAGCACTCATGAAATATGCAGAAAAACCAAGTGGAGAAGGCTCATTAATTGGAGGCGATTTACTTATGCCCCTTGTATTTTTTGGCGTATTAATGAAAGATAATAGCATACCCAAAGATATTAAGAATTCTTTACAACAAATGTTCCCAAAATATTCAGATGCAAATACAAATATATCAAAACCAAAAGAAGAAAAGGAAAATACAAAAAATAAAGAAAACATACAAGAGGTTCTTGATGGTCTTGATATAAGACTCGCTAAAGGTGAAATTAGTGAAGAAACCTATAAAAAACTAAAAGAAAAATGGGAAGCAAAAAAAGAGGAATAAAAAATGACTGTAGTAATGATAAGATGCCCAAATTGTGGATCTAACGAAGTAACAACAACCTCCCAAGATCAATATTATTGTAGAAGCTGTGGGACTTCTTTCCATTTCATTAGACCAGACATTCAAAAACAGGATGTAGTAACACATAATTGCCCAATTTGTGGGAAACCAATACAACCCGGTACTGGAATAAAATGTATGCGCTGTGGAAAATATGATCTTTGCGAAGACTGCGTATCATTACTAAACCCTGGAGGATATGTTTGTAAAAGTTGTCTTTTGGCAGCAAATGAAGCTTGTACCTTATGTGGAAAATATGCGTTTATTACCTGTAGAAGTTGCTTAGAAAGAGAAGCAAAAGGAGAAAAAGATGAGACTTTGCCAATATCTAAAGCATGTGGAGATTGCTATGACACTTTCTTTACAGATTATAGATGTCTTATAGAAGCAAAAGGAGGTATGCCCCCAAAATGGGGAAAGGTATCCTATCATTGTCCAAAATGTGGTCAAATATGTAATGATTGTATAGAAGAGAAAAAACAGTTTCTTAGAGGTATAATAATTAAATGTAAAAACTGCGGATCAACAGTTCAGATTAGAGAAGAAGCAATGCCATAACTATAATATTAAATGCTTAAAGCTTTATTTAATATTGAAAAAGATATTATTAAAAAATATATAACTTTTAGAAAAATAAATCCTCTTGAAATAATTATTATACAGAGTAACGATTATGAAGGCGAGAATACTGGAGAAGCAATATACATTAGTGAACCTTATTCTTAAGCAAAAACCCCTCAAAAAAAAGTTGAAGAACTTATTAAACATGAATTAATACACAGCATAGTACCAGGAGGGCATAGTTTAGAATTTTGGATAATAGCTAAAAGATTATGTATTGCTTCAAAATATATTCTTCAACAATTGGTGTTAGAGCCTAATAAAACAGCATTAGAAGGAAGATTTAAATTATTTAAAAATGATAACGGCGAAATAAGTATTAAAATTAGACGATGCCCTTCTTGGAAAGGATTTAAATATTTATTAGCCACTAAAGGTGGTTTAGCTTATTATGGAGTAGCTTTAAAGAGACTTCGTAAAATACATTACAAAACAGTTGAAGAGATATCTTTTAATACTAAAATACCAATTGAAAAAAAATTAAAGAATTTGAAACAAAAAAGGAAATTGGAGTTTTCACTGAAAAAGAAATAAAACAATTTTTTAAAACAATAACCTCTAAACAAAACATTTAATTTTCAAAAGAATCAGGGTATGAGTCTTTATAGCTTTTATATTTACCAACCGAGTCTGCAGCTAAAACACCTTTAACTATAGCTCTAGCAAATACATCTGCAGCAACTGAACCTAACAAAGTTATTTCTCTTAATATTTTGTCATTAGAAAGATTCTTTTCTCCTGTAGCCATAACAAAAATAGTGTCTCCATCACCCATTGTATGACATGGATAAATTGCTCTGGCTATTCCATCATGAGCCATTTGAGCTATTTTATTGGATTGAGTCTTGGTTAATTTTGCATCCGTCGCGATAACACCTATTGTAGTATTTGCACCAATGCTAGTAGGAATTGAATAAGTCGGGGTACCAAGAATAATATTTGACTTCAATTTACCGAATTCATTACCAAGTTCAAGATGTCGAGCATAAATTGCTCCTGTCTCTGGATAAAATATTTTTCCAGCAGAGTTTATTACAGCGATAGCTCCAACAGTGATTCCGTTTTCTAATACTTCACTCGCTGTACCTACGCCTCCTTTTAAACCACCTGAAACAGCTCCTGTTCCTGCACCGATATTCCCTTCAGTTATTTTACCAGAAATTGCGTTTTGACATGCTTTATACCCTGACTCTATGTTTAGGTGTTCCTTAGTTTTGCCTCGGTTTAAATCAAAAATTACAGCTCCTGGAGCTATTGGGACTTTCAAAGTACCAATAGGATACCCGTATCCTTTTTCTGTCAACCATTTTCTAACTCCTACACCTGAATCCAACCCATAAACACTATTACCTGTTAGAGTAACAGCGTTAATTTGATCAATAAGATTTATTGAATTAAGCAAATCTGTCTCCCATGTTCCAGGGGCACTACCCCTTACATCAACTCCACCAATTGCATTATGTTCTGCAATAATTACAGTTACTCCTGAAAGAATTGCATCATCAGTAAAATGACCAACAAGAATTCCTTTAACATCACAAATCGAGTTATAAACCCCGTGCTTCCTCAATTAAATCAATAATTCTATTTATCAACAACTTTTTAAGAAATACGATTACTTTAAAAATTTTATTTTTTTATACACAAATTTTAAGTAAACAAGATAAATGAATGTTTTTTATGGAAACACAGATACTTTCCCCTGAAGAGTTCTATGGTTTTAAAATTGGTTCTGACAAAAAATTGGTTCGTTGGGATAAAATTATAGAATATTTTGAAATTCTTTCGAACTCTCCTTGCATCAAAGTTGAGGAGATTGGAAAAACTACGATGGGTAATCCATTTATTGTTGCGTATATTTCATCTCCTCAAAATATTCAAAATTTAGATAAAATTAGAGAAATTAGCTTAAAACTGTCTCATCCTAAGGGATTAAGTAAGGATGAAATAGAAAAAATGATTGTTGATGGTAAAACAATTGTTTCTATGACGATGAGTGTACATGCTTCGGAGATTGGCGGTACACAAATGTGTTCAGAATTAGCATATGAATTAGCTACCATAAATGATCAAGTAACACAAAAAATAAGAGATAACGCTGTCTTAGTTCTTGTTCCAAGCTCAAATCCTGATGGCAATATCATGGTTGTTGACTGGTATAACAAATGGTTAGATACTGAATATGAAGGAGGTCCTTTGCCCTTTCTTTACAATAAATATGTTGGTCATGATAATAATCGAGATGCTTTCCACATAACTCAAGCGGAGTCTAAAATGCTTACAAAGATTTTATTTAAAGATTGGTATCCTCAAGCACAAGTTGATTTTCATCATATGGGAAGCTATTCTGCACGTTTCTATATTCCGCCTCATATGGATCCTCTTTATGAATATATTGATCCACTGGTTTGGACTGAGCAGCAATTATATGGGGCATCAATGATTTTAGAACTTGAAGCTGCAGGTAAAAAAGGGATAGAAACACAAGCAAGTTATCCAGCAGATGGTGGACCATACTGGGATGAATCACCTTGTATGCATGGGATATGTGGAATGTTAACAGAATCTGCAAGTGCAAACTTAGCATCACCCATTTTCATTCATAAACAACAATTAGAAGCTTCAAGGAGAGGAAGACCTGAGAATAGAATACAGATGAATTTTCCTCATCCTTGGGAAGGAGGGTGGTGGAAGCTTAGAGATATTGTAGAGCAACAAAAAATCGCTGCATTTGCTACTCTAAATGCTGCATCAAATTTCCGTGAAAGGATTTTAAGGAACATGGTACTTAAAGCAGAGAGACAAATAGTTGCTGGAGAAAATCAGCCACCTTATGCATTTATAATATCACCAGACCAACATGACGAATTAACTACAATAAAGCTTCTAAAAGTTCTTAATTTAGCTGATGTAAACATACATCAAGCAAATAAAAATTTTAAATATGAAGGAGTAACATATCCTAAAGGAACATATATCATTTTTACATCTCAAATATCGCGACCATACATTTTGAGATTACTTAAACAATCATATTATCATGATGGTCCATGGTCAAGAAGAAATGATGGAACACCTTTAGCACCGTATGATCTTGCATCAAATTATTTTGGAGATTTCTGGGGTGTAAAAATAATTGAAGTTACTGAACCGATTGAGGGAGAATTTGTAGAATCTAAAGACATTCAATATCCAGAACCAAAAATAGTTTCGAATAATAATGGTTATCTTCTTAACGTAAAATTAAATCAAAGTTATTCAGTTATTAACAAGTTATTGAAGAAAGGTAAGTTAGTATATAGAATACTTGAATCCGTAGAAAAAATGACTATAGGTTCTTTTTATATACCCCATCAGGAAGGAATAGAAGAAGAAATAAAAGCACTCTCCCAACAACACCATATTTCTTTTATATCACCTAAAGTAATTAATTTTGAAAAAAAGCAACTTAAATCTCTTAAGATAGGTCTTTACCAACGTTATTCTGGAGGTAACATGGAAGAGGGCTGGCTTCGATGGTTATTCGACGGAGAATATAATTTTGAATATAAAACTCTTTTAGATTTAGAAGTTAAAGAAGGTAAATTAATTGAAAAATTTGATGTCATCATATTTCCAGGTGATATTAAATGCATGATTACAGGTGAAGGTATTGAAGAACATTATAGGAAAACTAATCCAAAATATGTTCAACCGAAATACCCTCCAGAATTTAGAAGCGGAATCGGAAAAGAAGGAACTGAAAAAATTAGAGAGTTTGTTGAAGCTGGAGGGACACTTATTACTCTTTCAGAAGCATGTATATTTGCATTAGAAGAACTGAAGTTACCAATTAGAAATGTAATTAAAGATATCAATGCTAAGGAGTTCTTTTGTCCAGGATCAACACTAAAAATCGATATTGATACAACACATCCATTAACTTATGGGGTATCCAAGAACACAAACATTCTATTTAAAAGAAATGATGTAGCTTTCGAAATACTAAATACACCTAAAAATGACGACTATTCAATTGTTGCTAGTTATCCAGAAGAACAAATACTTAAAACAGGTTGGCTTATAGGGGAAAAATACCTTAGCAATAAAGCAGCAATCATTGAAGCAAAGTATGGTAAAGGAAAAGCTATTCTATATGGATTCTCTCCAATATCAAGAGCTATGACTGAAGCAACCTTCAAATTCTTCTTTAATGCGTTGTACAAATAATTATTTATTAAATCAATCAATTTTAAATATTTTAATAAAAATAGACAATATTAATGATCCCTCAATTAAATAAAAATCCTATACCCTATTTACTAAACTCAGGAATAGCGATTAATTATTTTACAAAAAGAGATTTACTAAATGAATCTGTTGATAATATCAAAAAAATATGGGTTCTTCCTGAAGTAAAAAAACTGCTTAAGAATCAAAATAGAGATGGATCATGGGGGAAGGAAGGCGGATACCCTCTATATCATAATAAATTAATTGAAACATTTAAACGGTTTAGATTGTTAATCGAAAGATATGAATTAAATAATAATCATCATCAAATTGCTTCATGTTCAGAATTTATTTTTAATACCCAGACTCTTGAAGGTGATTTCAGGGGGTTCATTGGTGATCAATATGCAACTTATTATACAGGTGAAGTAACAGCTTTACTCATAAAAGCAGGATACATAGATGACATAAGAATAGAGCTAGCATTCAGATGGCTTTTGTCGATTCGTCAAAACGATGGTGGATGGATTGTGCCAATATTAACTCGTCCTCCAGGTGGGGGAATAAAAAGATTAATTTCATTAACAAGTTCACCAGCAGACCCTATTGAACCTGATAAAACCAGACCTTTTAGTCATAACTGTACAGATATGGTTTTAAGAGCTTTCGCAGCTCATCCTAAATGGAGAAAAAACCCCTCAGCACTACACGCAGCAAATCTACTGAAATCACGTTTCTTTAAAGAAGATGCTTATAATAGCTATAAAAATAAAAATTATTGGGTTAGGTTCATACACTGGTGGCCAAACTTAATTACAAGCTTAGAGTCATTAATTCAGTTCGGATTTCAGGCAGATGATCCTGATGTTCAGAAAGCGCTTCAATGGTTTAAAGAACATCAAGAAGAAGATGGCTCATGGCATACAAGTTATTTTCCAAATAATAAAATAAGCAAAAAATCAGAAATATTGGAAAAAAGTTGGGTAACATTAAGGATAACAAAAATTTTTAATTCATTTAAATCGATTTAAATAATTAATTTTTTAGAGTTTTTTATTAGTCTTAGAAATTAAAAATAATTCTATTTTAATTATTTTTTAATATAGTTTTAAGATCCATAATTATTTTATCTATTTTTCAATATATTTCCCTCATAGCTGGTTTAAATGAGGCTACAAGTACAAGACGCTATGATTCGTAATGTAATGATAGTTGATTCGGATCTTTCTGTAAAAAATGCTGCTAGAATGATGGCTTATTTACAAGTTAGTAGTCTTGTAGTTGTTGAAAATAATGTTGTTGTGGGCATAATTACGAAGGGAGACATAATTTCTAGAGTCGTGTCTAAAGATAAAAACCCTAATAAGTTAATGGTTAGTGAAGTTATGACTACTCCTCTTTTAACAACAATGCCTGAAGCTGATCTTGAGTTTGCTGCTCAGTTGATGGTCTTTAATAAGATTAAAAAATTACCAGTTTTAAGTGGTTACAAGGATAGTGAATTAGTAGGTTTGCTTTCACTTACAGATATTGCTAGATTTTTTCCTCTATTATATGCCAAACTGTTTAATGTGGATAAATTAATTGAATCAAAAAATCCTGCACTTCTATATATTGATTAAGACTTTTTTACCATTTAAAATTCTTAATTTATATATTAATCCGTTATTATTGTAGAAAGGTGAAAACATGGATTTCTATTTTATGGCAATATGTACAATAATTGTAATAATTCTAAGATTGGATTTAGTGCGTATTAATTATGAGGCTTTTACTAAATATAAGCATGTTAGTATCGAAGTAAATCCGATTAACTCTAAATTATTTAAAAAATTTGGTGCTTTAAAAGTAATGATAATTGAAACTTTGCTATTAATACCTGTTTTTTATTTGATTTATTTAGTTGGGTATTATTATGAAGTAATTATTTTCTTTTCAGGAGTAACTATAATGAATTATTTTAATGATTATTGGATCTTAAAGATTATTAAGAAAAGAGAGAAAATTATATAAATTTTTTTGGATAAAAATAAAAAATGCTAAAAGTTAAACGCAGAAAGCTCATATTAAATGGCATGGAAAAATATGATATTTTAATAAATAATGCAAAGATAGTTGATGGTTCTGGTTCAACATGCATTAATGGATCAATAGCAATAAAAGATGAAAAAATCCATTCTATAGGTGAAGTTCAGGGTATATCAGAAATAAATATTGATGCAAAGGGACTCGTGGTTAGTCCTGGTTGGATTGACGTCCATAATCATGGAGATCTGACGATTTTATATTATCCTAAAGCAGATGGGTTTGTTAGACAAGGTATTACTACTTTTGTTGGGGGGCAGTGTGGTAATAGTCCAGCACCAGTTGGTAATTATGTTGGAAATCCGTGGATGTTAAGTGAGCTTCATCAAGAAGTTTCTCCGACAATGTATGATGCTGATTGGCTTCACCCAAGAGAAGAAGTAAATAAGTTACATAAGGAAAAATTTGGTTGGGAAATTGATTGGAATACTATGGGGGAATTTTTCAATAAACTCGAAGGAAAGGGGTTTAGTCCAAATTATGTACCAATGGTAGGTCATGGTGAGATTAGAAGCGTTGTTTTAGGTCCAGATTATCGTAGAGAGTCTACAAAGAAAGAGATTGAACAGATGGTTAAAATCACAGAAGAAGCGATGATTGATGGCTGTATAGGTCTTACAGTTGGACGTGATTATGATCCAGGTATATGGGCTAATTTTGAAGAAATATTTGAATGTGCAAAAATTGTAGCAAAATATGATGGAGTTTATGCAGCTCACAGTTTGCGGACAAGTCATAGGAAAGCCCGTCGCCCAGGAGAGGCAAGTATTCCAGCGACAAAAGGTGTACTCGAGACTATTGATATTGGTAGAAAAGCGAAGGCTTCTGTTCAAATAAGTCATTTAGGTAATCTTTACTCCGTTAATCCAGGTGATAGCAAAATTTTAACTGAAGCAGGGATCAAAGCAACTTTAAAACTTGTAAATGACGCAAATCATGAAGGATTAGATATTAGTTTTGATGTAATACCCAATAGTGCGAGTGGGGGAATTGGAGGTAATCACTATCTTGCAGCAAGATTAAGACCTTGGCTCAAGATTGCTGGTAGTTTAGAACAATTCGCAAAAGCTTTACGAATGCCAGATTGGAGAGAAGAGATTAAAAACAGCGTGATGTCAGGCAAATATTATGGATTAAATCCAAACATTACTCCTACATGGGCAGAGGGAGGAATTTTAATTGAACACTCTGATTCAAGGTTCAAAAATAAAACAATAAGTCAAATAGCTAAAGAGATGAACATCGACGAACTAGAAGCTTTAATGCAAGCAATAATAGCTGATCCTAACTCAAAGATATTTCGTAAACCTAGAGATGACTCAAGTCTCTTAACTTTCATGAAACACCCTAAAATGATGGTTGGAATTGATACATTTGCAGTAGATGAAACACGAATTGGTAGTGGTCCAGCACCTGGGCTTCCCAGCGAAAACAGTTTTGGAGGTTTTCCACATTATATTAAACGAGCAGTTAGGGAAACTAACACGTTAACTTTAGAAGAAGCGATTATGAAAATAACCTATAATCCTGCATGTAAATTTAAAATACCTAAAAGAGGAATAATTAAACCTGGTTATTTTGCTGATTTAACTATATTTAATCTAGAAACTATTAATGATAAAGGAGACCAGATGGAACCTAGATTATATCCTGAAGGGATAGAATATGTAATTATTAACGGTGTTCTCGTTGTAAATGAGAATAAACATACTGGTAAAACACCTGGGAAAATACTTCGAAGAGAATAATAATACACATTTTTTAAAATATTTATCTGCTGTTAAATTATTTTCTTGTTTTTATTTTTATATTAGTTTTTACTATACCTATTTGGATGTAAATTGAAGAGAGATATTCTATATTTTAAAGAAGAAAAACAAGAGAATATTGATCTTTTACTTAAACTTGTTAAACAGAAAGCAATAGAAAAGGGAATTAAACACATCGTTATTGCATCAACCCGTGGTGAGACAGGAGCTAGAGCTGCAGAATATTTCAGAGGCACAGGAATACAAGCAATAGTTGTCACTCACCAAGTAGGTCCATCTGGTCCTGAATTGACACAAAAAAACGAGGTAAAAATTAGAGCACTGGGAGCAAAGATTGTGACATGTACCCATGCTTTTGGTGGCGTTTCAGGAAGTTTACGTAGATCACCAAAAATGGAAGCAGGAAAACCAAGACCTGAACCATTTTGGCCAGCATATGTGCCTTCAACTGGGGAGCTAATAGCTAATGTTCTTCGTCTATTCTCTCAAGGAATGAAGGTTTGTTTTGAAATTGTAGTGATGGCAGCAGACGCAGGAGTTATCCCTGTTGGCATAAATGTGATTGCAGTTGGTGGTCAAGGAAGAGGTGCAGACACTGCAATAGTATTAAAATCAGCGAATTCAAGCAATTTTTTTGATTTAGATGTGGAAGAAATTCTTGCTAAACCAATAACAAAAAGGATTCCTGTAGAATCATAATTTTTCTAATTTTTATGTTACTGATAAACGTTAAATATTGTTTTGAAGACATTGTTTTGATACTTTATGATTAGAACAAATAAAGAAAAACTTCTGACTCTTGCTGCACAGGGTACAATTTCACCAGCTCAACCTCTAAGGCCTTATGCAACAACCTGGGATGGAAAACCTAAAATGGTAATAGGTACCGGAGGTATCAATTATAATTTAAGAATCTGGGATAAAGTTTTTGGATGGGCATCTGGAGATCGCGCAACAGTAGGGGTCTCAACAGAAGGAGTAGGAGAAGCTAATTTCAAGCAAGGATATTTGAATAATCTATCCATTGGCAATGAAGTTAGAGTGCTTACGGGAGAAGCAAAAGGAGATAAAGGAGTTGTAATCGGTAAATTTGGTCAATACATACAGATCCATTTTGAAGACGATACTCTATTAAAATTAAGTATTGGCGATTCAATACATGTTAACGCAAAAGGCGTTGGATTAAATATTGAAGGTTATGATAAAGTAGTTGTACATAGTTTAGCTCCTGAAGTTTTAGAAAAAATGGATATTAGAGAAGTAGATGGTAAACTTGAAGTTCCCGTTGTAAAGGTTATTCCTGAAGAAATTGTTGGTCAAGGCTCTGGGGGGTCAAGTTTATCAGGTAATTGGCATATTCAAACCTGTTATCCACCAGATATTCGTGAATATGGTTTAGATGAACTACGTTTCGGAGATATAGTTTTGCTTGAAAACTTTCAAACAGACTATGGTAAAGGGTATTATAGAGGTGGAGCTACTGTTGGCGTTGTTTGCTGTGGTCCAAGTGACATATCAGGGTATGGTATAGGTGTAACTCCTGTCCTTTCAACAAGATTCGGTATGATTAGTACACGAATTGATCGTGAAGCAAATATTGGTAAATACCTTGATATTAAAAAGAAAACTTCTGAAATACAGACTAACTCTACGGGAGTTATAAAAACAAATAAAGATAAATTAATAACCACAGCTGTCCAGGGAGTAGTTCAACCTTTTTCAAGCAGGGGCTATTCTACGACCTATGATGGTAAACCAAGATTAACTGTAGGTATGGCTTCAATTAATTATACAGTATCTCTTGGTGATTCAACATATGGCTGGGCAAACGCAGACCATGTGGAGCCAGATGTCACTATTCAAGGAAGAGATAAACCAGTTCCAAGTGATTGTGCATTAGCAATTTTAGCTTGTATTGGTAATGAAGCAAAAGTAGTATCTGGTGATGCTAAAGGAGACAAAGGTTACTTTATTGGTAGACATGCTGGTTCAGATGATCTGGTTTGGTTCCCAAAAGAAACACTACAAAAACTCACAATAAATGACAAAATACAGATAATGGCACGGGGAGTAGGTCTTAAAATTGATGGATACGAAGATGTCCGAGTAAATAAATTATCTCCAGAATTATTGGAAAATTTAGGGATAACAATAGATGATGGACAACTTGTTGTACCAGTAGTGATGGAAGTCCCTGGGCATATTATGGGTTCAGGCATCGGAGGATCATTCATTGAACCAGGAGATTATGACATACAAACAACTTGTCAAGAAGTAGTGGATGAATTCAATCTTACAAGCTTAAAATTAGGTGATATAGTAGCGATTAAAGACCATTACGATTTTTGGGGAAGAGGAAGATACAAAGGCGCAATAACTATTGGTACTGTAATTCACGGTTTCAGTGGTTCAGCAGGTCATGGTCCTGGAGTGGATCCAATACTAAGTGCTTTACCTGGAAAAATTAAAACAAAAATTGATCCACACGCAAATACTGCATATTATTTAGGTATAAGAGAAAAACCAATTAACTGATTTTTTCAATATTTTTTAATACAAATTTCTTCGTTTTATATATTAATGAATATTTTTTAAATAATTAATTTTTATGTTAATTTAGAATCTTTTAATAATTAACTTTATTCATTTAATGAAAGAGTAATAATTATTTTTAACATAAATATGTTAATTCTATGAATAATATAATCAAAAATTGTGTAAATATTTACATATGTTATTACATACTTTATTAGGTTTAAGTATGCTCATAATTTTTAAGTGTAACTTATAATGAGCTTTGATAAGAAATGGATTAATAAAAATGAATATAAAGGAACAAATAAGGCTGTCAATAATTCTGACACACTAAAATCAAGGCTCAATGATTCAATAAATCGAATAGATGTTGAGAATCGAAAATTAGATCAAGCTGTAGCACGTTTTCAAAATAGAGGAAAAGAAATTTATGATAAAATTGTAGATGCATATGCGAAACATGATAATATAAGAGCAAATGTTTATGCTAATGAGCTTGCAGAAGTGCGTAAAGTTGAAAAATTAATTTTTAATCTAAAATTAACTCTTGAACAATTATCGTTAAGATTGAAAACGATGACTGAAATTGGTGATGTAGCTTACACCCTTTTGCCTGTAGTTAATGTTATGAAAGGAATTCAATCAGGGATAGATGTGATTAATCCTCAAGCTGTGGGGGAGCTTGATCAAATAAATAATTTATTAAGTGGGATAATTATAGAAACAGGTACTGTAACTAACATGAATTTCAACTTTGAACCAATAAATGATGGGTCTGATAAAATTTTAGAAGAAGCTCAACTTTTAGCAGAATCAAGAATCAATTACAATTTAGAAAAGCCACCTGGATCTAAATCATCACAAAAAGTTAGTAGTAATGAGGTCAATTCAGAGACTAATAATTAGTAGGAGAAAAAATATTTGGAAAGACGAAAATCTCAGCAGAATATACAAGTTTCTCAAGAATCAATAAATGAATTAAAAAAACAGAGCATACTTTTTGAAGAATCTAGCACAAGGCTTACTCAAAGAGATAAAGAACTTTATAAAATGATTGAGAATGCCATCCGTAAAAAAGACAAACTTAGAGCCAATATGTTTGCTAATGAATTAACTAAAGTTCGACACTTAAAGAAAGTCTTTTCTCAATGTCAACTAGTTATGGAATGTATCACCATTAGGATGGAAAACCTTCTAGAACTTCATAACGTAATACAACTTGAACCAATCTCCGAAGTAATAAAAGAAGTAGTTATGGACATCCAAGGTATTTCACCAGAATTCATCTCTGGACTAGAAAACCTATCAAAACTAGCTAGCGATACCCTAAAACAGACAACAATCAGTTTCCAGCAACCAGTACTTGAAGATGTTTTTAATGCAAATAGTTCTGAAAGCATACAAATATTAGAAGAAGTATCCAACAACATTGAAAACTGTTTACAAGAAAGCTTCCCAGAGCCACCCATAACAACACCCCCACTTATAGAGAAACAAACAGAAGCAATAGAATACAGTTATGACCCAAATTATAAACCCAAAAAAGCATCAATTGAACAAAACGTAAACAACATCACTACAATATCAGATGACCTACTCAAACTATTTGATTCAGTAAACATAAAAAATCGAATTAAACTCGAAGAAAACTTAACATAAACACTTCTTTCAAATGGTGCGGGGGGTGGGGTTCGAACCCACGGAGGACTAACCATCAGGTCCTGAACCTGACCCCTTTGGCCACTCGGGAACCCCCGCGTTTTATAAAAATTAATGTTTTAAGGTTCCGAGGTATGTTTTATATTTTTCTGAGTCGTATAGTTTGGCTAAATCTGTTTCTAGGTTTGTTGGTTGTATTTTTGCTATCCATCCTTCTCCATATGGGTCTTTGTTTATTTTGTCTGGGTTATCCAATAGGTCTTGATTTACTTCGATTATTTTCCCTGAAATAGGTGAAAACATGTCTGATACAGCTTTAACGGATTCTACTGCTCCAATTGATTTTCCTTGTACTACATCTGATTCTACTTTAGGGAGCTCTACATAAACTATCTCGTGTAGTTGCCCCTGAGCGTAATCATCAATACCCACTAATACGGTTCCATCTTCTTGGGGTTTAGCCCATTCATGTTCTTTTGTATAATAAAATCCAGAAACAACTTTTATCTCATCAGTCATTACTTATTCCTCTTCCATCCATACTTACTTTCATCATAAAAGGGACGATGCTTAACAACTTTTCCCTTTACGAAATTATTACGTATCTTTACACTTATTTCTGTACCTACTTTCTTATAATCAGGAGGTACATAGCCTAAAGCGATGCCAGCCTCTAATGTTGGACTCATGCCTCCACTAGTAACTATTCCTATTTGTTTTTCGCCATCAAATATTTCATAACCATGTCGCGGGATTCCTCTTTCAGTTAACATTAATCCTACTAAGTTTCTCTGTATGCCATTTTCGATTATTTGTTGGATTGCTTTTTTTCCTATAAAGTAATTTTTATTCATTTTAATTGTCCATTTTAAACCTGCTTCTATCGGGTTAGTATCTTCATTAATCTCGTTACCATAGAGCCATAATCCCGCTTCTAATCTAAGGCTGTCTCTAGCTCCTAATCCACATGGTTTAGCACCATTTTCTATAAGTTTATTCCAAATTTTCAAAGCTTTTTCCGGTTTTTCAAGGGGAGAATCTATGACAAAAATTTCAAAACCATCTTCACCTGTATATCCTGTTCTTGCTGCTAAGCAATCTTCTTCAGAAATGTTTAATTCAGCTAAGTGGAAGCGTTTAATCGAATTGACATCAGTTTGACAAACTTTTTGGAGTACCTGAACAGCTGAAGGTCCTTGTAAAGCAATCATAGCGACGTTGTCGCTAACATCAGTTAATTTTACTTTAAATCCTTTCGAATTTTTATTTAGCCATTCAAAGTCTTTTTTACGGTTACTTGCATTATATACGACAAGGAATTTCTCATTATTTACGCGATAAAATATTAAATCGTCGATTATTCCTCCGTCAGGTTTACACATTACCGTATAAAGTCCTTTACTATCTGAAAGTGAGCTTGCATCATTAGTTACTACATAGTCTAGAAATTTTACTACATCGGGGCCTTCTGCCCATACTCTGCCCATGTGACTTGTATCAAATATTCCGCAACTGTTTCTTACTGAATGATGTTCAGGTATGATTCCCTCATACCATATTGGCATTGCATATCCACCAAAATCTACTATGTTACCATTTTCTAAGTGATATGCATAAATATGAGTTTTTTTAAGTTCCATCATATATCAGATTGTAATTCTAGTTTAACAAAGTTAAAACTATTTATACAATATTTGTTTAATCCGTTGGTTTTACTATAACCCCGTCAGTAGTAAAATTAAGTTCTTTTTTACATTTAGGGCATTTACCTTCATATTTTTTTATGATATCTTGCGGTGATTTTAACAATTCTCCTTCGTAGAGGATTTCCTTACAGTTTGAACATATTATTTTTTGAGGCAATGTAAATCAAGTAATTAAGTAGACCTAGAAGATTACTTATAAACTTCTTCTTTCTAACCTTTTGCTTTTATAATTTTTTTAAAAAAGAATATATTCATAATCCCTTTACCATATAGAGGAGAAAGTAATCCATGTCATCTAAAAAAAGGCGCAGTAAATTACCTCTTATTAGCGAAGAAAAATTCAAAGGATTAGAAAGATATGCATTAATTGGATGTATTCTTTTATCGATTTTTTTATTGGGTGGAGGTATATACGACCTCAAATATCGTCCTGCGGGAGTTGTATATGATGATTATGGTAACATGTATTCAGTTTATCCTGGTTATGATGGTCAGACATTAAATGAAAGTTTGACTGTAATGGTATTGTATGGGCTAGGTATTTTGGGGCTTTTCTTATGTTATAAAGGTACAGAAGTAATGTATGATAGAAATCGAGCCAACCTCTTTTTTTCAGGTGGTTTACTATTAATTTTTATAGGTATATTAGGAAATTATCAATTATTAAATCTAAAATTTAGTTACTTTGAAGACTTATTAAGCTTTATTAAACAATTATTTATGATTAATTAATGAAACGTATAGGCTTTATAGGTTTAGGTTTAATGGGCAGTGGTATGTCCCTTAATTTAGTTAAAGCAGGGTTTTCTGTTACTGTTTGGAATAGGACTTCATCTAAGACTAAACCACTTGTAGAAGCGGGAGCTAATGCTGCTACTTCACCAAAAGCGGTTGCCGAAAATTCAGATGTAATCATAACCATTGTTACAGATGGTAAAGATGTTGAAATGGTTTTATTGGGTCCAAATGGTGTTCATGAAGGTGTTAAACCTGGAGCAGTCATTATAGATATGAGTACTATTAGTCCAATTAAAACACGGGAGATTGCCAGAAAGTTAAGAGAGAAAGGAGCTATAATGCTTGATGCTCCTGTAAGTGGTGGAGATGTAGGAGCTCGAAATGGAACATTAAGTATTATGGTTGGTGGACCAAAAGAGACATTTCAAGAAGTCTTACCAATATTTGAAGCGATGGGTAAAACAATTACCCATATTGGTGATGTTGGTTCAGGACAAGCAACTAAAGCTGTAAATCAGATTTTAGTAGGCATAAACATGTTAGCTGTTGCTGAGGCATTAATGTTTGCTAAAAAAGCTGGGATAGACCTTCAAAAATGTTATAATGCGATCTCGGGAGGGGCTGCTGGAAGTTGGCAATTAACTAATAATGGCATGAAACTTTTGAAAAACGATTTAGAACCTGGGTTTAAAGTAAAAGATTACATCAAAGATTTGAGAATAATAATGGAGACTGCTCAAGAAACGAAGACGCCTCTTTTAGGTACATCATTAGTACAACAACTATTCAGAAATTTGGATGCAGAAAAAATGAATAATAAAGGAACCCAAGCATTAATTACAGTTATAGAAAATTTAGCTGGGGAAAAGTTTACAAATTAAGTGAATGGTCCCGCCTCCAGGATTTGAACCGGGAACCCATCGGTGTCTGCTCAAAGGTCTGATTGCCTTCGCCCCGCAGGGCGGAGACTACAGCCGATTGCTCTACCATTGAGCTAAGGCGGGATAGCTACGAAACTTAAGTTCGACAGAAATTTAAGTAATATGGTCAGGAGGCCCTGTCCAATGGTTTATTTGAAAGCATTTTTTATAGATTTTTTAAAAGGCTTTTTTAGAAGCCCTTTTTCAGTTATGAATCCTGATATATATTTTGCTGGTGTAATGTCGAAGCTTGGATTATATGCCTTAGTATTTTTTGCAGTAATTCTTAATTTTGTATATTCATTGGAATCATTTACTCCAGAGATATGAGTTATTTCTTCAGAGCTTCTATGTTCTATCTCGATTCTCTCTCCTGATTCGCATTTTAGATCAAAACTCATACTAGGTGCTGCAACATAAAATGGGATGTTATTTTCTTTCGCTAAAACAGCTTTTTCGTAGGTACCAATTTTATTTGCAGTATCTCCATTTACTGCTATTCGGTCTGCACCGACAATAACAACATCAATTTTTTTATTTATCATAAAATAGCCTGCAGCGTTATCTACAATTAGGGCATATGGAATCTCTAATTTTGAAAGCTCCCACGCAGTGATTTTTGCTCCTTGGTTTCTTGGTCTAGTTTCATCAACATAAACAAAAATTGGTTTATGTCTTCTTTTTGCTTCAATAATTGGACTTAGAGCTGTTCCTTGATCAATATACGCTAAAGCTCCCGCATTACAATGTGTTAGAATGTTTGAATTTTCTTTGAGTAGTTGTTCTCCATAAACACCAATTAGTCTGGATGCTTTAATGTCATCAAACGCAATTTTATCTGATTCATTACATATATTTTGAATTCTTTCAGTTACAGTACCGTTTTCAGCTACCTTTAAACACCTATCAATAGAATGCCTTAAATTAATTGCAGTCGGACGGGAAGAAAGAAGTTTATCAGATGCTGCCTTAATAAATTTGTTAAACTTTTCAAGATTCAAATGTTTTGCTTCTAAAGCTGCTTGAGCTAATCCATAACCAGCTGCAACCCCAATTGAACCAGCACCTCTAACTGCCATATCTCTTATTGCTTCAATAGTTTCATTATAGTTATGTAGTGTAATTATCTTAACTTTATGTGGAAGTAGTCTTTGATCAATTAATTTTATTTTTTTATTTTCACGCTTAATAGCAAAAATTTTTTTTAGTTTTTCATCGACACTCATATAGAATAGATTATTAAACGAAGTTATATGATTATTTTATTACTTCTCCACTTTTATTTGCCCATAAGTAGAGATCCATTTTACCTAAAGGCATTTCCAAAATCAATGCTGCTTGATTTAATAAAGCTTCATACTCTAGATACTTTTTTTTAGTAATGGTTTTGGGGCGTTCATTTATAATGCCTTGTTCTATCATATGAGATATTATATGCTTATCAATTATTGCTAAATCAAGGTAACCCACATTCCTTAAAAAATGGCTTGCTTCTTTCATACCAATTCCAAGAATATTTTCTACTAACCATTCTCGCGCAGCATGTATTGATATTTGACTTGTGATGATTTTTTTGAGGTATGGTTTCTGTTCTCGAGCTTTAATTATGTATTCTGCTCTTTTAGTTGGATAACGGTGTTTATGAGTCAAACAAATTTTAACCTCTTCAACATTACCTTCCTGTAATATATTGTTGTTTTCTAAAGCTGCTAGACAACTTAGGGCACCTTTAGCACTGTAATTTGCGGTTAAAAGACAAAAAACCAGTTCTTCAAACCATTTCTCAGAATCTTCGTTTTGAATAGTTTTAAATTCCAAGATCTTTGCTTCAACCTTTTTATGAATAACTGGATCAGATTTGATTTCTTTTACAAGTTTAACTAACTTATTAAGACCTGGAACAGATTTTTGCATTACTTAAATAGTAAATAATACTGATTAAAAAATGCCTCTTATTCTTAAGTTATTTTCATTTGTTATTAGAATAGTGTTTAAAGCGTTGTAAATATGTATTTTGTCAGGTGTATTCATCTTGGCTTTAAATAAAAATTTAATTGAATACGAAAATACTCCTGTTAAAGTAGTTGCTTTGAGGAAAATTTCCAAGGTTGATACACCTGGTTTAAATTTAGTAGATGTTGACGAGCGGAAAGAGTTTACTTTACCTTATTGGATAGCAAAAATTTTTGTAGAGTCTGGATTAGTTAGGTTAATTGATGAAGGTATTAATAATGATGAATGGACCCAAGTGCATTTTAAAGAACGTTTTAATCCTACAGGTCCTTTATCGGTTTTACCAAATGGTTTCTACTCTAGAGCATACGTTAGTTTAAATCTTGCTTCAGAAAATGTTGAGGATAATAGAGCTAAGCAAGAACAATTAAATCGAATTCAAGCACGCTATAGGGATGTTCTTGAAAGTAGAATAGGAAAATTGGTTAGAGTAGCAGCAGCTGAAGCTTCATCGACTCCAAAAAATTTAGAAACAGAAGAAGTTCGGCTCTTTGAAGTATTAGAATCATTTATCAAGAGATGGCGTGAAGATATGCGTAAATTGGGGGCAGAATAAGTGGCAAAATTAACTTCATATGAAGAGGTTTTTACTAGATTTATTGAGGATTTTAGAGACATTAATGGTACTTTAGTATATGATCAAGCAATTTCTGAGCTTGCTGTTAAAGGAACTAAATCTTTGATAGTAGAATTTAATGATATTTATTCTTTTGATATGGAGTTAGCTACAAGTATTCTTTCTGAACCAGAAAAATTATTTGATGATTTTAGTAATGTTGTTTCTTCTAAATTAAAAGTAAAGGACCCAATATATGCTGAAACTCATAAAGAAATACATATAAGAATAAGAGGGCTTCCTTCAGAGACGCCATTAAGAAAAATTGGCTCCGATCACATTGGTAAACTTGTACTTCTTCATGGAATAATCGTAAGGGCATCAGCTGTTACTCCCTTAATAATTAAAGCTGTTTATCGGTGTCCTTTATGTGGCGAGTTAAATTATGTCATACAAGATGGTGAAACTTTAAAAACTCCATTAAAATGTGATGGATGTGATAATAAACGAGGTTTCATAATAGTTCCCAGAGAATCAGTGTTTATAGATTCTCAAAGGGTTACAATTCAAGAAAGACCTGAAGATCTGCCCCCTGGACAGCTTCCTAGATCCTTGCATATTGACTTGAAAGATGATCTTGTCGATAATGCTAGGCCAGGTGACAGGATAACTGTTGTCGGATGGGTTAATTTAATTCAAAGATATGGTAGAGGAGGACCTTTACGTATCTTTGATATGGTAATGGAGTCAAATAATATTGAAGTAAGTGGTCGTGAAATGGAGTTACTGGAGATATCTCCTGAAGACGAGGTTGCTATCAAAGAGATTGCCACAGATCCATGGGTTCATAGAAGACTCTTACAATCAATTGCCCCAAGTATTTATGGATATGATAACATAAAAGAATCAATTCTTTACCTTTTATTAGGTGGAGTAAACAAAGAGCTCCCAGACTTGAAAATACGTGGAGATATTAATGTTCTTTTAGTTGGTGACCCTGGAACAGGTAAAAGCCAATTACTCCAATTTGCTGCTAAGATAGCTCCGAGGGGGTTAATTACTACAGGCAGAGGTTCGACAGCTGCTGGTTTAACTGCTGCAGTAGTTAAGGAAGGTGGTACAGGTAATTTCATTCTTGAAGCCGGGGCTTTAGTGTTAGCTGATAAAGGAATATGTTGTATTGATGAAATTGATAAAATGAAAGAAGAGGATCGTGGAGCAATACACCCCGCTATGGAGCAGCAAATTGTTCCCATTGCCAAAGGAGGAATAGTTGCTACATTAAATGCTAGAACAAGCATTTTAGCTGCAGCAAATCCGACTCTTGGGAGATATAATCCTTACCAAACAATTGCTCAAAACATTAACTTGCCTGTCACCATATTAAGTAGATTTGACGCAATCTTCGTATTGAAGGATATCCCTGACGCAGAAAAAGATGCTGTGATGGCTGAACATATTTTAGGATTACATAAGGAATCTGGTTCTTCAGTAACTTCTTCGATTGATCCACCGCTTCTTAGGAAGTATATTAGTTATGCTAAAAGAGTTAAACCCACAATAACTGATGAAGTAATTATTCGTTTCAGAGATTTCTATGTAAAAATGAGAACCGCTTCGATGGAGGGTGGTGAAGCTTCAGCAGTTGCTATTACTGCTCGTCAACTTGAAAGCTTAGTTAGACTTGCAGAAGCACGTGCAAGAGCACATTTAAGAGAAACAGTAACAGTTGAAGACGCTGAAGCTGTAATAACTTTAATGCAGAGTAGCCTCGAGCAAGTAGGTATAGATGTTTCAACTGGACAGGTTGACATCGATATTCTCTATACTGGCAAACCCAGAAGTCTACAATTACAATTACAGAAACTTTTAAGCACATTAGCTTCTATGGAGAAGACTGGTCCTGTTAAAGATGATGACTTATACGAGGTTCTCGCCGAAGATCATGGAATAAGTAGAACTGAGGCAAGTAAACTGATAAGTACCTTGATGAGAGATGGTACAATATATTCACCTAGACCAGGATACTATAAGAGAGCCACTTAATATAATCCAAAGTGGAAATGCTTAAACGGATAAGTATATGGGAATATGATATCCCAAAAATCAACAGGAGAGTCTAAATGGTAATAAAAGTAGCAGTAGCAGGAATTGGTAATTGTGCATCCGCCTTAATTCAAGGAGTCGAATTCTATAAAAATGTGGAAAAAGATGAAGATATTCCAGGTGTGATGCATGCATATTTTGGGAAATATCATATAAGAGACATAAAATTTGTTGCTGCTTTTGATGTTAATAAATATAAAATAGGGAAAGATCTTTCAGAAGCTATTTGGGTTGAACCTAATTGTTGTGCAAAATTTAGTGAAGTTCCTGAAACTGGTTGTATAGTTAAACCCGGACCAATAAGTGATGGAGTTGCTGCCCATATGTATGAAGCATTCCACGCTGATTCAAATATTAAACCAGTTGATGTTACACAGATTCTCCATGATTCTAATGCAGATATGTTGATAAATTATTTACCTGTAGGAAGTGCAAAAGGCACTGAACTTTATGCTCAAGCCTGTTTAGACGCGGGTTGTGCATTTATTAATTGCATCCCAGAATTTATTACATCTGTACCTTCATGGGCAAAAAAATTTGAAGAAAAAGGATTACCTGTGGCAGGAGATGATATTAAAAGTCAAGTCGGTGCTACAATCATTCATAGAGTTTTAGCTAAACTATTCTATGATAGAGGTGTAAAAATAGATTCAACTTATCAACTTAACATTGGTGGTAACACCGATTTTCTAAATATGACTGTTGAAAATCGGTTAAAAACAAAAAGAATCAGTAAAACAGATGCTGTAAAAAGTCTAATCCCCTACGATATGCCAACAAGGATTGGTCCAAGTGATTATGTACCTTTCCTTAAAGATCACAAGATATGTTATATTAGAATAAATGGTAAAGCTTTCGGTGATCTTGATTTAGTATTTGATGGAAAACTAGTGGTTAATGACAGTCCTAACAGTGGGGGTGTGGTTATTGATGTTATTAGAGCAGTTAAGATCGCTCTTGATAGGGAAATCTCAGGACCATTATTAAGTATAAGCAGTTATAGTTTCAAGCATCCACCAATACAAACAACCGACGATCAAGCTAAG
Organism: Candidatus Bathyarchaeota archaeon; assembly: GCA_016930055.1. Taxonomy (GTDB): domain Archaea; phylum Thermoproteota; class Bathyarchaeia; order TCS64; family TCS64; genus UBA8941. The sequence goes on along the minus strand of JAFGHP010000020.1, from coordinate 25,515 downwards.
CAGTGGGTTGAAGATTTTATTTCAGGTAAAAAAGAACGCTAAAGCTCAGGAAACCAAAGAGCCATTTCTTTTTTTGCTTCATCAACATTACCCGAAGCGTGAATAAGATTTTCGCAGGCTCTCTGCTCTACGGTACTTTTCTGTATACTATCTACACCAAAATCTCCGCGTATTGTTCCTTTATCTGCAGAAATTGGATCAGTATAACCTGTAATCTTTCTTACTTGAGGAATAGCTTCTTCACCTGAAAATATTATTGCTATAACAGGATTTCTTGAAAAGTATTTTCTAAGCCTTTCAAGTACTTTTAATCCATGTGTATATGGGTCTGTGATTTCTGCTGAAACTGCTTGAGCTTTTTTACCAATAGATAATGCCATCGAATCTGGATAATGCTGATTTAATAATTCGTCATCAACCTTCTTATAATATTTAATGTCACGTATTTTTAATCCAGAATCTTCGTATCTTTTTATTATTGTACCAACAAGATTCCTTTCCAAGGCATCTGGTTTTAGAATAACTAAAGTCTCCTGAATCATATCATCTGGAAAAAATAATGATCTAAATTAAAAATTATTCTATTTACTAAAAATGTTATTACTTAGAATTTAAAAAAAAGAGAAAAATGAATTTATCTTTGTAGACCCCAGCTTTTGGTCCACTTAAATTTACGTGGATCTTTTTTAAGTTTTAAAGTGCTTTTTCTACATTTTGAGGAACAAAAGCGTAGTATACGGCCGTCTCGACGTACAAAGTTTATGCCTGTTCCTGGAGCAATATCTTCTCCGCAGAACGAACATTTGTATATTGTTGGCAATTCATACACCTACCTTATTTTCCTGGCTTCACGCTCTGTTTCTCTTAGTAATAATAAATCATCTATTCTTACTGGGCCTTTAACATTTCTTGTTATTATTCTACCTTTATCTCTACCTTCTTCTATTCTAACACGTACCTGCATAACTTCACCTGTCAAACCCGTTCTCCCTAATATTTGTATAACGGTTGCAGGCGTAAGTATATCTGCTTCCTCAGACATGGGAAGTCACCTATTTCACTATACCCTTTATTTTTGTTATTATTTCAGCAATTAATTTATCTGCGTCGCCTACTTCTTCAATGGCTGCAGCTGCTGAACCTACTCCTAATCCTAAAGATTCTCCAATCTTTTGTTTATCAGGAACATAGACATAAGGTGCTTTTCTTTCTTCACATAATAATGGCAGATGCGCAACTACTTCTGGTGGTGTAACATTCTCAGCAATTAAAACAAGTTTAGCTTTTCCTCGCTCAACAGTTTTTGTTGTTTCATTTGTTCCTTTTCTAATTTTTCCAGATTCAGAAGCGATTTTTAAAGCTTCATATGCTGCTTCTGCTACTTCTTTAGGTACTGTAAATTTTACATAGAATGGTTTCGAAGGATCCTCGGACATTTGGTCATTTCCTCCATTTGTGCAAACAATACCGTGAACCTTCATTTTTAAAGTTTATGCCTATAATGCAAAAATTAGGATTAATTATGAGCATAATAATAGATTAAAGGCGTTAAAGAATCAACTCTTACAAACCCAAACCGCTCAAATTGAATAATGTTATCAACATTTAATTTTGTACATAAACTTTCTACTCTACCAAAAGATTTCGTTGCATCTGGCATAACTACATAAGCCTCTTCGCTTTTATCTGGAATTACCCAATGAAGGAAATTAGCACCTTTTTCCCTAGCAACTTGATGTTCTTTTGAGTTGAATTTCGCGATGAATTTGCCCTCTTCTTGTTCAATTATTAGATTCATTAAACCCATCAATCTAGCAAGTTTTCCTATATTTTCCTCAAGGTCTTTTCTAGGAACAATAACATTAGTTTCACCCTTAATAGATTTAATGATATATTCTCTGTAACCTCTATCAGGATGGTCAGGATGTAAAGCAAGTTTTGCAGTTAATATATTTGGTAAACCAGTAACTTTTATTTCAACTGGATTATTTACAAAAAAATACCTATTAGCTTTTGGTTCAACTATTTTTTTGTTTGCTGCAGCAATGTTACCCCAACTCAGAGTTGCATTTATTGGTTTAGGACCTACTTGTATCATAATATCTCTTATCGTTTCTGGTTGTATACCACGTTTCCTTAAAGCACATAAGGTTCCTAACCGGGGATCATCCCATCCAGTGAAAGTTCCATTTTCAACACCTGCTCTAATTTTAGATTTACTTAATATCCCTGCTTCTATACCTAATCTACCAATATTAATGATCTCGGGATATTCCCAATTCATATAATCATAAATCCATTTTTGTCGTGTACCATTAACTTCGTGTTCTTTTCCTCTTATTATGTGGGTTACCTTCATTAAATGATCATCAATAGCGCAACTAAAATTGTATAAAGGCCATACTCTATATTTTCTTTTAACTCTTGGATGTGAACGGGTTGATATTCTTAAGGCTGGCCAATCTCTTATAGCAGGGTTAGGGTGTTCAATATTTGTTTTTATTCTAACTACCGCATCACCTTTTTTATAAGTACCATTTAGCATGTCTTCCCATCTTTTTAACTGCTCATTAGGTGATAGATTTCTACAGGGGCAAGGCTTTTTTGCCATATATAATGACTTGAATAACTCGCTTGGGCAAATACAAATATAGGCTGCACCTTTTTTGATTAATTCTACTGCATATTTATAATAAATTTCAAGTCTATCAGATTGAATATATTTTTCATCTATTTTTACTCTTAGCCATTCAAGATCGTTAATTATTTTATCATACATTTCAATTATTGGTGGTTTGACATCGGCTGATGTATCTTCGAATCTTAAAATAAAATGACCATCATACATTTTTGCATATTCGTCACAGAAAATTATGGGCTCTGCACTACCCATATGAAGGGGACCATCAGGATTTGGTGCAAATCTGGTTTTAACCATAACATCTTTTTTCACATTTTTTAGGGGGGGAAGTGTCTTTTTTTCTTCAACTTTTTTAATTTCAACTAATTCTGGCCATTTTTTTATTTCTTCCTTTTGTTTTTCGTTTGACCATGAATTTACTTCGGTGACCACTTCTATGACTATTTTTTGGATCTCTTTCGCATTTAATTTTGCATCAGTAAACTCTGCAAAAATTCTGCCTATAACAGATCCTATATTGGCTTTACCGTTATATTGTATAGCGTTAAATAATGCATATTTTATGGCAGATTCTTTTATTTTATCCAAAATTGATCACCTTAAGATTAACCTCATATGTTTCAATAGCCTAAGGTAAGACCTATTATACCTTACCCTTTATTTTTAATAGTTACGCTTAGTAAAATAGTCAATTAATTCGTTTAGATCCTTTTTTGATTCAGAGTCTGGTAATTTTTTTAATTGTTTTTTAGCAGTAGAAATGTATTTATCCGCTCTTTTTGAAGCATATTCTATTGAACCTAAATTTTTGATGAGTTCTATTGAATTTTCAATGTCGCTTTTTGATGCTCTGTGGTTACCAAGGGCTGTTCTTATTATTCTCAAGTCTTTTTTAGATATTTTTGACATTGCATGAATTATTATAATGGTCTTTTTTCCTTCTCTAATATCACTGCCAGTCGGTTTTCCAAGAGTTTTTTCATCTGCTGTCAAACCTAGAATATCATCAACAATTTGAAAAGCAATACCTGCGTTATAAGCGAATTTTCCTAAAGCCTTTATTTGGCTCTTTTTACCTTTACCAATGGTTCCACCGATCTCAGCACACGCTCGGAATAATGCACCTGTTTTTCCACTCACCATAAAAATATAATCTTCTTCACTTACTTTTTCTGTATCTGCAAATGTAACATCAAGAACTTGACCTTCACATATTTCTATTGTTGCTTTTGAAGCAATTTCGATGCTTTTACGTATCTGCTTGTTGTTTATTTTTTTTGGTGAGTAAATTGTCATGGCTTCAAAAACTTTAGCGAATAATAAGTCGCCTGCACATATAGCTAGAGGAACACCGAATTTTATATGTACTGATGGGTTTCCTCTTCTAATAGGATCATTATCTAAAATATCGTCATGAACTAATGTAAAATTATGTAATATTTCTAGTGCTCCAGCAAAGGGTATAGCTAAATCTGGATCTCCTCCAACTGCTTCACATGATTTTAGTGTTAGAAAGGGACGAAGTCTTTTTCCTCCAGCTGAAATCAGGTATTTTGAAGCATTGTAAAGTATTTCAGGTCTTTTAGGTGTTAAAATAGAATCGATAAATTTATCGACTTTGATTGCATTATCAGACAATTTTTTTTTGATGTCGTTTTCATTAGACAATGTGTAACCTTCCAATTATGAGATTACAGTTTTTAAAGAATAATAAGCTTATCTAAGGAATCATCTTCCTTTAACTGCGTTTTTTTGAATGTTAAATCCTCTTTGTCTTAACCATTCAGAAGTCCATCCAGTTATTACGAAAGGCGTGTTAGTTAATTCTTGAATATTTCTTGTACCAAGAAGAAACATTATTGATTTAAATTCTGTAATAATTTTTGTTATATGTTCTTCTAAGGCTTTCTCTCCTTCTATTGCTTTTTCTAGGAATGGCCTAGCAATACCAGCTGCGTTTGCTCCCATAACTATTGATTTAGCCATATCTGCTCCTGAACGTAATCCACCAGATGATATTATTGGTAACTTTGAAGCTTCCCTAACTTCGATTAAACTTGCAGCAGTTGGTATTCCCCAATCCCATAACGATTTTCCGAGATGTTCTTGCAAGGGGTCTTCAACTTCTTTAGCTATATAATATTCAACAGCAGCCCAACTTGTTCCACCTAAACCACTTATCTCAAAGCCCGATGCTCCTGCTTTTTCTAGTTTTAAAGCATCTTCGTAACTGATTCCACAACCTGTTTCTTTCATAACTATAGGTGTATAAACTTCGTTATTTAATTCCTTTAATTTGGTTAAAATATTTTTATAATTTTTTTCTCCCTTAATTTGAACTGCTTCTTGGGTAGCATTCATATGTATAGCTAATGCATCAGCTTGAATCATATCAATACATTTCTGTGCTTGATTTTTATCAAGCCCAAGAGATAATTGGGGACAGCCAATATTACCCATTATAAACGTATTAGGCGCATTATCACGGACAACACTAAAAGAGTCTATTGTCTCTGGTTGTTGTAATGCAATTCTTTGACTACCTACACTCATACCTATTCTCATTTTTTCAGCAACAGTTGCTAAAGTTTGATTGATTTTTTTTGCTTCTTCGGTACCCCCAGTAATTGCTGAAATTATTAGTGGTACCGAAAGTTTTTTTCCATAAAGAATTATTGATGTGTCTATCTCCGAAAAATCAACCTCAGGTATTGCTCTATGTATTAAATTAATATCTTCGAACCCATTAGTTATATTTGCTTCAACTTTTTCTTTAAGACTTACTCTGATATGACGTTGTTTTCTTGTTTCAATATGAGTCATTTTTTATCTCCTGAGAATTGTGCCCTTTACACTTTCACCTTTAAGTACTTGATATATTAGACCAACTTTCAAAGCATTTAGTAGAACAACATTTATTCCTGTTTTAACAGCATTTTCAGCTTCCATAATTTTGCCTAACATACCACCAGTTACATCTGTTTCTGAAGATCCACTTATTTGATTATTGTTTAATTGACTTAAAGAAAATTCATTAAAAAATTCAGCTTTATTATCTATTTTAGGATTAGTAGAGTATACTCCATCAACATCTACACCAAAAATTAGCCTATTTGCTTTTAATTCAATAGCTAATCGAACAGCTAATTGATCTCCTGATAAAATTGTGAACCCCATTTCAGAATCCAATATAGTATCACCATAGAGGACTGGGATCATACCCATTTTCAAATAATTTAAAATAATTGATATATCTATTTGAGTTATCCTTTTTTTTGTGGTTGTGATAAAACTTGAAGGAGCTACTGATACTGCGGGTACTCCAGAATCTAATAGAGCTTCTACAATTATTGTATTTAGTTTCACCATGGATTGATGTGTTAAAGAATATCCGATAAGTTGCTTTTTTTGAACATATCCTTCTGAAATCAAATACTCTTTTGCTAATGGGTGACCAAAAGATCCTCCTCCATGGATTATTATTAGTTCTTTTGGTTTTGCTGATGAGATTTCTCTTGAAAGCCTAAAAATGCTATTCAAGTTAGGTGTCATAGGTTTTTCTTTGTTTGTTATAACTGAGCCTCCGAGTTTAATTATCTCCATTATTTATCCTCCTAGTAATTACTCCTTCATTTGTGTTGTTGACTCTAATTGATTGACCTCTATAACGTCTTATTCCTCTTTCAATACTACTAAGATTCTCTTCTGATGAAATTGCTATCATACAGCCTCCCCCACCAGCTCCTGTTAGTTTCGCTCCATAAGCTCCCTCTCTTCTTGCAGAGTGTACAAGTTGATCTAATTCGGGTGTTGATACGCCTAAAGCTGAAAGTAACCCATGGTTAATGTTCATTAATTCACCTATCATATAATGGTCATTTTTAAATAAAGATTCAAGTCCTTGAGTAGATATTAGACCTATAGTATCAATGATGTTGTCAACCAAATCTGAATTTCGTTCATGTAATAATCTAACTTCATCAACTAAATTTTTTGTTGACCTTTTTCTTCTTGTATTCCCAATTACGAAAGGTAATTGGTTCTCAATTTTAAATCGATTAAAAGGCTGATTTCTCTCATACTTCATTATTCCCCCATAAGTAGATACATTATTATCTACTCCACTTGGGGTACCATGAATAATTTTTTCTCCTTCGAAAGATAGTTCAGCAATTTCTTCTTTTGTTAACTTGCCTTCATATAATTCTCCAACTGCAGCTGTAGTAGCTACACATACTGCTGCTGAAGAACCTAATCCTACTGCTATAGGTATCATACTACGTACTTTTAGATTTACCCCCCCATCAACGTTTAAGTGTTCCATTACTTTTTTTGATGCAACATTAAGAGCAGATAAGTTTCTTCCTCTCCAGGCTTTTCCCGTTATTGGATAATAGATGTTTTCTTCAAAATATCCTGAAAAACCAAGATCTTCAGCGTCAACATACACTCTTTTATCATCACGCTTAGAAGCTATCACACTTGCCCTACGATCGATTGCTAAAACAATTGCGGGGCCTCTATAAACAACACTATGTTCTCCAAATAAAATCATCTTACCAGGAGCTGTTGCTTCAACAGACATCTATTGCACCATGCGTGTGATTGTAGCAGCAGCATATCCAACTACTGCATCAAGGTCACCAGTAATATCTCCACTGGTTTGATGGGATAAGATTTCTGTTTTGTTTGCACCTAAAATCTTTGCTGCAACCAATGCAGCTGAGACTGGTCCATACCCACACATAGTTATTCTATTTTTTTTCACTTCATTTTGAAGTCTTTTTTCATCCATGTCTTTTATGCATTCTAAGACGATTTTATCTTTTTGAATAGAAATTTGTTGGGATTCTTGATGATTTAAATCAGTTGATGCAATAATTATCACATTTTTATTTTTAGTTGATTCAGCTAAAACTTTTCCTAATTCGGTGCTTATATCAAGATCTTGATATCCCATACAAATTGGAATTAATTTGATATTATTTTGATATAAATGTTGTAAGAATGGAAGTTGTACTTCAATAGAGTGCTCATAGATATGTGCAGATATATCGTTTTTTATTAAATTTGATTTCTGGGAAATAGTTTGTGCAAGAGACTCGTCGATATTTATTTTTCCTAAAGGCGTCTCCCAGACTCCTTTTCCCATTATAGATATTGCTGAACCTAAACCAGTATGGTTTGGACATAAGATTATTGCAGTTTCTGGAGCAGATTCTTCAGACAATGCTAGATAACTATGTGCTGCAACGGGTCCAGAATACATATAAGCTGCGTGAGGACAAACTAAGGCAATTATTGTACGATTTTTATTTCCTAAAATAGGAAGTTTGCCTGGCCCTAGTTTATGAAGATAGCATTCCTCTATACTTTGAATTAGACGCTTCATGTCACCGGGATAAAAAGCTCCCGCGACATATGGGCGTCTAATACTCAAGAAAAAAGCCTCCTATTAACCATTAGTTTCAAAATCATCAATACTGTAACGCATTTCACCATTAGCTGGTAATTCGTTTTTTTCTTTTAAAATTTCTTTGGCTATCAACCAGAAAGCAATTGCTAGAGCTCTTCTTCCCTTATTATTCATTGGTATAATAAGATCCGCATTCATTTTAGAATTGTCCGTGCTAGCTAATGCAATAACTGGTACTCCACATTGGCTTGCTTCCTCTACTATTTGATCGTCTGCTAAACTATCTGTTACAATCACTGCTGTAGGCTCAAAAAAATCTGAATATGCTGGATTAGTGAAAGTACCTGAAGTAAATCTTCCAGTCATTGGTTTACATCCAATAACTTTGCAAAACATTTCAACAGGACTACGACCATATCTTTTTGATGAAGCTACGACTACTTTACTCAAATTCATTCTGCTTAAAAACTTTGAAGCAATTTTTATTCTATCATTCATCTTTTCCATATCTAAAACATATAGACCATCAGGTCTTACTTTATAGATGAAGGGTTCCATATCTTTTGTTTTAACTCTTGTACCTATATGGACTCCTGCTGATAGTAGAACTTCTTGAGGTAGTAGAAGGGTTTCACTTATTTGTTGTTGTGTATCAACATTTGATTCCAATTATTTTCCTCCTCTGTGATTAATGGGTTCCTTTCCCTCATGAAATTTCATTACATCGTCTATTACTTCCACATGAGATATTAACATTCTTCTACAACAATATCTTGTTACGCCTAAGTCATCTAAAATCTTATCTGGTTCTTCTCCTAAATCTACACGTTTTTTAAATGCTTCCCATTTATCGCCTATCACTTTACCACATGAAAAGCATCTTATTGGCACTATCATCTTATTTTATCCCACGCCTCAGTAATGTTCCAACTCAACAATTATTATGTTGAATAAAAACACTTCCCTATATTAAAAATATAAGTATTGTATTAATCCTTTAATATTCTAAAAGTCCGAAGAGGTTTTTCTTTTAAGAGCTTTTATTGTCCCAGAGACTTTTAAGACATGTATAGCTAATTCACAGTCTTGAATTTTGGTTATTGAAGCAATTGCAGCTCTTGTATTTATAAGTTCATTATGGGTGCATCTTAAAATACCACTTTTTTTTAATGGATCATATTCAATTAATTTAGGATCAGCCTTTATTAGACCTTTTAATCCATACAATTCTTTAATACTTGTTTTAATGCCTTCATAGACATTTATACCATTTAATTCATTTTTTGAGTAAACATTGAATCTTAGGTATCTTCTTCTAATGTTTCTAACTGGCATATTTTACACTCTCCTTACTCCTGGTTGTACAAATTTTGAGCTAAGTTTCATTCTATTTAATTTAATAATGTTTGCTGGATTAATTGTAATCATTTTCTTTGCTTCTTCCTCTGAAACATCTATCAAGTTTAATATAGAAGTAAGTGCTTTCGGTTCTCTCATTTCCAACGCTTCACTCGCTCCGCTAGCTAAAATAATGGGAATCTTCCTTTTTTTCGCGTTTAATACTTCTTTTTTAATTATATTTAATACTGAATTAGCCAATATTTTTTTATTAATTAAATCAAAAAAATTGATTTCATATGAACAAGTAGAGTCTCCAGCTAATGAGGCTACTCTATAATCTAGCCATACATTTTTTCTCAATAATGGATCTCTGGGAAATGTTAAAATATCTACACGATGATCCTTCGCAGCTTGCCTAGCTACTTCTTTAGTTAAACTTTGAACAGATATTATTTCAAATTTTTTCCGATATTTATTTAAACTATCTAATAGTTGTTTTTGGGTTGTGCAACTTAAATTTAGTCTGGTAATAATATCAATTTTTGATTCAATTTTAAATATTTTAGAATTATTATCAACAGCTAATGCAACACCTGAATAACCAAGAATTTCTGCTAGGTCAACCATTTGTTTTGCTTCAAAAACATCAATAGGTTGTTTTAAATGTAGATCTATATATTTATTCATTCACTATTTCTCCAAAATTTATTAAATTCAGTAAATATTGTCTATACATTTTGACTGGGTCTGATTTATGTGGTAATTGACTTTTTATTTTTATTCTAATTGGATCATTTTCGGTTAAAACTAATTTATCTTTGTATGCTTTTTGTTTATCTAAACGCAAGTATAGGTTACCAGAAGCATCAACTCTATTTGGTAACTCGTCAAGAATGGTTTGTTGATTAAGGGTTGATAATTTATAGAAAAGGTAATTTACTATTGTTGTTGACTCTTTTTTATTCTCTACTCTAAGTGTAAGAAAAAGTATTGGGTCATTATAATGGCCAGTCAATTTTATTGTTTCAAAATTTTTAAGTTTTAATGAGTTTGGTAATAATTTTTCTACTGCTTTTTTGACTTTTTCAATGTCTTCTGTAGCATGTGAAAATACTGTTATCTCTATTGCTCTGATTATTCTCAATCCTTCAATCAATGTTGTTGTTTAATCCTCCACGATTTGGTACTTATGGTTTCTTATATTTGGTAAACCTTAACTAGTTTGAAATGAGTTTTTCCTCTAATGCGGTCGTGGCTCAGCCAGGATAGAGCATGGGCCTTCGAACAGTATCTGGAAGATAGCCTATGGTCGCGGGTTCGAATCCTGCCGACCGCGTTAAATCTAATTTTTTTTTAATTAAAATATAATTGGGAAACCTGCATAAACTTTTATTCCCAGCACCAGATTTTCGATTGTGATATACTCATCTGGTTGATGGGCTTTACCTGTTAAACTTGTACCATATCCAAGACTAGGTATACCTGCAATTTTACTTGTACTAACTCCATCTGTTCCTCCAGTAAGGATCTTTGTTTTTGGTTTCTTTTTTGTTGCTTTTTTTATTGTTAATGATAATTTTTCCATAAATTCTGAATTAGGTGACTCATAATAACCAGCACTATCCATTTTACTATTTGTTGGAGTTCTAATTCTAGTTTTATCTACTTCAACTCCTGGAATTCCAGCTTCTTTAACTAAACGCTCAATTTCTGCTCTTACTTCACTTACTTTAGCTCCTGGTGATAAACGAATGTCAAAATCCGCTTCTGCATAATCAGGTACAACATTTGTTTTTACACCACCATTAATAATATTACATGCTACCGTTGGATAAAAAAACAATTTTTTTACTGCTTTTTTCTGTAAAGGTGTAGATGCTTCAGCCATATAGAATTTTGTACTCACTTTAAATGTTTTTTCTAATTCCGCAGGAAGTTTTAATTTATAATCTCCAATCTTGTAAATGTAAGGTATGACTTTAAGAAGTTTCATAATTGCATTATCTCCAAGGTAAGGAGTACTACCATGAGCGGTTTTTCCTCTTGCGATCAGTTTTGTACCTGCCCCGCCTTTACATCCTAAATCAATGCTTGGATTCTTGTATCCTCCTCCATTTCCATCACCGATAATACAAACATCACCATTCAGTTTTTTTGTTTCAGATAACCATCTTGCACCAGCTCCTCCTCCTATTTCTTCATCAGCAGTAAACCAGAATTCAACAGTGTTTGGTATGCTTTTTTGTTTAGATAATATTCGTGCAGCTACCATTGCAGCAGCGCAACTTCCTTTCATATCACTAGATCCTCTACCCCATACTTTGCCATCAATTATTTTGCCACTAAAAGGATGATAAGTCCAAGTATCAATTTCTCCTACTGGAACTACATCTAAATGTCCAACCCATAGTATTTTCTTTTTGGATTGTCCTTTTAAAACTCCAACAATATTTGGCTTATTATCCTCTTTCGCATGAATGTAATATTCGATTCCTTTTTCATCAAAATATTTTCTTATGTATTCCACACAATCAACTGTTTTCCCATCAGGATGGGCTGAATTTAATTTGACTAAACCTGACGCAATTTCACTTACTTCATTTTGTGCTTTCTCAGATTCAGAGAAAATTTTCGAGAGACTCATAATTTAAACATGTATTTTATAGGTTTTATTATCTTCGATAAAAAAAGCATTTTTAAATAACCTAACAAACTTTTATTAAATCTTATACCCCAAATTTTTATTTGAAAAAAAGTAATAAAACTTTTTAAGGAATGCTTCTTGTTTCAGATAGTTTTTTAAGCCTTTCCATTTTTTCAGGGAGTAACTTTCTTATAGGTAACTGATAGGGACATCTAATTTCGCATACACCACATTGTAAACAAGCATCAACCTTTTGTGCTGTATCCTGTGTCTGTTTTATTAGAGACTCTGTCCAGCCCATCCGTCGTAGACTACTTAATTCTGTTCTTAAAACAAAACTAATTGGAATACCTGAAGGACATGGTTGACAATAATCACAAGCTGCACAAAATTCTTCACCTAATATTTTTCTGTCTTCTTCAATTATTTTTTTCTCTTCCTCTGAGAGTTCAAGAGACTCGCTACATATTTTTACGTTCTCTTCAACTTCTTCTACACTTAACATACCCGGAATTGTGCAACTTACATTTTTATTAACTAAAATAAATTTTAGAGCAGTTGATGCATTAGTAAAAGCACCACCACCAAAAGGCTTCATAATTATGGTTCCAACGTTTTTTCTTTTACATAGTGGTAATAAAATTTCGGCTGGTTGTTGAGCAATAAAATTATAACCCACCATAATTGTTTCAAAAATTTCTTGTTCCTCTACCATTTTTATTAGAAATGCTGGGCTATGACTAGTTATTCCTATGTGTTTGATAATCCCCTCCTTTTTTGCATCTTTAATGGCTTCTAAAGCACCATTTGGTGAAGAGATGAATTTCCAACTCTCTTCGTTTACATTATGAAGTTGATAAACATCAAGATAATCAGTACGTAAATTATTTAATGTAGTCTTTAGATTTTCCCAAAGGTCTTTTGATGTCCGTGCATGACTTTTTGAAGCAATATACACGTTTTCTCTCACTTCTTCAAGAGCTTTACCAATTCTTTCTTCACTTGTAGTATATCCTCTTGCTGTATCAAAATAATTTATACCTAATTCATAGCAATGTCTAACTACTTTAATTGCTTCATCTTCTGAAATACGCTGAATAGGAATACCACCAAAGCCCATCTCAGTAATGTTAAGACTGGTTTTTCCTAAAATCCGCTTTTTAATAGCCATAAAAGAAAATTTCTTTTTATCTTTATAAAGATACTAGATTAATGAAACTCATATTTTTAAAATATTGACTTACCCTTTTTTCTTATCATAGCCTACCAGTGATAAGCAAGAAGTAATGACTATCAAATTTTTTATATTAAGAGGATAAAAACAAATCATGTCTTCTATTAAAGACGCAGTTCAACAACTTCATGATATCTATAATCGTTTACACCCTCAAGTTTACAGTAGTTTTGAAGATGAGTTACCCAAATATTGGGGTAATAAGTGGAAATCAAATACTACTATTGGTAAACTTCGAACAGTCCTTCTCCATCGACCAGGAAAAGAATTTTTAAGCGTAGGAAAACCAACTCCTTGGTCTCCTTATGAGAATAGTTTAGATGCATGGAGAATGACCTTTAAACCAAATTTAGATGAGTTAATTCAGCATCATGAAAATTTAGTTAAAGCATACAAAGATGAGGGAATCAAAGTTGTTATCAGAAAACCAGATCCTTATTATCCCCCTTATCAAGTAAAATCGATTTATACCGATGATGTTTGTCATGCAGCCGTGTATGGACAAGTAATACTTCGAATGTATGACTGGATTAGGAAAGGGGAAGAAGTTCCAACATATCAAACCCTTGCTGAAATTGGGTGTCCAGTGGTTGGCATGATAATTGGTAATGGAATGGTAGAGGGGGGTCCATGTGGATGGCTTGATGAAAAACATCTTTTAATTGAAGTTCATTATCCTCGTGGAAATACTGCGGATCCTAATATTACTAAAGCTAATGAATGGGGGCATAAACAATATGCACATATAGTTAGAGCACAGGATCCTGAAGTAGATATAAAATTAGGTCCAGGTTATGGAACTAGAAAAGGAACAATACATTATAGCATGATTGATAAACATACAAGCATAGGAGATCCAAGTTTTTATGATCCTTATCTTGTTGAATGGATGAAAAGAGAAATGAACTGGGTTTTTATTAAACCTCCAGACGAGCTTGTTAGCATTGATACTCGTGGCTTTAAAAAAGGACCTGATACCGGGGTTGTATTAGAACCTTTAAAATTGTTAGTTCCGGAAAGCAATCCTAAAAGTATAAAATGGCTTGAAAGTATTGGTTGTGATGTAATTGAAGTTGAATGTAGTAGTCTAGTGAGACCTCGTAACAGTGGAAGCATACATTGCACTTGTGGAAGCCTTGAAAGAGACTCCGAACCGAAGGGTTAGTTAATATGAAAATAAGAGGAATACCCTTAAGTTGCATAGCTGGCTTCTGTTTAACCTTTTTTTATATAATTTTCACATTACTATCAATTATTTATTATCCCCATCCTTTTAGTCCTTTTACAACCTATTTGAGTGATTTTGGTAACATGAGAATAAGCTCTATAGGGAGTAACTATTATAATATTGGTTGCATCCTTACAGGGATTTCAGTTATTTTTTTCTATATTGGATTAATTGAATTATTTACTGATGTAAATTGGAGATATTTATTAATCCTGGGTCAACTAGTAGGATTATTTTCAGGAATAGCATTAATCTTAATTGGCATTTACCCTGAAGATTTTCCCGCACAACACGCATTCTGGAGTAGCATTTTTTTTCAATTCAACTTCTTAGCTATGTTAGCTGTAAATACATCCTTATTTTTTATGAGAAAAATTAGTAAACGTATAATTTTTTACAGTTATTTATGTCAACTTATAACGCTTGCTTCTTTTTTATTACTGAACGGATCTCCAATAGTTGAGTGGTTTACTGTATTTAGTAGTATAGGTTATGCAATATTAATTTCGTTAGATATTTGGTGGCAAAACGAAGAAAAAAAATATCAAATAAGATAGATCTCTAAAGATATTTTAATTTCATTTCACTAATTTTCCCACAACTAAAACGTCCTTCAGGACATTTACCAAGTTGAACACAATAAGGACCCACATCACAGAACAGTTCTGGTTCGATTTTTTTTACTAATTTTAACATTTCTTCGGCTAATAATCTAATCTCCCATTGAGCTCTAGTGCACAATCTTAAACCAAAAAAATGTTTTAAACTCTTACCATCCATAGTCAATAATAGACTTGTTTGTGTTGCATTAGGTAGAATAAAACGTGCGTCTTCTCGTGGTACTCCTTCATTTATTAAAACATCATAGGTTTCTCTGATTTTCTCAATGTTAGAAAGAAAATGATTTTTAGCGTTTTCGCTCATTTTAGGAGGAACTACTATGTTTTGTTCTAATTTCTTCACTTGGATGTATCTTTGGCTTTGTTGACTAAAACTAGCAATTCTATGTCTAACAAGTTGATGGCTGCATGCTCTGCTTATTCCTTCTATAGCAAAAGTGAAGCTTAAATGTTGTAAAAAACCTGATTCAGGTATTTCGATCTGAGGTAGCTTTTCTAATATTTTAGTAGAATTTGTGCTAACAAGCAAACTTACTTTCAATTACTCTCCTCCTTAATATTTGAATATATGCTTGGTACGATGTCTTTCAAAGAATTCAGTAATTTTTTAGAAAAATCGTCTTTTTGTTCATTCCAGTATTCAATAATTGTTCTTAAATTACCGCTGATTATCCAGTAATTTGATCCAATTCTAGTGAACGTAAAGAATTTTGTTTTTAAAAGAATGTCAAGTATTTCAAATTCTTCTGCTTCTACACTCCAAATAATTCTATTATGTTCTAAAATACTTCCATGTTGGACCTCAATTTTTTCTATAATTTCATTCACTTTATCTGGTTTTTCTCTCATCCTATCAAATAAAATTGATGGTTGTGCACCACTAGTAGTTGTTAGAACAGCTGTCGCAACAAGGGTTTCAATATTTGGCGTTGTTGCGATTAGCTGAATTTTCATTGTTTTACACCGGAGGCATGCTTGATTTTTTGGGTTTTGCTTTTATTTCAGATGGAACATCCAATGCTCTTACAACATTCATACTGTTAATTACATAAACGGGTGTTCCATCAGGCTCGTATTGAGGGAGCCTTTTAACACCTCTAAGAATTAATTTTACTTTTAATTTAGTGCCGTCACTAAGTTTATAGACATTCCAATGCTCTTCAACTTCATCAAAGTCTATGTCCACACTATCAGCCAAAGCTTCTGGGGGTATAACCATAATTATCGCATTACAATGTATCTACAGAATATTATATCTTTAGCATGATTTCAAATGTGTATCAAGTTTGCAGCTTTAATACACAGTGTTTTTAAATCCAGTTCTTCTTCTAAAGCTTCGATTTTTTCCAGTTTAGAAGTGGTGGCAGCAGAAGAAGGGGTAATTTTACATCCCTCAATTTTTTTTGCTGTAATATTATATGTGTTTATTTGACGAGCGTATTCTTCTATCTCGACTTTATCTAAACCTATTAATGGTCTAAAAACAGGTATTTTTACTGCTGCGTTTAGAACATTAAGATTATCTAATGTTTGAGAGGCGACTTGACCTAAGCTTTCACCGGTGACAATGCCTTTAGCATTATTTTGCTTACTAAACTCTTCAGCTATCCTATACATTGACCTTTTACAAAGAATACAATTGAAACGTGGTTCTCTAGTTTCCGAAATTATCTCCATTATTTCACCCATAGGCGCAATATGTAGATGGAAATGATCTGTAGGAGCATATTTTTTAATTTTTTCGAAAGCATCAACTGCTCTTGAAATATAGGATTCGCCAACATATGGTGTTTGATCCATAAAAAGTGGGTATATTGCTACCCCTCTTTTCATCATAAACCAGGATGCTACTGGACTGTCAATTCCTCCACTAAAAAGCGAAATGGCAACTCCTTGGCTTCCATAAGGTAAACCCGATACTCCTGGAACAGTTTTTGTATAGATGTATGCAGAAGAATTTCTTACTTCAATAAAAATTGTGACTTCTGGTTTAGTTAAGTTAACTTTAGGGTTTTTATTTTTGCATTTTTCTAAAATTTCTGACCCGATTTTAACAGCTAAATCTCTACTATTATATGGATGTTCTCCAACTACTTTTGGTCTAACCGCAAATGTGTTATTATCTGATAATTCTCTGTCAGCTATTTCTACAGCCTTACTTATCACTGATTCTATTGTTGTATCTGTAGCTTCTGCAGGAATTGAGAAAACTACACCAAAAACTCTTGAAACAACATCAACTGCTGTATCAGGTATACTATTAATAATGATTCTACCAAAACTTCTAGTTACATTAAAATTAGTATAGCCTTCTCTTTTTAATGAAAAACTTATTTGTGATACTAATTTTCTTTCAAGACTTGATCTCACATAACGGCTTTTGAGTGCAATTTCATTATATGCTACTAAGATTGGCATTATGTCTAATTTCTGTAAACCTACTCTTAAGGTGAGTGGAAAGAACTAATCACTTTATTTTAAAACCTAAGTCACCAAATAATATGCTTAATCGTTGAAATGAATTATGGCTTAAATCCTTATTTTATATTAATTAAAATTTTTAGTTTAGACATAATAGACAAGAACTCTTATACTTCATTTAGATTAATTTCTTTATTACAATAGTAAAACACCTGATTTTTTTTATTTAAAATTTAAATTCGTTATTTAGACTAATTAGTCTAGTGAAAAGTTTCAGATTTTCTGAATGTTAATAAGATATGCTTATAGTCTAATATATAATAGATTTTCTTGATAGGTACAATGACTTTTTGGGAAGATTGGGAAAAAAGACGAAAGAAACGCGGATCGCCTTTTTTTCCTGATATCGAAAAAATGATAGAAGATATGGAGAAAGAGATCGCAGATTTTTTTAAAGAAATGGAAGAAGAAATTCCAGATGATCTTTCGCATGAACGAGTTTTACCAAATGGTTCGATAAAAAAAGAATACGGTCCATTTGTATATGGTTATAGTGTAAAAATAGGTAAAGACGGTAAACCAATAATCAGAGAATTTGGTAACATGAAACAAAACCTAGATAATAAAAGCAATAAACCAGTCTATTTACAAGAAGCAAGAGAACCATTAATCGATATCATTGAAGAAATAGATCAAGTAAAAATAATTGCTGAAATACCAGGTGTTGAAAAAGAAGAAATTAACCTTTTCTTGATCCCAAAAAAACTTACAATTAATGTTACTAACCCCGATAAAAAATATTTTAAAGAAATAGACTTCTTATTCGAAGTAGATGAAAACACAGCCACCTCAACATATAAAAACGGTATATTAGAAACTACAATTAAAAAGAAAACAGAAGAAAATCTTGGACAAACAAAAATTAAAATCCAATAATTAGTAACATATATAACCTAAAAACAATTTAAAAGCATAGCCAATGATGTGAAGGCATTAGAGCGAATACATGAGCGATCAGAGTTACCCTGAGGCTGAGCTTTGAATAAAATAGTTAACAAGGCTCTTTTTAATAATCGATATATATTAGCTAAATCTGGTGTAATAGTAAATTATCCGATTATTTCAATTGAAGTTATATAAACTTTTAATATTTTTTATATATGTTTAAAAATCTTCATATATGATATTTTGATATATGATTCCTTTTTGGTCAAATGAAATGTTAGAAAGAACTAGGAATAGGTTTAACCAGTTTTTTAAAACAACGGCATCAAGTAGTACTATATTACTAATAACTACAATTATTGCATTAATCTGGTCAAATTCTCATCTATCCCAAATATACTTTGATCTTTGGGAAAACCACCTCTCAATAGCTCTCGGATCATATATACTAAGTAAAACATTATCACATTGGATAAATGATGGCCTAATGGCCATTTTCTTTCTCATTATTGGTTTAGAAATTAAACGAGAATTTATGGTTGGGGAACTGAGTGAAATTAAAGATGCGATATTACCCTTTTTTGCTGCAATTGGGGGTATGGGAATACCCGCTCTAATATATATTTATTTGAATCAACAAGAAACAACATTTTCAGGCTGGGGGATTCCTATGGCAACAGATATAGCCTTTGCTCTCGGCATCCTTTCATTACTTGGAAATAAAATACCTCTCTCTCTGAAAGTATTCTTAACCGCTACAGCAATCATTGATGATTTGGGAGCAATATTTGTGATTGCTATATTTTATACAAATCAAATAGCAATTACTCCACTATTAATTGCTATACAAATATTTCTAATCCTCGTTTTTGCTAATAGATTGGGAGTAAAACGACCAATTGTTTACTCAACCCTTGGTATTGCCTTATGGTTAGCTGTCTTATCATCTGGTTTACATGCAACAATTGCTGGAGTATTATTAGCTATAACAGTGCCAGCAAGATCAAAACTTAATCCCCAAAAATTCATCACAGATTCATTGACAATATTAGAATCATTTGAGACTTCAGCACCAGCCAATGATGATATCTTTCTGAATAAATTATGCATTGATGCAATATCAAACTTAGAAGAAAACATCGCTCAGGTAGAGCCTTTAATACAAAAATGGGAAAGAGAATTACATAATTTTACATCTTTTATAATTATACCTTTGTTTGCCCTCGTTAACTCTGGTGTCAATCTATCACAAACAGGGATTTCATCATTAACGAATACTATTAGTCTAGGTATAATAACTGGTCTTGTTTTAGGTAAACCCATAGGAATAACCTTCTTCTCTTGGTTGGCAATTAAACTGAAAATTGCTTCTCTGCCTCAAGGAATAACATGGAAGCATATAGTGGGAGTAGGATTTTTAGGAGGAATAGGTTTCACTATGTCAATTTTCATCTCCAGTTTGGCTTTTAAAATCCCGAACTATATATCTAATGCTAAAATTGGTGTTATCACAGCTTCAATTATTTCAGGAATAATAGGTATAATGATTCTAAAAACTTTAGAACCTGTTACTGAAAATATGATGTAATGTATATTTGGATTGGATATAAAACTATTAAATGAGAATTTAAATTATTTAATACCATAACCCATTACCAAATAGATTTTAAAATTAAAATAATTTCTTCTCATAATATTATAATATTTTATTTATATATTGATATAAAGTGTTTTAGATATATCTCATTCCTGTATCGGGTAAAATTGTTATGACTATTTTGTTTTTGTGAAGATACTTTTGTGCAACATATACGTTAGCTCCTGATGAGTTTCCGATAAATAGTCCTTCTTCTATTGCGAGTCGACTTTTCATCATGAATGCTTCATTATCCGTAACTAATGATACTTCGTCTACAATGTTTTGGTTTCGTTTCAATAGCTCAGGTACGAAGGATTCGCCTATACCTTCAATTTTGTGGGGTATTCCTTCAGCTATTGGTAGGTTTTTGTCATAGAACATGTTGTAGAAAGCTGGTGCTTTTTTTGGTTCAACCGCTATTATCCTTGTTTCTGGATTTGATTTTTTTAATATCTCTGCTACTCCTAGAAGAGTTCCCCCGGTTCCAATTCCTGCAACAAATATGTCTACGTTGCCTACTTGGTCTAATATTTCCTTTCCAGTTATGTTATGTGCTTTAATGTTGTCTTGGTTCTCAAACTGGTTAAGAAGAAATGCATTGTTTTCTTCAGCGACTTGTTTAGCTTTCTGTAGCGTCTCATTTACGCCGTCTTTCGAATTAGTATAAACAATTTTTGAGCCGTATGCTTCCATCATTTTAACTTTAACTAAACTAGTTGAGTCAGGGACAACAATTATTGATTTATATTTTTTTAGAGCAGATAACATTGACAGAGATACACCAGTGTTACCACTAGAAGCCTCAACAATAGTGTCTCCGTGCTTTAATTCACCCCTTTTTTCAGCTGCTTCTAAAGCATAATTTACCATACGGTCTTTGATGCTTCCACTTGGATTCAAGAATTCTGCTTTAGCATAAAGCTTACAGTTTTTTGTTTCATTAATTTTTGTTAATTCTAATAAAGGAGTTTTACCAATTAAAGAAGGTAAGGAACTCGGAGAATAACTTAAACTATCTCGTTTACAGGATTCAGCAAAAATAATTCCTCATATATTCACCTGTAAGCCAACAATCTTCACTTAAAGATATTAAAGTCTTTTGTTTGTTTTTAAAGAAATTTAGGGTTTTTCAGTTTTTATTTTTACTAATTTTTTTATACCATTCATTCCAATACTGAATGATCTTATCATATCCAATTTGCCCAAAATATTTCTCATTTTCTTCATAATATTCCACATGGTTTTTAAGAAATATTAGATGCAGGTAAGTTGTTTTAGGTATATGTTCATTCACTTGTATCGCTGGGACTTCAATAAGATCCATATAATTTCTGAATCCAATGACAAAAGTTCTTTCATCATCAACATCTAGGTTTTTTAAATCGCCCTCTACCTTATGCCCATTAATTTTTAGTTTCCTGATTAAAACATACTCTGAAAAAGAGTCAAACTCTTTTTTGTTTAAACTTTTTATTTTATTTTGAATTTGCACGTCAACGCTTGTCTCATCGGAAGTAGCAACTTTCTCGACATCAAATTGAATAATCTTATCTTTGATGTTTGTTTGTTTATTTAACTTATCTGCAGGAATCCGATTAAAATTTGGGATATCCACTTATACTCCATTAAAATGTTAACCATCTTTTTTAAATTTATTGAATCAATTAGAATTGTTAACCTATAAACAAATATTTAGTTATACTATTATAATTAATTCGATCAAAATGAGTCTTATAGAGAAGTTGGAAAAAATTTCTAATAATATTCAGGGAATATTAGGTATTTCTTTAAAATATCTAGAAACTGGCGAAGAGATTTTTATTAATGGTGATGTTCTCTTTCCTTTTGCGAGTATTTTCAAAGTTCCCGTAATTGTAACCCTTTATAATAGAGTTGATGACGGTAAAATTGGTCTTGAAGAGAAGGTTCCTATGACTGCTTTTTCAAGAGTTCCAGGCTCAGGAGTCCTTAGAGAATTGACTCCTGGACTTGTTTTAAGTATTCGTGATTATCGAAGCCTCATGATGATGATAAGTGATAACACTGCTACAGATATTATAGTTCAACTTCTTGGTAAAAACAAAATTAATCTCAACATGAAGCAGCTTGGCTTAGAAAAAACGAATATAACAACCTGTCGAGAGATTCTTTTCGAACTAGGAGGTCTCTTGGACCTTCCCTACGAGGATCGTACTATTGAACGTTACAAATCTGAAATGAGTGTACCAGCGTCAATCCGTCCAAGATCAGAAGTCGATGAGACCCGTGGAGTAACTACGCCTAAGGAGATGTTAACACTTTTAGAAAAAATCTATAACGGTGAAGCAGCATCACGCAATTCATGTGACGAAATCATCGAATTAATGAAATTATGCCAAACAGGTGGAAACAGGATCCCAAAACATCTTCCAAGAGAATTAGTTAAAATAGCTCATAAAACAGGGTCTATCAGAGGCGTAGTTAATGATACAGCAATAATATACCCAAAAAACTTTAAACCATACATATTATGCTGCTTCACAAAACACCTAAAAGACAGTAATGAAGGTGAAGAAGCAATAGCAGAAGTATCAAAAACTGTATACGAATATTACTCTAAGTAACAATCATATCATATGCTCAAATATTTATTTAATCCATTAATAACCGATCGGCTTAGGTTTTTTTAATTGAATCAAATAGTATTAATGATACACTTAAAATTACTAATATAAGGTAAGTGAGGTAATTAGCATCCATTCTTATGGTGTTGATTTTGCCATTAACACCTAAATTTGTTTCACCGAGATTCTGAAGATAAACGAGAAATAATCCGTTGTTCTTGAAATCTATATCAAAAGACTCATTAACGTTTGAACCAACAAAAGTAACGTTCTTAGAGTAAATTGTATCATACTCATCGGACTGTAATTTTAGTCCTTGATCAACAGACATTACTTGTATTTGAACCATATTTGTCTTATTCAATAAATTATCCACTTCATTGAACCTAAAAGCAAAGTTGTTAACACCACGATTCAAACGAAAAATTTGAATGACATTATCTTGCCCTTTATTTAAAGGATTAAGAGTATCCGAATAGTTTGCAGCCATCTCAAATATAGTGTTATCTGACAAATAAATCCCTACAGTTAAAATTAATATGATTATACCAATTCTTCTCATTGTTCTTTCTCAAACTCCAACTTTTTAGTGAAAACATAATAACCAGAAATAACTGCTAAAATTAAAATCGTGATAGAACCAAAAATCAATGTAGTTGAAAGAGAATAATCAAAATTATTGCCCAATATTTGGTCAAAATGTGGATAAGGCAAATCACCAAAGTATCCCAGGAAAGTAAATAACAGATTAGAGGATTGCGGAGGCATCAAGTAGAATATTGGATTATATGTGTTGCGAAATATTTCTGATAAATAGTAAATTGCTTGAAAAGCCAATAAAGAAACTATTGTAGCTGGTACGAATCTCTTAACAACAGTTGATATAAGAATTGATACTATTGTAATTTGAAGAGTCTGGTAAGCAATAATAATAATCATGCTTGGATAATCTGAGTACCAGAAAGCATTCTGCATCAATAAGTTTCTCCATAAAATATATAGCGTTGAATTAATTATTGTAAAGACTAAGAATATTGATAATATTTTAATGAAAAAGAGCTCCGCTCTTTTTATTGGTAAAAGGAGGAGTGTTTCAACTTCTTTTTTCTCTATTGCTTGTGCTAATCTATAGTTTACGATTACAGGAATAATTAATGCTTCAAATAAGAATATGTTGAGTAAATATCGTTTATCATAAAAAACAACAGATCTATAAATATATGGTAACAGGGTGAAGAGATTAATTGAATTTATTGATAAGCCTATGTTACTTGCGCCACCAGCTGTGAGGAACAAGAAAAATAATAAAACACAAATTATTATTTCAAAAACAGGATATCTAAAAGACTCTTTGATTTCCATCCATAATAAATTAAGTAACCTATTATTGCTTAACCTGATCACCTTCAAATAAATTAGACACTAAACTTAAAATAAACTTGTCATCAAAAAACTCTTCAACAAACGCGCCAGCATCAAACCCGCTAATTAAATTTACAATGTCATCAAAACTACCTTTATACTCAACAATCAAACCATTATTATCCTTCTGAACCGCAACCACTTTATCTGATTCTAACAAAATATTCATTAAACTAACATTTACAGAAACGATTCTTAGCTTATTACTCCTTAATAACCTCTTAATTTTAAGGTCATCAAGAAAATCCGCTTCACCTTCATGCATTATAATGTACTTATCTGCAATATTGTTTATGTCACTAATGACATGAGTAGACATTAAAACAGATGATCTATTGTCTCTACAATAATCCTTGATGATTCCCTTAACTTTTTCACGCATGATTACATCTAAATTAGCCAGCGGTTCATCAAGTAACAGAAACTCTGGTTCACCTATAATTGCAGCAATAAAAGCCAGCTTCTTCTTCATACCCGAAGAAAACTTATTTATAACTTTACTTTTCTCATCGTAGAGGTCTACGAGCTTTAATAGACGTGGCACTTCATGAAATGTTCCGCTTCTAGGTATGTTACGGAGCTTAAAGATTAGTGACAAATAGTCTTCACATGAAATTGAACCAGGATAAGAAGGATCCTCAATCATCGCACCCAGTTTTTCTCTAATCTTATATGATTCACTCCAGCAATCATAACCAAAAAAACGCGCTTCACCTTGACTTGGATATAATCCTCCTAAAAGAATTCGGAAAAAAACCGATTTTCCTGCACCATTAGGTCCAATCACAGCATTGAACCCTTTATCGATTTTCAGATTAATACCTTTTAAGACATAAGTGTCATTGAATCGTTTTTTGAGATTTTTGCATGTTATTACTGTATTATTCATCTAATACTATAGTAAGTTTTTTATATATATATAAAGCTACTCATAAACAGGTGATCTATAATATCAAAAAAAAGTATAACTTCACTACTGGCAGCGCTGATCATATCAAGCCTCATATTAGGAGCAATAGTATACGCTGGATGGGTAGGCGGAGACACTAACCCGGATCCCTCAATCGATTACTGCTACGGCAATGATGTTGGTTTATGTCTTATAGGCTGGTGGGAGGTGGAAGCCTCAGTCACTGGGTATGAGAGTAACGAGATTTATTATGATGTTGAGGGAAGCGGAGCAGCATCCGCATGTTACGGAGTATGGATAGAAACATATGAACATGAAGTAAAGAATGGTGGTTCTTACGCTTATTCTAGGGTTACTGTCAAGTTTGGGTCGCTTTGGAATTCTTGGACTACTGTTCAGCATACTCAGACGTATACTGCTTTTGACTAGTGATTGTAATGCATAGACTTCT
>JAFGHP010000107.1 GCA_016930055.1 Candidatus Bathyarchaeota archaeon | reverse complement strand
CCAGTATGTCGCATCATGATGTAAAATATCGTTTGCAGCATATGCTTGAAAATGCAGAAGAAGCAATATCTTTAATAAAAGGAAAAATATACTGAATCAATGAATCTATGATCCTGTTTTAAAACCACCTGCCTACCTTCCTGGCACGGCATAGAATTAACGACGCCGGCTGGCTTTTCACTGCTTTGCCTCTCTCTGCGCTATGCTGGCTTTTCCCCTCTTTTCTATTTTCTGATTTCTTGTCTTTTTTACAAGAGTCTGCTAAAACCCCAAAAAGAGAGAATCTCCACCAATTTGGCTTTATGTTAAGAAAAACCTAACAAAAGTGATCAAACAAAAGTTTGTAAAGGTTGAAAGTGAATTTTTTATAACCTAACAGCCTTCAGTCTGCTAACAGGCTAATAAAAATCTTGAATCTTTAGCCAGTGAAATTCATAGTTATGACAGCAAAGCGGATTTCACAGGGCTTGAATCTTGAACCTTGAATTAAGTATTGCCTATGTCTGAACAAGAAAAAGAACAACGCTGGAACATCTTCCGAGAATTACTTCCACATAATGGAAACCTCGTAACGCCAAAGTTTCTTCAGAAAGAAGTACCTTGCATTCCTGTCATTAAAAGAATAAAGCCTATTATTAAATGGCACTGCAAACCGGCCTGTAGTCCCGGAGTAAATATAGATAAATCTTAGTGTTTAATGTATAAAGGAACTACTTTTAGTCTCTGTTTTGAATGTTCATGGAGTTATTTGATTATTTAAGGACGTCCTGGTTTACGCAACGTCCCGGTTTACGCAAAATATCTTTGGAGGAGAATATGCATGCAATAACTATGGTGTTTATAATTGCAGGTTTTCTTGGAGGTGCTTGTCTTGCGCTTTTGGCAACTCATTGGAGTCCGGGATCCTTACCAAATACAATTTTACTTAACCTTGGTAGTGCGCTTGTTAGTACTGGACTCATCAGTCTCATTTTAGATCTATTTTGGAGTAAAGAGCGGGCAAGAGCAGAGAAAGCAGAACTTAAACCTTTTTATGATAAATTTCAACAGTTCGCAAATCAACTTGAGAAGCTGGAAGGACGGCTTGAAGCGTTTAAAAAACTCGGTCTCAACTTTTGTCATTCTTCAAGAAGTGGGGCTCTCAATAGATTTTTAGGGTATGCTCGTGAAATTATTTCGCCCGAAAATTCAGATACGGAAAAAAAGATTAATTATAAATCACCTCAAAAAACAATCAACATCGTCTCAAGTTCTGCTAGGGGTCTTATGGGCTATCTTGATCGCGAACCTCATGAGGTCCAAAAAGAATGGAGAGAATTGATAACAACTCATCCATGTCAATTTCATGTATTACTAACTCACCCAGCTTACGCTCATTTGCGTCAACCAGCGGAAGAAAGATCTTCCGGAGATATCGAATTAGAAATCCTTAAAACAGCAATATATTTAAACTGTGTAGCTGGTATGGGACGGGACCAGTTAAGATTTTATCGTGGAAGTCCCACAGTTTTTGCTATTGAAGTAGATCGTCATATTCTATTGAATCCATACCCTTATGGAAAAATGGCAATGGAGACCTTATGCCTTGAATTTGAGTCTGAATCTGAGTCAAGTTATGTATCCGATTTTGTTGGCATGCATTTTAACCATACGTGGGCTTTCATTGACCAACCGAGCAAACTAGTTGACGGGAAACCACTAGTTGTAGGGGTTGATGCCTTTGAAGATATTATTGCGGCTTTTGCTGAATGTACTTATTTAGGAGAACCAGGAAGGCTTAGGCTGACAAGCGCGCAGGTTTTTGAGCTGGATACATTCACCTCAAAAGTAATTCCTAGCCAAGGGCGTAATTTAATAAAAAAACCACCATCTGAAACGCCTTTTAAAGATTATATTGAAAAAAAATCTCTTACATGCAGCGGGCAAACTGAAATATCTTGCTACATATCGAATTCTAATAATAGAGAAATATCCAACAATGTTGCCTAGGATAAGGTGGAAACTTATATGGATGAATAATCTGGCAATTTTAAGTATAAAACATAATAGCCGAATAATTATATTCTGAGCCTAATGCCTTGAATGATAGAACCGAGTATCTTTAGATTATTTAATATTGATTGAAAATGAACTATGAAACAAAATTGAGACTAAATCTCTCAGAAGAAAAAAATTACTACCCTCATCCAGAGGCAATTGAGTGGCATAAAAAAGAGATTTTTGAAAGATTTGCAATGTAGTAAAAAAGTATTGCACGTTCTGCACGAACGTCCACCTTTTCTAAAGGGTGGTTCGCGGTTAATAATAAGATTTAAGATTTTTGCATTTGTTTTTACTGATAACTGTTTACCCTGTGAAATCCGCATAGCGGAATGCGAAGTATTATTTAACAGGGATCTCTGTTTACTGATAACTGGTATTTCTCATGTCTGAACAAGAAAAAGAACATCGTTGGAACATCTTTAGAGAATTACTGCCTTATTATGGAAAACTCGTAACGCTGGAGTTTCTTCAAAAGACTCCAATCTGTATTCCTGCCATTAATAGAACCACAAGTATTCATTATTTTTCAAAGATTATTGAAATGTTCAATTATCTAATGATACCACCTTTTATGCTGGAGGAATAAATGGATATATTCACCAGATACAATAGGAAGAATATTCAGGATAGACAGATTGATACTCTTATAGGGCTCAGCAAAGGCATTACAGCCGATAGCAAAGTTGACCAGGCTGAAGCAGAGTTCTTACTGACATGGCTTGCTCAAAACAGCCAATCAAAAAATCCAGTTATTTTGAATTTATTTAAAAAAGTGGGTGATATGCTGGAAGATGGATTTCTAGATGGAGAGGAATCTACTGAATTGCTCAGTATCCTCCATTCTATATCTGGTGAAAAAACAGAGTTCGATGAGGTTGCAAAACCATCTTCATTACCAGTTTGTACTCCTCCGCCCAAAATAATATTTGATAATAAAACCTTTTTATTCACAGGGACATGTGTATTTGGAACAAGAAAGCAATGCCAGGAGGCAATTGAATCACTTGGTGGTATAAATGCGAAAAGCGTTTCTAAAGTTCTGGATTACTTGGTGATAGGAACCTATGTTACAGATAGTTGGGCTCATGAGACATATGGTAGAAAAATTGAAAAGGCAATGGAGTTTAGGGATTCAGGGGTTCCAATTTCAATTATAACTGAAGAACATTGGCTTAACGAAAGCCAACTTTAGAGAAGTCATAAAAATATTATTCATGGTAGCTAAATAGGATTTGTTCATTATCGAGGTTTACTCTCGATTATCATTCATTAATTAAAACGGATTTGATTTGTGCCCGCTTACTATCAGAATACATTAGATGGTTTTTTAAAAGATAACCCTGCTCGTATTATTAATTTGCTCAGTGATTGCTATTTTAACGATGGCTATTTCAAGCTCCTTGGCACTCAAAATAAATCATGGGCAAAATCACTGCCAATAATTCATGATATACTTTCGGAAATATATAGAAAGAATTCTACTGCAACTGACTGGGGTGTATTACTCGAATATCCGCTTTATCGGCTGCGTAAGCGAATTGATCTGATTCTGGTTTCTAAAACCCGACTTTTTTTAATAGAGCTAAAAGTCGGTTCAGATGAAATTACAAGTAGTGACATACGACAGACAGAAGAATATGCCCTTGATCTTCGTGATTTCCATAAGGCATCACACCAATTAAAAATGTCACCCATTTTATGCTACACAGAATTATCTTCTACGCAGAATAATCCCGCATATGATGATGCATTACAAATCCAGCCTGTATGCATATCATCAAAATTAACTCTGGCTAATATAATCTTAAAATTTAATGATGATGATCGAACCCCGCCAGAAAAAACTATAGATTGGCAAGCATGGGAAAAATCACCATACGAGCCAGTTCCAACAATTATAGAAGCGGCTACAACTATTTTTGCCAATCATGGAGTGCAAGAAATATCGAGATCGGATGCTGAAAATTTGCGGAGCTGTTCACAAGAAGTTGTTAGATTAGTTCATGAAACGCGACATCAGGCAAAAAAGAGAATAATTGTGGTGACAGGTGTTCCGGGCGCAGGTAAAACCCTTGCAGGTCTTAATGTAGTTCATCAAACTAAAGAAGAGGATTAT
>JAFGHP010000106.1 GCA_016930055.1 Candidatus Bathyarchaeota archaeon | reverse complement strand
CTCCGCTCAACATTTGTAGCAAAGCTCGTAGATTTTAAGTTTGTCCATTATTCTTTTTTATTATAGGTTAATATTACTTTGGTGTTGGTTAATTATTGATGAATACTGAAGTCTGGAATATTTTTTCTAATTATCTCGAAGAGGAACGTGAAATCCTTGTATATAAACCCTCTTTATTGGATAATGAATCAGCTTATCCGACATTATATCTTTTAGATGGGGACATTAATTTTACTTGTTTTTCAGGAATTGTTGATTACTATATTCGAACTTACCGAATACCTCCTATAATTGTAATCGGAATTAGTAGTACAGATCGGAGAAGAGACTTCAGCTATTATACTTCTTTTAAATCTTCAAATAGTACAAATATTAATTTTGGAATTGAAAACTTTACTAAATTTTTAAAGACAGAGCTAATTCCAAAAGTTGAATCAACTTATAATATTATTCCTTATCGTGTTATTACGGGCCATAGTTTAAGTGGGTCTTATGTAATTCATTTACTTCTAAATCATAATTATTTATTCAATTCTTATATTGCGCTTAGCCCATTTTTTAAACAAAACTTCTCTTTATTATTAGATAAAGCAAGAATGCTTTACACTTCTAAAAATCCTTATCGTCTTTTTTTTATTGGCGAGGAAAAAACTTCAGATGAAAGGTTTTTGAATACCCTTGAATTTCTTAAAGTTATTAAAAAAGTGCCAAACATTGAAACTGAATACAGAAGATATGTTGATGCTGATCATATGTCTATTATAGTAAAATCTGTTCCAGATGCTTTAGATTATATTTTTCCAGGAACAATTCAAGATAGATAAAAATTCATTAATAAAACAAAGATAATCCTTTTTAAAAAAGTTTTTTTATAGAAAATAGGGCCTTTGCTGGGAGTCGAACCCAAGCCAAGGGATCCACAGTCCCGTATGCTACCGTTACACCACAAAGGCCACGCAAAAAAGAGGGATACAACAATCACATTAAAAGTCTTTTCCTCAATTAAGCCTTTTTAATTTTATAAATATAATAAAAAATTATTTATCTTTTAAAAGAAGGAGATATGTTATGAATAAAAACAATTTTTTAAAAATATTTAATGATTTAAATCTAATTTTGAAAATTATCTGGTTACGAAGGTCAGAACATCTTCATCCATTAGTTTATGATTTATTCCGACTTTTTGACCACCATATCTGACACTTTTCCCCCAGATTTGTGCATATTTAAATTGGGACCTTAAATCTCTATGAACTTGATCACAGACATCTCCTATTGTTACACCGTCTCTAATGATCAATGGTTCTTTGTAATCCGTTTCGCCTCCTTTTGGTCGCATATATATTCTTATAAACTCTAGTTTTTGGTATAATTGTTCCATAAATTCATCGATATTGCGATTTGATTCTGCAGAAATGGGTAATACATAGAAATCTAAGTTTTCTCTAATTTTTCTTAAACTATCAGAATCTATCATATCTATCTTATTTAAAACTGTTAAAGAGGGTATATACTTCCTATTACCTAAAAGAACATCAATTAATTGTTCATCATTGATATCTTGACGTATTATTACACGAGCATTATGATAACCATAAACTGCAAGAATGTCTCTAACAGTTTCTTTACGGATTTTTGTTAGTTTAACCTGCGAAATTACAGATACTCCCCCAGTAGCTGTTTTTTCTATTAAAACCTTTGGTGCTGTTTCATCTGGTCTAATTCCTATCTCAATCAACTCTTTAACTAGCAGGTTTTTTGCTGCAGGATTAAATACATCAACAATAAACAAAATTAAATCTGCTGAACGTGCAACAGATAATACTCGTTTACCTAAACCCTTCCCCTGAGCAGCTCCTGCAATTATACCGGGAAGATCAAGAATCTGTATTTTTGCTCCTCTATATTCCATAACTCCAGGAACAACTGTTAATGTAGTAAAATCATATGCACCAATCTTTGATTTTGCTTTAGTTATGCTATTTAAAAGGGTTGATTTACCTACACTAGGGAGACCAATAAAAATAACTGTTGCATCACCTGCTTTTTTAACAGCATAACCATCTCCTCCACTACCACTAGCCTTAATTTGGCTTTCCTCTAACTCTCTTCTCAACTTAGCTAATCTTGCTTTAAGTATCCCGAGATGCCTCTCAGTAGCCTTATTAATCTGTGTACGAGCGATTTCCTCCTCTATCTGTTTAATTTTTTCAGGGATACCCATTAACAAAGCTCCATTGTAGACTTGAAAAAAAAGCTTTCCAAAAATAGCCTTCAAATACTTTTTTTACCAGTCATGGAATCGATATTTACCTCAACTAATATTAAATTCTTAAATTTTAAAAGGTCGTCCATCTCAAATGAACCCCCCATTTCATAAGCATATTTATTAATGAAGGTCTTCAAATAGTTCAACTTCTTTTTATTGTCAGTAATTATATTTGTACGACCGTAAATTATCACACTCATATAATTATAGGAATAATTACATGGGTTATCGGCTTCTTTTTTAGTATAGGTGTCAACCTCAAAGCATATGAATTGGTTTTTTGAAATTATTTCCATTTTTTTGCCATTTATATGACTATGAAAAATAATTTTTCCATTAGTATAAACAAAATTTATTGGTACAACATATGGTTTTCCATCCAATGAAGTAGCTAGTCTACCCACTTCTTGGTCCCTAAGAAAATCTTCCATTACTTCTTTGTCTGTAATTTCTTTATCTTGTCGTCTCATGATATATTCCCTCCTAATAAAAATCGATGTATAATCAGTACTTTTTATTATTATGCATATTGAAACAGATTTTCAATTCTAAGAAGAAAACAGCTTTAAACGCGATTACTATTAGTATGATTTTAATGACAGAGGAAGAAAAAAGCTTCAGTGTAAGCCTTGAGCGATTAAGTGAATATAGTTTCAAAGTTGATTTTGGTTTAGGAGATTCAATGAATTTTTTAATGGATGAACCTGAACCACTGGGAAAAGGGCTTGGTCCTAACGCTTCAAAGGTTTTAGCAGCAGCTATGGGAAATTGTTTAAGCGCTAGCTTATTGTTTTGTTTACAACGTGCAAGAGTACCAGTGAAAGGCATGAAAACTTTTGTTAATGGAAATCTAAATAGAAACGAAAAAGGAAGATGGAGAATAACAGAAGTCAA
Organism: Candidatus Bathyarchaeota archaeon; assembly: GCA_016930055.1. GTDB lineage: Archaea > Thermoproteota > Bathyarchaeia > TCS64 > TCS64 > UBA8941. The sequence goes on along the minus strand of JAFGHP010000106.1, from coordinate 11,452 downwards.
TGTTGAAATTACTCCCGATATTGAATTAGTATATGTAAATCAGATGAAGCGTTGCCTTGAAATATTTGAAGATTTTTGCATAGTATCTAAAAGCATAGAACAAGGAATACCATTCAAAGTAAAGGTCAATTGGGATTAGCTTTTAACCCATGTATGATCACATGCTACACATCTATATTTTTCGACGAACCTATCACTATTTACGCCTGCGTGTTCTCCTATAGCAACATTAACTTGTCTATATGCTTCACTGTGACCACATTTTGGGCATATTTGATTTACTTTGATTGTGTCTTCATCACGTCGAATAACATATACTGGTTCAGCAGTTGAAGGCGTGTCTCTCTTATATTCCATTATGGCTACTTTTACTTCTTCACCACATTTGGGGCAGATGTATCCTCCAGTAGTTTTTTCCATGAAGGAACCACATTTTTTACAAAATTTCAACTATAACACCAAGAATAGCTCATAAATAATCGGGAGAAACTATATGTTAAATCTTGTGCTAATCCTTTAGTCTAACAGGGCTATAAATAAAAAATCAGTCAAATCAGTAAAGGTATGAATTAACCATCTCTGCCACCATCTCAGCTATAGCTGGCGAGCAAGTTAATCCAGGAGACTCTATACCTATTAAATTGAAAAAACCGGGGAACCCCGATTTTTCTTCGTGTTTAATTACGAAATCCTTTGCAGGTTCACCAGGTCCTTGTAATTTAGGTCTTATACCTGACATATCTGGATGCAAATCGTCTCTCTTTATTTCAGGAAGGTAAGTAATTATATCCTTCCAGAAAGGCTCTGTTGTTGATTCAACCCTGTAATCTATATCATTTACGTAATATGCATTGGGTCCAAATTTTAATCGTCCTGTTAAATCTGGAACTGTATGTATTCCTAGACCAAGTGTATCTTGTAATGGTGGTGGATAAACCAACATTTTTGCAGGGGGTTTACCTGTTAAACTAAAGTAATCACCCTTACATAAATGGATTCGATAACCTAATTCATCGATATTCAACCCAATCCTTTCAGCTATTTTATCCGAGAATAATCCAGCTGAATTAATTACGACACTTGCTTCTAAACTATAAGCTTCACCACCACTAAGTGTATTAATAATAAACCCATCTTTAATTTTTTTTAAACCTATTACTTCTGTATCGAGAACTAAAGGATCTGCTCCCATTTTTGAACGTGCGTCTCTTAAAAAATAATCCATTAAACTATGAGCATCAAGAATTCCTGTACTTGGACTTAAAACTGCTTTATCAGCTCTTACTTTTGGTTCTAATTTTTTTACTTCCTCAGAATCAATAAGTTTGAGATCTGTAACCCCGTTTGATTCGCCTTTCCTTATTAAATCTTCCAACTGTTTAATCTCGTCTTCTCCATTGCCTACAATTATTTTTCCTAATTTTTTATGAGGTATCTTTCCTTTTTCACAAATTTGATAGATCATTGGATTAGCTTTTACACATAATTTTGCTTTTAAAGTATCTTTAGCATAATAAATACCTGCATGAATTACCTCACTATTCCTACTGCTTGTGCCTTGACCTATAGCCGTTTCTTTTTCAATGACATATAGATCTTGATTCTTTTTAGCAAGTTCAGAAGCAATTGCTAGACCTACTACACCCGCGCCTATAACAACAACATCTACATGATCCAAGATTGCCACCTTTTGGTTGTATAATACATTCTTAAATTTGATGCTTACACAGAAGATTGATTAATCTTTTTCGCTAAAAAATAAGCATCAATTGCAGACAAAATTCCAAAAAATACACCAACAATCATAATCTCTTCATCAGTTAAATAAGGTCCTAAAAAAAGTACAATAGAAAAGGCTGAAATTATAAAAGCCAAGCCTCTAAACCATTGCCTTAGATATGCTTGACCTAGACCCGTAAATAATAATGATAAAAAAACAGCTAATAACATATTCTTCTTTTTATGTTTGGGTTTTATTTCCATAACAGAATATTGTGATTTTCCACATATTGGACAATTTAAATATGCAGAATCAATTTCATTCCCACAAAAAGGGCAATACTTCGTCTTTTTCTCCATAATTTAAATCATCTATCTAATATTATACAATAGGCTTCAAAAAAAAGGTTACATAAAAAATGTTATAAAAAATTACTCATCTTCATCGTCTTCAGGTTCTTCGTCTTCTTCCTCGTCGTCTAAGTCCCAGTCTTCATCGTATTCGTCTTCATCAGCACAAAATTCACATAGTTTTTCAGTAACTGAACCACAATCCTCGCAAAAATTGCATCCACATGACTTACATTTGACGAGTTTATTTGTTTTTTCTCCACAGATTTCACATTCAGGCATTCAAATCACCTTGATTATCCCAAGGAGTTTTCCTTAGGTACTTCAAACGAGACCCCTTTGTTAAAAAAGTCTATTTCTTATTATAAATAGTTCAATTTATCAATCTTTAATTGGGTTATTTTAACTTATATAAGTCAATAATTTTATATTACCGTTTTCTGCTCAGATATTTTAAAAATTGCATTACTTAAAACATATACAGTAGATAAAAGTTTACGTTTTTAATAAATTTATTAAAAAGAATTATAGATCAAAAATATTGTTATAGTTTAAGATGATCCTTAATTTAAAGTATTTAATGCAAATTATTTTAAATATAATTGATGATCTAATAAAAGGCGAATCAATTGAATTTTAATGGAGATAATGCTTATTCTTATTTAAAGAAACTTGCAGTCGATCTAGGTCCAAGACCCAGTGGAACTGAAGCTGAAAGAAAAGCTGCTGAATGGATTTTGAATGAATTCAAAACTATGGGATTAAAAACAAACCTCGACGAATTTGAAGTCGTAACTGGGAAAGTGGTTTCACAAAAATTAGAAGTTTTAGAACCATACAAGATGGAAATAAATTGTGAGGTCATGCCTTTATCTGGTAGCACAGGTCCTGAAGGTATTACAGGCGAACTCCTCTATTTAGACACATATGATGAAGAATACATCAGTAATGATGTTGAAGGTAAAATAATAATCACAGCGGGGCAACCATCAAACAGAGATAAAGCTATGCGTTTATTAATGAAACATAAACCATTAGCAATTATTTATGTCGAAAATACTCCCAAAGCTTTAGCTAAAAATCTTTGGGGTAGTACAATTTCTAAAAAAAAGTATGGTCCATTGCCTTCTTTAAGAGTTTCTTTCGAAGACGGATTAAAACTAATTGAATCTAATGCAAAATTATTACACATAATTGCTAATACTGAAGAAATGACATTAAAATCTCAAAATGTTATAGCAGAATTAGACGGCAGCTCTAGACCTGAAGAAATTATTTTAGTTGGAGGGCATTATGATACAGTTCTTGAAGTTTCTGGTGCAGGAGATAATGCGGGTGGCGCTGCAATTGTAATGGAGTTGGCACGAATTTTCAAAGAAAAGGGAAGTAAGAGAACAATACGATTCATCACATGGGGATGTGAAGAACTTGGGTTACTTGGAAGCAGAGATTATGCCACAAAATTGAGAGAAGCTAGTGAAGCTACTAAAAAGGAAAAAGAAGATGCTATTACCGAGTTAGATAACATAATTTTATGTTTAAACCTAGATGTACATGGTGGTTTAATTGGAACTAACTCCTCGAAAACCTTAGGCCCACCTGAATTAACTTCAACAATTAAAGTTTTATCAAAAGAACTAGGAATTGTGTATAATGTATCTGAAGGAGTTTATTCATCAGATGGGACTTCACTTTCTGGAATAGGAATACCAAGCATTTCATTTTCAAGGGGTACACCAACAAATTCACTAATGCATAGTAGGGATGATGATATTAGATGGATGAGTCCAAAAGCTTTAGAAAAACATGGAAAATTTATTGAAGAATTCTTAAAAAGATATGTTGCTGAAGCGGTCGCTTTTCCTTTTGAAAGAACAATTCCAGATAAATACAAAAAGGAAATAGAAGACTATTTCAAAAGAGCAGGAAGAAAACTTCCATAACCATTTATTTTTTTAAAAATAAAAAAACGTAATTTTAACTAGTTTTTAGAAGTTCTTGGAGAATGCTCATCTGTCTAGGGCTTATCTTAACAATGTCACTGCTTGATATAACTCCGACCAGCTTATCTTTTTCCAGAACAGGAAGTTTTTTTATTCTTTTTTGGGCCATTAACTTTGCAGCTTCTTCTAATGGTTCATCGGAATTTATAGTAATTAAAGGACTACTCATAATGTCTTTTGCTCTTACAACTCCTGCGTCAAGTCTAGGTTCAACAATTCTTACTAGTATGTTTTTACTTGTTATAATACCAACAGGTTTGTTACTATTCATTACAATTACACTTCCTACATCAAACTTATTCATCTTAACAACAGCATCATGTACACTGTCGTCTGTTCGAACGGTTTTCACGTTTTTTGACATTATGTCTCTTACTAAAATCATACCACTCATAGTATCACCAAGAAATATCATTTAAATAAGGAGTCCGTGAATTTAATAGTTTACTTAATTAACTTGGAAAAAATCAAAATATTTTAGTTATTTTCTTTAAAAATTAACACATTTAATTATTGCATTATTAGCGTAACAAAAGCCATATAGATTAGTGTAAATTGTATTGATCAATGATCAGTCCATCTCTACCAGATAGTATATTAATTTTCGATTTTGGTGGACAATACTGTCACCTTATTGCACGTAGAATTAGAGAGTTACATGTTTATTCAGAGATTTTACCATATAATTCTTCTCTTGAAGACATATATTCTTTAAAAAAATCTATGAATATCAAAGGAATTATACTTTCAGGTAGTCCTGCCAGTGTAAAATCCGATTCAGCATTAATAATTGATAAAAGAATACTTGAGTTAAATGTACCTATTCTAGGATTATGTTATGGACATCAACTATTAGCAAATATTTTTGGTGGAGACGTCAGTAAAGGAATAATTAGGGAATATGGTCTTAAAATAGTAAAAATTGATGAAAAAATTGGGGTTTTAGAAGGACTAAATGATGTTGAAAAAGTTTGGATGAGCCATGGTGATACTGTTTATAGACTTCCAAAATCATTAAGAGCTATTGCTCATACGGATACAACTCCTATTGCATCGTTTATTCATAACAAGAAACCAATCTTTGGCCTGCAATGGCATCCAGAAGTAGTTCATACAGAAAACGGATTGAAGATGTTAAGAAACTTCATTTTTAATATTTGCAAATGTGATGTAAATTGGAGACCAAGCGATTTTTTTGAGAATACAATAATGGATATACGGAAACAGGTCGGAGATAAAAAAGCAATAATTGCTTTAAGTGGAGGAATTGATTCAAGTGTTGCTGCAGCATTAGCAGGTAGAGCCCTTGGAAATAAAATTGCTATGATTCATGTAGATCATGGTTTAATGAGATTTAATGAATCTAATCAAGTAAAAGAAGCCATGGAAAAAATTAATTATAAAATAAATGTAGTAAATGCGCGTCAAAGATTTTTAGAACGATTGAAAGGAGTATATGATCCAGAGGAAAAAAGAAAAATAATTGGTGAAGAATTCATAAGAGTGTTTGAACACGAAGCTAAACTTTTTGGTGCTGAATACTTAATTCAAGGAACCATTTATCCAGATAGAATTGAATCAGGAATAACACAGAATGCTGATACTATTAAAACGCACCATAATGTAGGAGGTTTACCTTCAAAAATTGATTTTAAAGGCATTATCGAACCTTTAAAAGACCTATATAAAGATGAAGTTAGAGCCATAGGTAAAATTATAGGATTACCAAATGAACTTATTTGGAGACAACCTTTTCCAGGGCCTGGTCTTGCAGTAAGAATTATTGGTGAAGTAACTAAAGAGAAGTTAGAAATACTTCGAAAAGCTGATGTTATTGTATGCGAAGAAGTAGAAAATTCTAGTATGAATGTTAAACCTTGGCAATATTTTACGGTTTTAACTAATACAAGAAGTACAGGTGTTAAAGGCGATGAACGTGCATATGGGTGGACAATTGCCATAAGAATTGTTGAAAGTGTTGATGCAATGACCGCTAATTTTATGAAAGTACCTTGGGAATTAATAGAAAAAATTAGTATTAGAATTACAAATTCGATCCCAGAAATTACGCGAGTAGTTTATGATGTAACAAACAAACCACCAGCAACTATTGAATGGGAATAATGACTTTTTTATGTTAAATTTCCAAATTAATAAAAAATATAACAAAAAAGTTAATCATGTTATTTAAAAAGAAATAATAACTAATAACTCTTCACATAATTGTATTAATATGTCAGGTTATTTTTATCCTGAAGGTGGACCCCCCGCAGACTTACTTGTTGAAGGTCGGGGAAGAACATTAGATGAAGCGGTTGTTAATGTAATTTTAGGGATGTTTAATTCAATTACTCCTCTTGAGGGAATAAAAGAAAATGATAATTTTTTTGTAAAAGCACATGGTATTGATGAAATGAGTCTACTTTTCAATCTCTTAGATGAGATGCTTTATATAAATGATGTAGAAGGGCTTGTAGCCAAAAAAATCTCACTTGAATTTGATATACTAAAATTAGTTGCAAATGCAGATTGTATAGGAGAAAAATTCTCAGCTTCAACTCATAATGTCGGAATTGCAGTGAAGGCTGTTACTTATCATATGATGGAAATGAAAAAAGAAAACGAGTTATGGAAAGTAAGAGTAGTATTTGATACATAAAAAATTTTAATAAATCCCCTTAAAAAAATCAAACTGAATGTAAATATTTTAATCATAAACTTTAGATTAGAATTGGAACAGTTCTGCTTAAAAATTTCTTAACAGCCATATTTTAAAATTAAGTAAAAAAAGAGAAATTTTTATATTATTTTTGTCTGCTCTTTTTGTTTAGGTATTTTTACTACCAAGAAACGTAAATTTTTATCACTTTTATTATACCAACAATGAGGAATATTTTTTGGGCTTTCAATTAAAGAATCTGTTCGCACTTCTTTATTCTCATCACCGATCTCAACTATACCTGTTCCTTCTAAAACATAGAAAAAAACATCAACTGGAGTTATGTGGCGTTTTAATTGTTCTCCTGGTTTTAAGAATAAGTGTGTAACGGTAGCATTTTCTGTGTCATAGAGTAGTTTAGCTTCTACTCCATGAGGATTATTCACTGTTTCGATTATTCCTACTTCTTTAATTTTCATCCAAGTATCGCCTTTAAATCTTCTTCAGGGGTACTTATTGGCATAATATTGTATTTTTCCACTAAAAGCTTCAATACATTTGGTGTAAAAAACGCTGGTAAACTTGGTCCTAATCTAATATTTTTAATTCCTAAATATAATAACGTCACAAGAATTGCAACTGCTTTTTGTTCGTACCAGCTTAAAATCATGCTTAGAGGTAATTCATTTACGCTAACACCAAAAGCTTTGCTTAATGCAATAGCAATCTGAATAGCAGAATATGCATCATTACATTGGCCAATATCAATCAATCGTGGAATACCTTCAATTTCACCAAGTTGCTTAGTAAAGAATCTGAACTTCCCACATGCTAAAGTCAATACAATACAATCTTCAGGAACTTTTTCCACAAATTCTGTATAATAATTACGACCCAGTTTTGCGCCATCGCATCCAGCTACTAAGAAAAAGTGTCTAATTTTATTTTGTTTTATTAAGTCAATAATTTTAGGTGCAACATTCATTATGGCATTATGTCCAAAACCAACAGTAACGTTTCCTTTTTCTTCATCATCTATAAATCCGGGTAATTCTAATGCTTTTTTAATTACTGGTTCAAAGTTTTTGTCACTTATATGAACAACTTCGGGCCACCCTACTTCTCCTGTTGTAAATATGTTTTCTTTGTAAGTTTTTGCAGGTCTTTGGATACAATTTGTCGTCATCAAGATTGAACCAGGAAAATTATTGAATTCTTTTATTTGGTTTTGCCATGCAGTACCGTAATGACCATAGAAATGACTATATTTTTTTAAATTAGGGTAACCATGGGCAGGAAGCATCTCCCCATGAGTATAAACAAAGACACCACTATCCACAGTTTGTTTTAAAAGTAAATCTAAATCATGAAAATCGTGACCACTAATAAGGATTGCTTTCCCTTTTTTATGCCCTAAAGGTACTTTTGTAGGTATTGGATTACCAAAATTACTTGTATTTGCTGAATCAAGTAACTCCATTGCTCTTAAATTAATTTCTCCTGCTTTCATTACTAGATCTAAATAATCATTTAGTCCTAAATCATAATTCGCAGTAGCCGCTAAAGCTTCTTGTATGAATGCATAAATTTGAGCATCTTCTTTACCAAGAATAGCTGCATGGTCCGCATATGCACTAATTCCCTTAATACAATAAATTAAACTCCATTTTAAACTATGTACATCTGATCCAACATCAGGTTCAGATCTAATTCCTACACTCCTTCCTTGCTGAACCATATCTTCTATTAAAGAAGCAGGTTGAAAAACAGCTGGACCTTCAGAAACACCTAATTTAACTAATTTTTGGAGGTATTCTCTCTTCTTAACCGCTTCGAATATTAAATTTGAAATTCTTTCAGGATCAAAGTTTACGTTAGTAAGAGTAGCAAAAGCAGCTTTACTAATAAATCTGTCAATTTCCCAATCATAGATGCCTTCCTTTCTGCCTGCATAAGCTATAATCGATAGACCTTTTAAAGCATAAATTAATAAATCCTGTAAAGTAGCAACTTCATCATTTTTACCACAAACGCCCATAGTGGTACAACCAGTTCCTTTTGCAGTTTGTTCACATTGGAAGCAAAACATCTGAGGAATATCCAATCTTTCTTCCTTATTAGATATTAATCCATGGTTATTCTCATCATTCATTTAATAAACCCCTCAATAATATTACTTAGAATCAGCACACATCCCTCCGAAGGGACAAAAATTATTTGCGTGATCCTCTACTGCTTTGAAGATCCTCTCCATTGTGTCATAATTAAGTTTGTAGTATTTTTCTTTACCATTTCGTTCTGAATAAACTAAAGCACATTTTTCTAAGGGTTTTAAATTATGACTAATCATGCTCTGCTCTTGTTCAAGAATTTTTGCTAAAGCAGATACATTCATTGAACCTTGTCTTAGTTTTTCGAGTATAGCTAATCTTGTAGGATTAGCTAAAGTTGAAAACAATCCATAACAAGTATCAGTTAAATTCCTTTTCAACACCACATCACTTATGAGATTTTCTTCATATGAAAAATATTTCATAACTATTTAAGTGTTACTTTAAATCCAATAAGAATGTGTTTTTTTGACTACTCAGAGGTGAAGATTTAAATAGTGGTAACAATGGGTTTTTCACGGACCCAAGTGATATAAAAAATGACACTAACAATTGATACAGCCGGCCAGGGTCTGGCTATGGTACTTAAAGATTATCAGGAAGAGGCTCTTCGATTTATCTGGGAGAATAAGGGCGTGGGTGCTAGCTCCCGAGAAGTCTGGAACCAAGTAAATAAAGTTCTTAAAAATAAAACAATAAGTCGAGCATCAATAATTAACTTCTTAAATGCAATGGTCGATGAAGGCGTCCTAAATTATCATGAAATTACTGGTAAGGGAGGACATAGAAGAATATATTCCACAAAATTAGATGAAGCAGGTTTCAAACAATACGTTGCAGAATTGGTGCTTGGTAACTTAATGAGAGACTTTCCAGAAGAAACGAAAGACGCTTTAAAAAAGTTAAAGTGACCTTTTAAGCGACTTTCAAATCTATACACCCCGTTCTTTTTTTTTAAATATAATAAATGTATACTACAAATTTTAATTATTTACAGATTTGCCTTTGAAAAATATTCTTTTAAACCACGATTAATACATTTATATGTCTTGAAAGAGTTACAATATTTCTTAGATTATTAATGTCAATTCTAAGTGATGAGAAAAAATTTGCTTTAGAGTGGATAGAAAATAATTGTGAAAAATTTTCTGATCTTCATCAGTTGATATGGGGATATGCTGAAACAAGTCTTAGAGAATACAAATCTTGTGAAGCATATGTTCAATTTCATAAAAAAGAGGGATTTGAAGTCATAGAAGGCATCGCAGGTATGCCAACAGCATATTTAGCGGTTTATGGAGATGGTAAACCAGTTATTTCTACCTATACAGAATATGATGCAGTACCTGAAACATCGCAAGAACCTGTACCATATAGGAAAACATCTAACCCCTATCAAGCAGGTCATACAGATCCTCATAGTGCATTGGGTGTTGGGGCTCTTGCAGGTGCATGTGCAACTAAAAAAGTTATGGAGGAATTTTCATTAAAAGGAACTTTAAAAGTTTTCGGTACTCCTGCAGAAAAAATATGTGTAGCTAAACCTTATCAAGCAGCTAAAGGTTATTATGATAATCTTGATGCTTGTATTGCTTGGCATCCAAGAAATGTTAACTCTGTAATGTATAAAACCTCTTGGGGAAGTTATTGGTGTGTAGCATTTATATTTACATGCGATGAACCAGAAAAATGGTTCAATTATTCAGATTTACCCATGGGTGCTAGATGCCCCGGAGCTTTAGATGCTGTTTGTTTAATGTATACAAATACAAAATACACAAAAGAAGCCATGCTCCCTCATACTGGTTTATGGAGTATAAATGAAGCAATTCTAGTTGCTGGTCAAGCAACAGCGGATAACCTTCCCCCAAAGCTTGGAATAATTACATATGCATGGAGAAGCTCAAGTCTTGCACAGCAAGAACAAATATGGCAAGTTTTACAGAACAATGCTGAATCTGTAGCTAAAATAACTGGTTGTAATGTTACACCAAGATGGATTACTAAAACAAGGACAGGATTATTCAATAAAAATCTAGCAGACATTGCATATGAAAACTTGGAAATTATTGGTCCACCAAAATTTACTGAAGAAGACAAAGAAAAAGCAAGAAAAATTTTATTCAATCTTGGGTATGAACCTGTGAAAGAGCCTTATAATGAAAAATTGACACCACCAGAAGAATATGAAAAACAGAGAAGAAATATGTTACCCCCATATCAGAAAAAAAGTGGTAGCGATGATTATGTTGAATTTTCTTGGCACTGCCCTACAGTTTGGATACAAGTTTATGTTCCAAGCATTAGGGTTCCAGGAATACGATTACCATCATGGACACACTATGCTTTATGTGGAATGAAGGGTATAATTGATAAGAGTATTATAACAGCTGGTAGAACAATAAGTTGTACCATGCTTGATTTATTTACTGAACCTATGAAATTAAAAAGATGTAAAGAGGAATATTTAACAAAAATTAATAAATATGTTGAAAATCCACTCCTACCCGCAAATTTAGAGCCTCCTATAGAGTTACCATGGCCTGAATATATTACAACTCCCAGAGGTTATGAATGGAAGGTAGGACCGTTTAAAAAATAATTTTTTT
>JAFGHP010000019.1 GCA_016930055.1 Candidatus Bathyarchaeota archaeon | reverse complement strand
CATTTTACATTACTCCATTTTACTCTGGAAATTTTTTTTGTAATAATCTGAAAGATCATCTAAAAGTTCCTTTCGTTTAATCATAATCTCTAGACCGGACTTGAGTATCTCTGATCCTTCAGGAGTAATAGTATAAATACGTCTATCAGGTCCGGATACTATCTCTTCCCATTTACTTTTAATGAGGCCGTGATGCTCCATCCTCCTAAGAATCGTATATACTGAACCTGCTTCAAGACGATTTTCTTGAAGGAAATTTCGTGAATTTAATTCCTCCATTATCTGATATCCATGCATAGATTTTTCATGAATTAAACGTAGGAAAAGGAATTGTGTCCAACCTCTCTCAGGATTTGTTCTTATTATATGACGTCTCCGACGGGGTTTTTCATTGTGTTCATATCCAGAGTTACACATTACAAAGTCATATATAACAATGTTACTTATAAAGTATTCGATAAAAAATTAAAAATATAAAATAACTACAACATAATAAACTGAAAGTTTTTTTATATTTTAAATTTAAATAAATATTCAATAATTATTTATTTTATATTGATCAAGTTCGTTTATTAGTTCTTTTATTTTTTTATCAATTTCATCACGGATTTTTCTGATGACTTCTAAAGATTTATTGTGTGGATCTTCGAGAATCCACTCTCTAAGCTCATTCGGAACAATAGGACACGCTTCTTCACCACACCCCATAGTTATAGCTAAATCTGAGTCTAGAATCATTTCTTTTGTTAACTTTCTTGGTTTTATATCGCTAATATCTATACCAAATTCTTTCATAACTTCTACAACTAGGGGATTAACTTCTTTAGAGGGGTTACTTCCAGCACTTATTCCTTTATAACGTCCATTAGAGTAATAGTTAAACAGAGCTTCGGATATTTGGCTTCTTCCTGCATTATGTACACAAATAAACAATACAGTAAACATATATGATAGATAATTTTCGGAAGTAAAAAACATTAATAATAAATCAAAATATTAGTGGAAAAAGTCTTTTCTTTTTTTCTTTTCAGTTTCGATTAAAATTGGTATAACGTTTTTTATTTTTCTGGTGGTTTGTATAACAAGTCGGACAATATACTGGGCGATTATCGTTTATTGCAAAGTTTGCTTGGAATTCTTTTCCACATTTTGCACATGTTTGTTTTGGTTTATCTGAAGACTCAGTAAAAATAATTCCAAGATTCAATTCATTTATTATAGTTCTAGTCATTCCTCTAATCCTATTCAGATCTTTCATTTCTTCAGGACCAACAAGAGATATTGCTATACCATCTTTTTCCATTCTTGCAGTTCTACCTATTCTATGGAAATATACTTCTGGATCAGAAGGGACATTATGATTAATTATATGGGTTATGTTTTCAATATCTAATCCTCTTGAAGCTACGTCAGTCGCTACTAGAAAATTGAGTTTTCCTTTTCGAAATTGTTCTACTACGTTTTCACGTTGAGGTTGTGTTAATCCACCATGAAGTGTTTTTGCATTAAATTTTTTTGTTGCAAGCATTTTTGCTAATCTTGCAGCCCCTAATTGAGTCCTACAAAAAACTATTGCACGTTTTATGTTGTATTCATTTATTATATTTAATAATGCTTTAAATTTATTATAAGATTCAACTTTTACATAGAATTGATCTATTTGAGTTAAAGCAATCTCATCTTTACTAACAAAAATTTTTTCGGGATATCGCATGAATTTATTGCAAATTTGCATTACATTACGACCGATCGTAGCAGAAAAAAGGCTAACTTGCTTATCTTTAGGCGTATTATTAAGTATTTTTTGAATATCTTCAATAAAGCCCATATCAAGCATTCTGTCTGCTTCATCAATAACAACAATCTTAGTTTTCTTTAAATTTAATGTTCCCTTCGATATATGATCCAAAATTCGACCAGGGGTACCAACAATAATATGAACTCCTGATCTAAGAGCCTTTGCTTGCCGCTGCATTGAATCTCCACCATAAACAGTAAGGATCTTAACTTCACGGTATTTCCCTAATTTATTTAAATGATCAGTAATTTGAATAGCCAATTCGCGTGTTGGCGCTAAAACAAGACCTTGATTATATTTAAGTGTGGTATCAACAAGCTCTATCATAGGAATTCCGTATGCCGCTGTTTTTCCTGTTCCTGTTTGAGCTTGCCCAACAAGATCTCTGCCATCCAGAAGCGGAATAATTGATTTAGCTTGTATCGGTGAAGGGATGTTCCATCCCAACTCATTAATTCCTTTCATAACTTCTGTGCTTAACTTGAATTCTTCGAAACAACTTATTTGCATTTTTTTCCTCTCAAATCACTTGAATTTTTCGTGTCATAATCGCGAGCTTTTGTGCTTCGAGTCAAAATATGCAACGAATTACTTGTGACCATCAAAGTTCATTAGAGGTTAGTTAAAAGGATTTAGTAAATTGGGATATGTTTTATCTAATAAATGTACAATGTTATCTATGATTTCGAATCATGTTTAGTAAGGAATGGAATATAAGTATATGTGGTTTAAATTGTGCTAAATGCGAAATATTTCTTAATAATCATTGTTCTAAATGCAGAGGACCATTAGATAACCACTGGTCCCCTGATTGTGAATTTATAGAATGTATAAATCAAAAAAAATTAAAATATTGTTATGAATGTGAAAATTTTCCATGCGAAAAAATTGAAAAATTTGTTAATGATGAATATCCACATCATAGACAAACAATTAATAATTTAAAAAAAATGAAAGAAATTGGTATTGAAGCATTTATTAAAGAACAAAAAAGAGCTGTATTTTGTCCAAAATAATTTTATTTAATTGACTACAACATTTTTTAGTTTATTGAATTATTTAATTTTGTTTTTTGGTATACTAATTGCAAATTTACATGTATTACCGCCAGCTAAGACCGTCTCAAGTATTTTTACTTCTACAGGTTAACCTAAAATTATGTCCAAAGGTAATTTTCCATATCCAGCGTTACAATAACAAAAATCCTTCAAGTTTTGAGAAGTGCCATCCAAGATTGATTCTCTTGCAAGTTGACAATGGCACATGTAATATCTTTTTAATAAGGGGTCTTATTCTTTTAACCATTTTATTGGATTATATATAAAAGATAATTTTTTAAATCTTCAAGGTTTGCAGAATCGAAGTTTTTACCAATTTCAATTAAATGTTTTTCAAATTTTAGAACTTTTTTATAAGCATGTTCAACTAATTCTAAACTTATACCATGTCTAATTAAATATTCATGATGTTCTTGACTTTTCAAATGTAATCACTTAAATAGATTAATTTAAGAATTTAAAGTTCTGAACATATCAAAATAGACAACAAAAAAAATATAAAAATAACTAGATTTAAGTAATTATTTTGAAATGGAATATAAGGTAAAAGAGGATAAAAAGAATCTTATATTTGTATCAGTCATAAATCCCGATAGAAATTCTAGAAAAAATTCCTTATTATTAGCTGAAAGTATAAGAGCCTTTGCAGGGACATTTTCAAATAATCCAATCTGGTTTTTGTTTCAAAATACTCAAAATTCAATATCTAAGGAATTTAAGAAAAAATTGGATGATCTTTCGATAGATTGTTTATTTTTTGAACCAATTGATAGCAAAATATTCTTAATAAATGAGATAAAAGCAGGAGTTTATGCAGAGTCAATTGCTAAAAATTTCTCATCACTTATTGTTTGGATGAGTACTAACAGCATAATAATTCAAGAACCTAAAGAATTTCTTTTAAAAAACGGAAAAAATCTCGGTTATCGACCAGTACATCATATCTTAATTGGATCAAAATTTGAAGATCCAATCGATAATTTTTGGTTAGATGTTTTTGATTTTTGTAAAGTTGAAGAGGATAAAATTTTTGCTATGCGTTCACATGTTGATGGTTTAATCATTCGATCGTATTTTAATGCGGGTCTTTTAGTTTTTAGACCTGAAAATAAATTGTTTGAAAAATGGTATGAGAAATTAATTAGTTCATTTTACTTGCCCAAATTTCAGAAATATTTTAAAAAAGATAGACGCTATTCAATTTTTATGCATCAAGCAATTCTTACGGGTGTAATTTTATCAAATTATAGTAGGGATGAATTGTTCGAGTTTTCCTCTAATTATAATTATCCAATTCATCTGATTGACGAAGATGTAACAAAAATTAAACCTCATAGTATGGATGAATTAATTACCCTAAGGCATGAAGGTTTAGAAGATTATACAAATTGGTCTAAGCATTTATTTATTAGAAAAAATTTTAATGAATGGCTTCATAAACACATAATATTTTGAAAGTAAAATAATTATAATTACCTTTTTTTCTCAAATTTACTCTTTTTTAAAACTTAGAAATTTTAAATTTTGGAAATGTAATTTATTATATTTTTCTTCGTCTAAATCTAAAGATAATTGTTAATATAACTCCAGCAATAAATCCGCCTATATGAGCCATATAAGCTACTCCACCACTTTGCATACTGTATATTGAATCAATACCACTAATGAATTGAAGTAAAATCCAGAAACCAATAACTAAAATTGCAGGGGCGGGTATTATACCTCTTCCCATGAATACATAAACTCTACTTCTGGGGAAAAGCAAAATATAAGCTCCTAATACACCTGCTATTGCTCCAGATGCTCCTAAATTTGGTATATACGATATAGGATCAAAAAACATTTGTGTAAAGGTTGCAGCAATACCACAGATTAAATAAAAAAATATAAAATTAACGTGACCTAGTTTGTCTTCTACGTTATCTCCAAATATCCATAAATATAATAGGTTACCGAGAATATGAAGCCAACCTGCATGCATGAACATTGAAGTAAAAATTGTTGGGAAATCAATTATTGGATTCGATAAAAAACGTGGTGGTATAAAAGACCATTTGATAATAAAGGGATCACCGTTATTTAACTCTAAAAAAAATACAGTAAAGTTCAAGAAAATTATTAAATAAGTTAAAAAAGGAAAAGACCTCTGAGAAGTATTTTCATCGCCTATTGGGATCATATCATCAATTTACTGGAATTAATCATTATTTGTGAAATAAAAAGAATTACTTGAAGTTTGCAAATGTGTATTAATAATTTAGAAATTTTTAGTAAAAAATTTAGTTTTCTTTGTGATAAAGAATGTTTCCACCAATAATTGTCATGTATACTTTAACATCTTTTATTTCGTCAGAAGGTATTGTAGTCATATCTTTTTCTACAATAGTAATGTCTGCTAGTTTTCCTGGTTCAACGCTTCCTTTAAGATCTTCTTCAAATGAAGAGAATGCACTGTTTAAGGTGTAACATTTTACTGCTTCTACCAAGCTGATTCTACTTCCTTTAATTCCATGATTTACTGCACTCCATAATCCATATATTGGTCCAAAAGGCATTCCATCACTACCAAAACAAATTGTTATGCCCTCATCAATCAGGAAACGATAAGGATTATTGAGTTTATTTCTTTCAAGACCTAGTCTTTGTTCATACATGCTTCCGGGTCCAGCCCATTCACCTACAAAGTTTGGTTGTACAGAAGGAATTATTCCTAATTCTTTGATACGCTCAATTTGACTTGCAGTTAAAATTTCACAATGTTCTATACGATGTCGATGGTTTTTCCGTGGTTCACTTTTTAAAGCATATTGAATAGCATCAATTGCATATTCGATGGCTAAGTCTCCTATTGCATGTATTGCGATTTGTGAATTGTTTAAATGGGCTTTTTTCGCTCTTTCTTTTAATTGATTTGGATCCATCATGGGTAAACCTTTAGTTGTAGGATCATCTGAATAGGGTTCAAAAAGTAGAGCGGTTCTTGCACCTAAACTACCATCTATCATTAATTTTGTACTACCAATTTTTAGTAGATTATTACCGAAGCCAGTTTTAATACCAAGAGCATACGAATTATCTTGAGCTTCTCCACTTAGCATAATAAAAGCACGTACTTTTAGTTTACCTTCTTTCAAAGCTGTTTGATATGCCTTGATAGTTATTGGTCCAACTCCTGCATCTTGTATTCCAGTACAACCTAGACTTAAAGCATAGTCAGAGGCCTTTAAAATACCTTCAACCATCAAGTCTTCACTGATAGATGGAATGTTTTTAGTAACCATCCCTCCACTATCTCTAAAAACACCTGTTGGGCTACCATCTTTACCAATATCGAAAGAACCTCTTGAAGGCTGCGGAGTGTTTTCGTCTATTCCTGCTAGTTTCATTGCTAAACTATTAGCTATCCCGGCGTGACCACAAACTCTACTAATATATATCGGATGATCTGTACTAACTTTATCAAGATCAATTTTTGTGGGATATCTATTTTCGGGCCATTTTGATTCATCCCAACCTCTTCCTTGAATCCATTCACCTTTTTTAAGTTCCATTGTTCTTTCTTGTAGTTTTTTCATTGCAGCTTCTAAAGAAGGGGTATCTCTTAGTCCAACACTTCTAAGCATAGAGACCCCCATGCCACTAAAATGACAATGAGCATCGATTAAACCTGGCATGATGGTCATACCTGAAATATCATATATTTCGGACCTTTCAGGTATCTTTACTTCGTTTTTTTTACCGACTGCGAGTATATACTCACCCTTAATTATAACTACACTATCTTTGATTGGTGGTTTTCCAGTACCATCAATCAATGTCCCACCTAATAATACTCTTGCACACGATTCTATAGACAAGATCTTTTTGATCTCCTTAGGATGAAACATTATAACTAGAATATAAAATGTTCCCAAAACACTGAAGAAAAATTAGAAAAAAAATAATTTTTTTTCATTTAATAGATAATAAGTTATGGAAAATTTAGATTTTTCCTGTAAAATTACGATTAACGTAATTTTTATAAATTCTTATAAATATTAATAAAAAAAGTGCAATTAATTGAAATAACATAGCATTTAAGTCATTACATTCATCTTTTTCTTTTTTTCTGGTTTTTTTCTTCTAAAAATAACTTTTCACCAACTAATTTAGTAACTTCTTCAGAAGACCTGGGTTTTACTGCAATATAGGGAGAGTTAACTGGTCCAAAAAAATCAAACACTATACCAACACGCTTTCCATTTTTATCAAAAATATCGTCTCCTATTTGAACATCATTCTCTACTTTTAGAATCAAGTTACCAGTACTTTTTGAAACATGTAGAATTGTACCAATTTTTTTTGTGGGGTTCATCTGTTTATTTCAAATGCATTAATACTTTTTACTTATTAACTCTGTTGTTTAAGATTTTTATAATGATGGTTTGTCTAAAAATAATTTAATTAGTTTTAGGGAGTTTTTTAGCAATTCTTTTAATTGCTTCATTTTTTGGTAACTTTTTATCAATTAAAATTAGACCATTTTTAATCCAAGGTCTTTTTGGGTGAGCTGATTCTTTTTTTAATTCAGGATTTAATCCTTCTTCATATGCAGCTTTAGCTATGTTCTCAATTTTTGGTTGTTTAACAGCAAGATTTCTGGGTACTCTTCTACCCTTACTCCAAGAAAGATCGATATCAAAGTATATTGGCCAAATAACTAACTTATCTTTATCGCGCATTATTAGACCTCATGAAATAGTGAGGGTGTTTATGTTAAAAGTTATTCATTATAAATAACTGCACTAAGAACTTCGGTTTGTCCTGGTCGTGAAGTTATTATAGCTAAACCTTTTTCGGTTCTAATTATTGTTCCTCTTGTAATTACTCCACGACGATTATAATCTGCTTTAGCGGGATTACTTACAACATCTAAAATTTCTAGTTTTTCGGTAGTACCACTTTCGGGGTCTGAAACATTAACATATTCAGCCTTTACTAGCTTCTTCTTTACTATACCACTTAGTCCTTTCACTTCTTTTACTTGTGTTTCTCCAAGAATAGTCTCTACAGGATGCCTTCCTTGATCGTAGATACGTTTAGATCTATAGGGTGTTTTTTTTCCACCTGTTTTTTTTCTTTTTTCTAAATTACTGTGCCAGACCGTTTTATTTTCCCCCTCTTATTAGAGTAGATGTGCTATAGCCTTAGAAAATAGCGAGGTATAAAAAACATATGGTTTTTTTATAATAGAATTGTTTTTTTCCCCCTTTTTTTGGATACATATATCTCATATAATGTGTTTTGTTTTGAGATAACAAGATGACTACAGAGGATTTCATTAAATTAAGCCATGGCGCAGGAGGGTCAGCCATGGATGAAATAATTGAGGAGTTATTCATAAAAGGTTTCAGTAAAAGAAAAGTAAATCATGGCGTTGGATTAGATGCTATGGACGATGGCGCTTCAATTCAATTAGGTGATTATGAGATAATATTAACAACTGACGGACACACGGTTGATCCAATTTTTTTCCCAGGAGGAGACCTGGGTAGATTAGCAATTTCTGGTGCGATTAATGACACTTCTGTTATGGGAGCTGAACCAATAGCTATACTTGATTCGATAATTGTAGAAGAAGGTTATCCAATTTCTAATCTAAAAAAAATAATATCTTCAATGGATACCACAGCTCAAGAAGTAGACGCAGCAATTATTAGTGGAGATTTTAAAGTAATGCCAAAGGGATCACTAGATAATATAGTAATATCAACAACAGGAGTAGGGATATTAAAAGGTCCAAGAATTTTAGATAGCCAAGCGAGTGAAGGCGATAAAGTCATTGTCACAGGAACTGTTGGGGATCATGGAATAGCACTTATGTCTTTGAGAGAAGGGCTTTCGTTTAAAACTGATTTGAAATCTGATGTTGCTCCTATTTGGGAGACAATAAAAGCTGCTTTACAGGTTGGAGGTATCCATTCAATGAAGGATTTGACAAGGGGAGGATTATCTTCAGCTATAAACGAGATTGCAGAAAAATCGAAGGTTAGTATATGGTTAGAAGATAATAGTATTCCAATAAAACAAAGCGTTAGATCAGCTTCTGAGATGTTAGGTTTAGATCCTTATGAGGTTACTTGTGAAGGTAAAGCAGTAATTTTTGTTGAGAACGAGAAATCTGAAGAGGTTCTTAGGGTAATTAAAAAAACGAAGTATGGAATGGATGCTAAAATAATTGGTGAAGTAAAAAAAGAACGCCCAGGAATGGTGTTGATGGAAACATTAGTTGGGGGGACGAGAATATTGAGGAAGCCTATCGGTGAGCCCATCCCGAGAGTTTGTTAAAGGTATACTGATTATTGGTTCAAGGGGCTGAATTTGGGGTACTTTTATTTGATCAAAAATTTGTTTTAACATTATTTTTGAGTTATCGGAATTTTCTCCTATCCCAAAGTAGTCGCAGAAAAATGCGGTAGTCTTTATCACACAGTGCTTATCGTCGATTTTTTCACGGATTATTAATCCAAGTTCTTCCATCTGTTTTAAGTGTGTGTAAATATGTCTACCACGATCTTCAATAATTTGGCCTTGCTCAATCGGTTGATGATAAGCGATGTATCCTAAGGTTTTTAATGAGCCAGTCTTTAATAATGGCTTATTTGTGAATTTTTTAACTAAAGAATTATAAGAAGGTTTCAAACTCATTACTACTCTGTTTTCAGCTAAAAATTTAATTTCAAGAGCCCCCCCTCTTAATTCAATTTTTTTAGCTAATTCTTTTAATAATTTTAGAACAATTCTCTCGGATTTGCTGCCAATGACATTCATTAAGTCTTGTATTCCTAATGGGTGTCCTGCAGCGTAGAGTGCTGCTTCTAAAGCAGTTAATCTTTTCTGATATTTTATTTCTTTAACATTCATCTTTTTTCACTCTCAAAATAATTTGAATATCGGTTTCTTCCTCATCTTGAACTAGATCTATATCCATTTTCTGTGCAAGGAATAGAAGCATCATGAATAATCTGACAGACTCAAGACGGGAGAGACCTTCAATCATTATAAGGAATTTTATTTCATTACCAGAATCAGTTAGATTACTAATCCTTTCAAGAAGCTCATCCGCTTTAGATTCTATCTCGACAAGATATTCCTCTGTATCTAAAAAATTTGGTATTGGTAATGGTAAAGTAGGTAATTTTGGTACATCGGTTTTATTTACTTCTTCATTCAATGCTTTTTCTAAAGCATTTATTAAATCTTGTATACTGGTAGTTGTAAATTCAAATCGGAAGGGAAGAGGAACAGGTGGGGGAACATACACTTCACCAGTTTCATCGACTTGGGGTTTTGGTGGTTCCTCCATCTTTAATAATAACTCAGCTTTTTTTAGATAAATTAAAACGGAACTGTTCACAGCTGTACCAGCTATTCTAAAATCTATACCGACTCGTTCCATTTCTTCAAGTAGGCTAGTTAATAGTTCAACTAAGTTTATGCTCCAAGGGCTAATCTTCTCAAGTTTATTTTCTCGGAATAAAATATCCCATGGTTGACGAAGATAATAGGGTTTTTCATTAATGTCAGTCAAATTACACTTTCCACCCTATTTTTCATTGGAAGAGCTAATACCCTACTTTTTCCACCCTGAGAGAATACTCCATAAATTCTATCTGCGTTATGAACCATAACATCTTTCAAACTAATCATTAAAAATTGAGCATCAACAGCACTTTCTTTCAGGACCTCACTTAATCGACTAGTATTTAGGTCATCAAGGTGAGCATCAACCTCGTCAAAAACATAAAAGGGTGCTCTTAAGAATTTTTGAATAGCTAATAGATAAGCAATTGCTGCAACTGATCTTTCTCCACCAGAAGCTCCGCTTCCTAAACGCATAGGTTTACCAGGGAATTGTAGATAAAGATCTACTCCACCTGAAAATGGATCCTCTGGTTTCTGGAGTTCAAGTCGACCGTCTCCACCACCTGTAATTTTACCAAATATGGTACTGAAGTTTTCACAAACTTCATTAAACGCAGTCATGAAGTGATCGGTTTTTTCTCTCTCAACTTCGTCAATGAATTTGAGGATGCCTAATTTTTCTTCTTCTAGTTCATTTATTCTTGTGCTTTGGTTTTTATAATTTAACATATAGTCATTATATTGATCAAGTGCTAGTTGGTTTATTGCTCCAATATTGTTTCTTTCTGTTTTTATTTGTTGAATCCTTGATTCAATAAGTTCAAATTCAATCCCTAAAGTACTGATTTTATCTTCAAAACCATTTAACGCTAATTCATCTAATTTCTGTTCTCCCTGTAATTTTAATCGTTCGACTTCAAGAGTTATTTGATTTATTCTTTTATCTTCAACCTCTCTTCGACGCTCAAGATCTTCCATTCTTTGATTAATAATTCTTAATGTCTTTTGTTGCTGCTCCATAACATTAGAGGTGGCTTCGACTTCATCAGTTAAACTGTTGAGGTCAAGTTCAATAATTTCTATTTCCCTATCAATCTCCACTAATTGTTCTTGATCTTGTATATGTTCCTGTTCTAAACTCTGTTTTTCATTTTTCATCTTGTTTAATTGCTCAGAAGCTTCTTCGAGCCTAATAGATAAAACTCGACTAACAAATCCATTTTGTACTGATTGAGAATTTTCTATATCTCTTATTTGATTCTGTAGGTTTATTATTTCGTTTTGAACACTGGATTGTTTAATTTCTAGATCGGTTAAGTCGGATGGTTTAATTTCTTTTAATAGATTAATTTCCTGTTTAACGTCATCTAATTGTTGTTGAATCTTTTGTTTACGTTCTTCTAGAGTTAAGATTAAGTTAAAATTACTTTCTTGCTCTCCCTTATACTTATTAATTATATCAATTACGGTAACAATCGTTTTTTCTAATTTTACTAGTCTCTCATTTGTTTCAGCCACATCTAAATCAATTCTTGTAATACGTTTTTTAGACTCCTCCATGTAATCAGAGAATCCTCGTAAATTACCACCGCTTGCTTTTAGGTCTGTCATTCTTGTCTTAAGTTTTTGTCTTAAAGACTTGATTGTTTTAGATAGACTATCTATTGATTCTTCTGTGGGTACAAGTTTTGAATAATCGGGAGGTCTTCTATAATAACCACCCATGATTCCGCCTTTTGGTTCAAAAATATCGCCTGCTATTGTGACTGCTCTATATCCTAATGTATTAGCTTTGATGGCTCCATCAGAATCTTTAACTAAATAAGTGTCACCCCAAATCATTCCAGCAACTGGCAAGTAAATTTCATCACAGTTTATGAAATCAAGAAGGGGTCCTACAATACGTTCATCGTTTATTTTAGGTAAAGACTCGTTTTTCTTTAAATGATCAAGGGGAATAAATCTAGTCATTCCAAGTTTTGTCTTTTTTAATCTATCGATACAATTTGTAACCACATCAATGTAATCAATAACAACGGCATTCATCCAACCTTCAGCAGATGAATTAATTGCTCTTTGATAAGTAGAATTAATTTTAATCAAGGATTTGACAGGTCCATGATATCCCTCAAGGGCACCTGCTTCACCAATTTCTCTAATTCGTTCTAGAGCTTTTTCTACTACAACAATTTGTTTCCATAAATCTCTTTTAGCTGAAAATTCCGTTATAGTTGTCTCTGCTTGTTTTGCTAATAAGTTAGCATTTTCAATGGTGTTTCTTAGACTTTTTTGTCTATCAATTTGATTTTCCAGGTTAGAAAGCATTTCTTCTAGATTTTCCGCTTCTTGAGCTTTTATATTAGCAAATTCATCAAGTTTTTCTCTAAGACTTTGTGTTGTTTTTTCGTATTCTTCTTTTTTGTTTTCTTGTTCATGAATTTTTTCTTCAAGGTTTGAGTTTGTACTTTTATGAAGATTGATTTCAATTTCAAGCCCAGTGAGGGTTTCTTGCATTGGTATCAAACGTTCAGTTAAGTCTTCTAGTTGTTTTTGATTTTCAGAAGTTTTGCTTCTTGAATTCTGTAAAATATCTATAGTTTTTTGAAGGTCTTCTTTTTTTAATTCAAGTTCACTAGTAAGAGCTTTATAATTTTGAGATAGGGTATCAAGTTCCTTTTTACGCTCAAGTATCTCAGCATCTGTTTGGTTTAATTCTATTTGTTTATCATAAATTGCTTTTTCTAAATAACTTATCCGTATAGTGATTTCTTTCAATCTATTATTGATGTTATCTCTTAAAGTTTTTTTACCAACAAGATCTGATTTTAACATAGGTAATTTTGTGTTACCCCTCTCAGCAGCTTCTCTATTGAATTCTTCTACTCTGTTTCTAGCTATTTCTCGCTCTTCTCTGAGTTGCTTTTTTTCTTCCTCTAACTTAGTTACTTCGATTTGACGTTCTCTCAATTGTTCATTTATTACACTAATTTTTTCTTCTAGTTGATTTATTTGGTAACTTAATTTTACCGCAGTAAGTCTTTTTTCTTCTCTATTAAGATGATTATATCTTAATGCATCATTTCTTTGACGTTCTAGTTCTGATACTCTTTTTCTAACCTCATCAATTCTAGCTGACGCGATCTCAATTTTTCTTTCAGCTTCAGATAATCGGATTTTAGCTTCAGATTTTTTTTCGTCATATTCTTTAATACCAATTAAGTCTTCAAGTGCACGCATTCGTTCAGAAGGAGTTAAATCACTTAGTCTTGTAGCGGTACCTTGTTGAACAATATTATAACCACCGGGGGTAATTCCAGCTAATTGTAATAAGTCTAATACAATCTTCCTTGAAGTTTTTTTACCATTAAGATAATAATCACTTTTTCCTTGACGATCTACTTTTCTACCTATACTAACTTGATTTCTATCTGATGCAAGTCCTCTATCAGAATTATCAAAATATATTGTAACTTGTGCAATTTGAGATTTCCCAATATCAGTTTCTCCGGCACCATCATAGATTAAACCACCAAAATCAGGAACTCTCATACGTTTAGAGGCTAACTCACCTAAAACAAATTGTATGGCGTCAATTATGTTGCTTTTCCCACTACCATTAGGTCCTGTAATAATATTAAATCCAGATTGAAAATTAAGTTTAATTTGGCCACTAAATGATTTAAAATTACGTATCAAAATTTTGTTGATGTATACTATTACAGATTCCCCTCCATACGATTATTCTCCACCTTTCGTTTTTACGTTGATGAGGCAACTTTAGGTAGATAGACGCGTTTAGTTACCATTCTCTTTTAAATAATCTAAAATCTGCGTTCGATATCAAGCAAATACTAAGGGTATTATGACGTATTATAGTGGGATTATAGTTTTTGTGCGTTGTAATCATTATAGTTAGTCTCATCTGATAAGAGTAACTATAGATAGGCTGCTTTTTTAAATCTTACTTATGAGGGAACAATTATTAAAGAATTTTTCATTTTCAAAAAAACCTAATTATCATAAAAAAATAAAAATTAATTAAGGTAATTTTTTTGATAATAAGAAGTATAGAAAGAACTGAAAGTAAAATAAGAGTATCATTTCCCAAATCGTCTGTTCCTTTTTTGAAAATCGCGTATTGCTCTTTCGAGGTCAATCTCTCTAAAATCTGGCCAATATACATCAATAATGAATAATTCACTATATGCTGCTTGCCAAAGTAAAAAATTACTTAATCTGGATTCTGATCCGGTTCTGATTATTAGATCTGGATCGGGGTGAGGTAAATGTGCAGTATAAAGGTGTTGTTCAATTAATTGTTCATTTATTTCATCAGGAGTGACTTCTCCCTTCTTAATTAGATCAGCAATTTTCTTTGTAGCATCAACTATTTCGGTTCTACCTCCATAAGCTAAAGCTATGTTTAAGTAGAATTGGCTATAACTTTTAGTTTTTTCTTCTAATTCTTGTATTAATTCTTGGAGAGTTGATGGTAGTAAAATCATTCTACCAATTACACGAACGTTGACTTGATATTTATTTAAAATATCTGAAGATAAAACATCTTTTAAACCTTTTTCGTACATTTTCATTAATTCAGTTAATTCTTGTTCTGATCTATTGAAATTCTCTGTTGATAATGCATAGAGTGTAACCGTTTTTATTCTTAAATTTAGACACCATTTTAGAAAGTTCTTAACGTTTTCTCCCCCAGCGTAATGTCCTTCCCACGGAACTTTTTCATGTTGTAAAGCCCAACGTCTATTGCCATCAAGAATTACTCCAATATGATTGGGCATTTCTCCTGATTTTATTTGATACATTAACCATTTATGATATATTTTGTATACGCCTATTGCGTTGAGTAACCCTCTAAGCAAGTTTAATCCTAAAGCCTAAATCTTCTATTCTAAGATAAACATTGTTATAATAATAATTGATTATTTAGGTAAAGGGTAGTTTTCTATATTTCCTATACACTAATGCAACTGCTAAGATTGTTGAAATAACGCTAGCTATTGTATATATGACAAGGGGAGAAAACAAATTTATAGAAACTGTTGGTTGAAGGAATATGTTTGCAGATTCTATAGCTATTAATCTGAGCCAAAACGCAACCATTATACTAATAATATTTTGCCAAAGATCTTCTGTTTTATGGATATAAGCATTAACAGCTCCACCTGCTAAAGCGACCATTATCCCGAATATTATAGAATCGACACCTGACAAAATAAAATGTGCAATAATCACTGGAAAGTTCCCTAAATAATAACTAAAATCCAAAAAAGGATTTGGTAAGACTGGAAAGGCTACATTAACAGAATTTATTCCTAAATAACACCCAACTAAAATCACAATTGCCCCAACTAATCGAGAAACAAATATTAGTTGTCTTTCTGGAGGAGGCAACTTTGGTTTAATCATTGTAAGTTTATCATAGAACCCAAATCCTTTTAGAATAAATACTAAGCCTATAACAAAGGTCACTGCTATACCTGCAACTTGGAGTTGGTTTAAAGCCATTAAAAACCCAAATATTAGCAATAATAATCCTGGTACTCCCAGAGCTAATCTTGAATAATAGGGGTCATTTACGAGCATTTTTAAGTATTTAAAAAAGACTGCGTATGTTTCTTCGATTCTTTCACTATGTTTAACTACTATATGTTGAACGGATGTTATTGGTATTCTGCTTTCAAGAATTGGTGTAAGTTCTTCATCAGCAAAACCATCTGTTACTAAAATTATGTTAGTTGCAGAAAAAGATGAAACTACTTCATTCAATTCTTTAACTAATTTTCTATCTGCTTCAAAACCTCCAAGAGGTGAACCAGTTATAGTAGCTACTTGATAATTTTCTTCGGGATATTTTATTGATAAATCATTAAATAATTTAACTGCTCCAAACATTGCGTTAGAGTCTGCTTCTTCCGGATCAGCAATGGCTAAAGCGGTGGCTGCTTTTATGTTATCTTCTTTGCCAATTATTGGTGTATCAATGTTGGCTTTTTTCCCTATGTCATCATCTTTATCAACGCATAAGATGAGTGTGTTAATTTTCGAATTAGCCAAAGCGTACCACCATATGAGAAATGTATTGCAGAGATAAGATATATTATTAACCTGAAAAAAATGTTTTTAGATATCTAATTTAAGAGATTCCTTTAATCCTTTGTATCTATTCCTTATAGTAACTTCAGTGACACCAGCTGCGTCAGCAATCATTTTTTGTGTACGTTTTTCATCAGTCAAAACACATGCAATATATAGAGCAGCAGCAGCTAATCCCATAGGATCTTTGCCAGCAGTTGTTTTCATCTTTTCAGCTCTCTTTAAAATATCAACAGCTTTTCTTTGAGTCTTCTCTCCTATACCAATTTTAGCAGCAATTTTTGGTACTCTTAATTGAGCATCGGGTTTAGGCATCTGAAGATCTAACTCTCTAAGCATTAACCTGTAACATCTGGCAACATCTTTTTTGTCAATTGGACTCTGCTTAGTTATCTCCCTTAGAGTTCTTGGAGTCTGTGTAATTCTGCATGCGGCATATAAAGAAGCAGCAGCTATAGCTGAAATTGATCTACCTCTAACAAGACCTTTGTCAAGTGCTTTACGATATATTAATGCAGCATATTCTTTAATGCTTGGAGGAATGTGAAGCTTATCAGATAAACGATCTAACTCAGCCATTGCTTGTGCAAGGTTTCTATCTTCAGAACTATGTACCCTTGATCTAATCTGCCATTTCCTCATCCGAAGCATTTGAAGTCGAGTATTTAGTGGAATGTTTCTACCAAAAGCATCTTTAGAAACTTTACCAATAACAGTAGTTAATCCTTTGTCATGAACTGAAAATGAGATTGGTACACCAACACGGCTACGACTTTCTTTTTCACTTGGTGTAAAAGCTCTCCATTCAGGACCACTGTTTATTATAGATTCTTTGATTACTAAACCACATTTACTACAGATAACTTCGCCGGTATCTGGATCACTAATGAGATTTTTACTATGACATTCTGGGCAGGAATCACCATTGGATAAATCTATTCTATTCTTTTGGCTTAACATTTCTACCACTAAATTAGGTTAAGCCCATCCCAGAATCATTCCCCAAGGAGTCTGAGACTGTTCACATGGAGCATTTATTTTTCGAAAATAGTATAATATAAGCCTTTGCATTAATAAAAACTACAGTATTAAAGCAAAATATCTCTTTAAAAAACAAAAAAGTATCAATAAATACATCAATATTAAAAATACATTTTAAATATTTTTTAGAAATCTCATTAAAGTCTATCAATCCTAATTATGAAAATTATTGAGAATAAACATAAATTTGGATATTCTTATATTACCCGTCAAATTCTATGAATCGACAACAGCCCGGTCGTCTAGCGGTCAAGGATCGGGGCCTCTGGAGCCTCTGACGAGAGTTCGAATCTCTCCCGGGCTACCATTTAGTTTTAAATAAACATTTTTAAACTCTCATGTAGGGGTACACAAAACGATATAAATCTTTTTTTCATGATCCGCTGGAATCCTGGGCTTCATCGTCCCAGAGGAACAATTCCTCAATAGTCGACTTGAGAACAACAGCAACATCGTGAGCCAACTTCAGGGACGGATTATATTTCCCCTTTTCAAGGAAGACGATAGTCTCCCTCCTCACACCAACCTTGAGAGCGAGATCGGCCTGCGTCATATCGTACCTTGCTCTGAACTCCTTAATTCGCGTCCTCATGGTAGGCCACCCTCATATGTCCTCCTTTCTCTCTAAATACGTCTTCACGACAATTACCGTTAAACCCATGATTATTAGCACTGAGTTAATTACAAGCATTGACTCCAACTGTTCACCTCCGAGGAACTCGATACTGATGATGTTGTAGAAGTTGAGGGAAATGAGGTAGATGGCACCTATTGTAAAACCAGCTTGATATGCTTTGCCAGATATCTTAATGGTTCTCTCATCTTGGAGGGGGTACCCAGACTTTTTTGACTTGGTTATCATCCAAAGCGTATAGATAGCTACAGCAACTATTGCTAAACCGACTAAAGGAATGCTTTTCACCCAGATAGCGTTAGATAAGCTCCTGGCGCAATCATTGTCGAACGCTGTATTTTCGATAAGTGGAGTTCTTCTTAGCCTTGGATTATTCTTGACTAACCCTGCCTTCAACAACAAATCTCAGAGCTACTCGCTGAACGTTCTGCTTGCTCCCAACATCATCTTTGCAGCGATGATCTTTACATCGGGGCAAATGCCCTACACGGAGCTAGTCGCTGTATTTGCCATAGCCTTAGTCGTTTTAGCTGTAGGCTTCAAGAGAATAGGTGAAGTTGAGTAAAAGTGAACATTATAAGTGACTATGAATCGTGCCCATATTAATAATATACCTAATAGCTCTATTTATTTTACAGTTTTATAATATAGTGCTCCCGATTAACTTTAAAACATGTTTTATTATAAATAATAATATTATAGTAATAATAAATATATAGGTACAGGAATTGTGCTAATTTCTGAATGAATTTTTAATGTGTTTTTTGATAATAAAGTGCCTTTATAAATTGATTGAGCTTCAAAAAAGGAAAATAAACCTTTATAATCATTATTTTCAATTTGATTTCTATATTTAACCTCAATTGGTAAATATTCATTACTTAATTTTATAACACAATCTACTTCTGTATTTCCATTGTCCCAATAAAATAAATTCCTTGAAATATCAAATGTATCGCTAGGATTAAGGTCGTACATATATCTTATCAAATGGCTGCAAACAATATTTTCAATTAAATTTGATTTTTTTACATCATCTGTTAAAACATTTAAACATAATTCAAAAGGATCAAGTTGTTTAATCCAAGCATTAAGTGAATGGAAAATAAAAGGATCCAAGAAATGTATTTTTTTCCCTTTTTTATAATCAAGCATACCTTGTTTTCTATTAATTTTATATATTGGGCATAAAACATAACTTGCTTTCAATATATCAACATATTCAGCTACTGTGGATTGGCTACCAACATCAGTTTCGTTTTTTATCGAATTCCAACTTAAAGGATTAGGCATTTTATCGATTATTACTTTTAAAATTTGAGACAAAAATAATTCATTTTTTTGCCACTTTTTAATATCTCCAATCGTCGACGAAATATAAATATCATAAAGATTCTTTGGTAATTTTCTTAATAAACTATAAGTAGATATTGCGTTAATAATTCCACCTGTTATTAAATATTCATTAAATAGATTATTTATCAAATTTAAGTATAGATTTAATTCATTTATTTCATTAGGGATGTTTCCTTTCGCTAAATTAAATACAATAGATGACCTATTTTGAATATCAAATAGTTTAAAATTCATTAACAATTTATTTAACTCTGGACTTTTTATTTCTATAAATTCAGAAAATTTCATCGGAAGAAATATTTTATCATATACTACATCTGCCGTTCCTCGTCTACCAGGGAGCTTTTCAGAAGCATTTTTAATATCTATTGAATGAGACCCAGTTAATATTATTGTCGTATTTTTAAGTTTTCCAAGATCATACAAGTATTTTATTGTATTTTGCCAATCTTTAACAAATGAAATTTCATCTAAAAATAGGTATAATCTTTCATTATATATTGTTCGTGTTGTATCAATATAATTGTTAATTAAATTTAAAAGGTCTTTTGAACCTTGTTCCATATCACAAGACCAATAAAAAACTCTTCGACCCTCAACATTATTTTCAATCAATTTTTTAATTAATATTTTTACTAAAGTTGTTTTCCCAACTTGTCTAGGTCCTCTTAATGTATAAACTGCATCAATATCCATATCAATTGTATATAATAACCTTGGAATCCATTTTACAGCAGAATTAACAGTACTTTGAATATTTTTATCTGAATTTATCGCGTTTTTATTTAACCACCATGGATTTTGAGTTATTAAAGATGCTTCAGCCATACACACCATCCACTGATCATATACTTATAAGCATACACACCATCCACTGATCATATACTTATAAGCATACACACCATCCACTGATCATATAATGGGTTTAAATCCCATAAATTTCCATTATAAAAATTATCTGAATTATTTATTCTATTTTTGAACTTATTTTTTAGGATTTAATTTAATAATTTTGACTAAATATTTAATTTAAACATTATATTATTTTATTTAATAGCTCTATTTATTCTACAGTTATACTATATAGTGCTCCCGGGCTACTTACAAAAACCTATGTTTTAAGCTTTTTTTGGGGTTTTTTTGGGGAATTAGCGTGATTAAATGTTTCCCCATTTTTAATTATTTTTTTTGTTCTACGCTATTTTAATTATATAATCGTAATCATTTGGTATGATTTTTAGAATGCTTAACTGTTGATGATTATATATAGTAAAATTGATTTGTTTATCTCTCGTGTTCCATTTGTTTAGTAGAAGCTCTAAGTATTTTATGAGTACTCCAAGAGTATCCTTATATACTGCTCTGGTTATGAATTCTTATTGATGTAAATGCCCCTAAAATTCGAAGGAAGCGTAATGCAAGTTGGCAATTCCCTCAGAATCACCATACCTCAAGAAATAGCTAAACACCTCAATCTTGCTAGAGGTGATGCTGTTGAATTATGGGTCGAAAACGGCACCATGGTTGTAGAAAAGAAAGTATTCTCGTACGATGTAATATGGGCATTTAAGGAAGATATATTGGAATCGAGAAGCAATATTGTTGAGAATATTAAAGCTCACTTATCTCAACCCCTTGGTGTACCATTGTATAGGTATAAAGGGCAACTCACGATTGAAAGAGAAAGAGTCACTATTAAAGGAATAGATGCTGTTTCCAAAGAAGCAGTAACGCTGTTATTCTTTCTTGAAGATGTTGAAGACGTATTTCTTGGATGGGATGATACAATAAGAAGGTGGAAAGACACAAGAGCTTGGATTCGCCCGCTGAGGATTATCTTCAAGGATTTCTCAGAATCAAAGACAATTTACATCTATGCAAAGAAGCTTGAAGATTCGATCTATGGTAGAGAGAATGATAATATAGTAAAAATAGTTCAGAAATGAAGCATTTGGAAAAATAAGATGTGACTAAGAAATATTTCTTAACTTATAAAATATTTTGAGTCATTCCAATATCAAACATATACATAAAAATTATGTTAAAATATGTAATATATTTAATTAGTTGCTCTATTTTTTCAATATTTTTCCTTTATAATGTTCCCAAGTTACCATCGAAGATTTAAATATTTTAATATAAAATAACATAAAAGATAATAACTTTGTTATATTTGAATTGTCATGGAAAATCAATTAATTTACGATAAAATTGAAAAATGGGTAGATTTTTGGAATTCCTATGATTTGGATAAATTTGATAATCTTTTTTTGAATGATATGAGAGTAACATATTTTTCATCAGAGAGGCAAGGTCTAATAAAAGGTTACAACGCTCTCATTCATCACCATGAAGAATTTGGTTTTGTAAAAGGGGGAAAAATACAACAAACCAAATTATGGCTTGAAGATATTGACATTAAAAATTATAACGAAATTACTATAGTCTGTGCAATATGGTATTTTAGACGTAATAATAATCCTATACCTCAAAAAGGCCCAGTAACTATAATTTATCAACATACATCTCAAGGTTGGAAAATTATTCATATGAATTTTAGTAACTATAAATAATTAATTTAGGTTTTATTTGTCAATAACAACCTAAATGATTTAAGGATAATAGATAAAAATTAGTAGATGGATAAATCAGAATTAAAACGAAAAGTTTGTGAAGCGATTGATAAGAGATCTACTGAAATAATTGCTATAGGTGATTATATTTGGCAAAACCCTGAAGCAGGATTTAGAGAATATAAAACTGCAAAGCGTGTTGTTGAAGAATTTAAGAAGCTTGGTTTAGAAATAGAAGAAGGTGTTGGAATTACTGGGGTTATTGCGAAGCTGAAGGGTTTAGATGAACGACCAAATATAGCGGTTATGGGTGAATTAGATGCTTTAATCATTCCAGAACACCCAGAAGCTGATCCAGTTACTGGTGCAGTTCATGCATGTGGACATAATGCACAGATTACAAATGTTATTGGTCTAGCAATGGGACTTGTGGATTCAGGAATAATGGAGGAACTCAATGGATCAGTAACTTTCATGGGTGTACCCAGTGAAGAACCTATTGAGATTGAATGGAGGCAACAGAAGCGTCTTAAAGGAGAATTATTCTTTCTCGGAGGAAAACAAGAATTCATTAAAGCAGGTAAATTTGATGATGTCGACATCGCATTAATCGATCATATGGGTGGTGATCCTAAAAACAAAATTAGTGCCAGAGGAAGTGAACACGGACCAGGCAGTGATGGATTTATGGCTAAGACCTTTACTTTTAAAGGTGTTGAATCTCATTCAGGCGGAGCCCCATGGAATGGGGTTAACGCCCTTAATGCAGCAATGTTAGGGTTAATGGGAATCCATGCACAGAGAGAGACTTTCAAAGATAGCGACGCAATCAGAATAAGTCAAATCATCTCAAAAGGTGGAGATAGTCTAAATGTTATTCCAAGTGAGATTAAGATGGAATTAATGGTAAGAGGAGCCTCAGCTGAAGCAATCAAAGACGCATGTAAAAAAATAGATCGTGCCATGAAAGCAGGTGCTTCAGCAATAGGAGCAGATTTAGAAATTGTAAACATTCCAGGTTATCTACCTCGAACAGGAGGAGGAAGCCCTGAACTTAGTAGAGTACTACAAGAAAACATTGTAACTCTTCTTGGTGAAAGAAAAGTTGAGACTAGTATCGAGAGAAGTATTGTTAGGACGCCTAGTGGAGTAGTTGCAGACTCTGCTGATGTCGCTGCAATCATGCCTTTAGGTGGATTAAGTGTGAGTGGCAGTGAAGGAAGAGGACATAGTAGAGAGTATAAGATTGTGGATAAAGAAAATGCCTATGTTACTCCTTCAAAAATATATGCTATGGCAATAATTGATCTATTAGCAGATGGTGCTACTTCAGCAAAAAAAGTCATAAACGAATACAAACCAATGATCTTAAAAGAAAAATACATGGAATACTGGCAAAACATCTTATCTTAAAATCCTTAAAATTCATATTTTTTTCGACCTTTTTATATAATTATAATTGTCATTTTTATAATGAATAAGAATTCGCAACAATTAGATAATTAATTATTTGCATAAAAGAAATATTATCTTCTTTAAAAATTTCTCAGTTCATATCACTGGTAGCCAGTGATAAGCAGTAATTTTAAAGGCTTGATAATTTAGGAGTATGATAGTATTTTCATTTTTTTAGAATTATTAATGGTTTTGTGATTTTAAAAAGAATTATTTAAACCTTGATTTTTTAATTCTATAACTGCTTAAAAATTATTTTATGAATATTTATTCAACGCATTACAGGCATTTTTTATATATGTATTTTAAATTCTTTATTATTTAATTCATTATAGACATTTACAAAATCTCTGAATGGTTTTCCTATAGTTTTTATTAATTCATCTCTTCCCAATTCTTGATCAATCTTTTTAGACATATATCCTCCAATAACGTAAAATGCTCTTTCTCGTACACCTTTACTCCAAATTAGGTTCTCAACTTTCTCATAAGGTTCCTCTTTACATTTAGAAAAAATGTAATTAACGATCTGACTTAATCTTTCGCGATCTATTGTATTATCAATCATTAAATAATCAGGCACTTTATTCTGGAAAGGAAACAAATTTTGAGCACTATAACTAACATAAGTGGCAATGCCTTCATTCTGAAGCCACCAACAGATATATTCGATAAACTTCTCACTTGATTCACGTGGATTAATCGGTTCAATATTAAAACTGTAATGGAAACCAAAATGATAGATTTCATGAACAAGAATGTTAAATAAAAATCCAAGATCTTTATTTGACCAATATTCATTCGTAATATTCAAAACAATGTTTCCTAACCTAGCAAAAGCAACAGGTTCTACATAACCAATTAGATTAATTTTTATTTCAATAGCTGGAGTTAAATCTGGTAGATAAGAAGAAACATGAAGCAAAGACTTCTCTTTAAAAGTAGGGTGAGTGACGATTTTGTTTATAAATTCCGTTAAATATTCGATTTTTTCTTTACCAATTTCAGGGTTTTCAAGTTCTTTCAAAGATAAAATAAATTTATCATAACTAAAAGGAGTCCCACTTGAAGAATGCCAACTCTTAACCATCCTATATGATTCCTCAGATTCCCAAAAAGATTTAACATCTCTCAAAACTAATTTTGGATCAGATAATATTTTACTTAAAGAAGAATCATCAAAAAGGATTTTCGATTTAAGAAAGTAAGTCATTTCTTAATATTTATCATTAAAGGTAATTTAAATAATTTAAATAAAACCCCATAATTTTTATAATAAAAACAATTTAAAATGAAATTTAAAAATTTATTTTAAAGTTTAGTATTATTATAATATTTAAATTTATTTATTAAAATTATTACTAATTATTATTGCTGAAAAACTAATAAATTGAAAAATTGTGCATGAACCTACACTATTAAATATACTTACATACATTAAACCGATAAGATAGTCAAAATTAATGTAATTAAAATAATAACCATTTCCTATTAAATTACCAAAACAACCACCTAAAAAACAACTGAAAAAAAGAGTGAGAATTATTTTTTTCATATTAGTATTTATCACAATGTTTTTACCAAAATAGTACGATGAGACAAAAAATGCCATTGGAATTATCCAAAAAATTAGAAAGTTCATATAAGATTTATAAAGCGATATTTCAGTTTCATTTAATAATCTACTATCTAGAAAATGATAACCAAATAAAACTGAAAATCCAGATATAAAACCGTATATAGAAGCTATTAAAAAATTACTTACTAATATTTTTTTATACGTGTTCATTTATTTTCACTTTTTCCTACAAAATTATTTGGTTTAATGTCAATAGTTTTTAGTTGATTTTTATTAATTTTCCTTATACTAGCAATCGATATCGCAGAGAAACAAATTGAAAAAGTATTTACAGTTAAAGGAAAACTATCTAAGATACTTGGAAAAATAGTTAAAAAAATATTATCTGATAAATTTAAAATTTGAATCATAGTTATCTTTATGCTTAAATTACCAAAGAAATTGCCAATAAAACATCCTAAAAAAACATACGTAATTAATGGTTTAATTTCTGCTTTTAAATCTAAATGTTTACCAAGAAAATATGAAACAAAGAAGAGCAAAAGGGGTAAAAAGAAAAGTCTACTAATCTGAAAAATGTTTAGATATAAACCATAATTTGCTGCTCTTAGACCCATATAATCAAAATACAAATTACTAGAGAGAATCATACCATTTAATAAACCAATAATAGAAAATGAGGGAAAGATGATTGGTCCAGGAACAAACAGTAGTGCAACTTGCGTCTCACTTCTTGGAATAGCGAGGCTCTTTACTTTTCTGTGGATTAAAACTAATGCCAGAATTTTTTTTGTTGCTTGTGCTCAAGAAGAAACTGCTCTAAATGGAATGAAGGGGTTCATTAAGAATCATGGAAACGAAATTGATTATGTATTGGAGACGGGAGGAGGACTTGGGGGAATAACTTATGGATGCATTGGTATCCATTGGTTCAAAATCCATTTTAAAGGAGAAAGAGGTCACACACTTAACGGAGGTTTACCAAATGTTACCAGAGCTGTTGCTAGGGCAGTTGATAAAATTTTTAGTATCCCTCTTCCCCAGGAACCGGAGAATAGAACCCTCCTTAATATCTCTATGCTGGGGGCAGCGAAAGTATATAACCATAAAAGCGAGGATGGTTGGTTCTCAGTTGATCTAAGGTCAATGAATAACAGGATTCTTGAGAATATTAAGGAAGAAATTTTAAAAATCTCATCTGAAGCAGCTTCAGAGCAGGGATACGAGTATTATGTTGAACCCTATTCGGAAATCCCTGCTGGTCAGATTCCTGAAGGAAAAGAAAATAAATTAGTAAAGATGGCTGAAGCGGCATACAAACAATTCGGGATACAACCAACTCTAAGCAATAGGGCAGCATCCAACTGTAATGTTAGCTTCGCTAAAGGAATACCAACCATTGGAATGAGTGGAAATAGAGGCGCATTACGTGATACCCCCAATGAATATGCAAACATTGAACCAGTTCTAAAAGGACCAAAATTACACTTCCTTTTGGGATATCAATTAGCTAATGGAGAAATTTAAAAAATTGTAATTCTTATTTTTAAATAAGTAATTTCACTTTAATAATTCGATTTCATAGAGGAAAGGCCAAAATTTTCCTGTAACAAATATTTTCTTACTTTTTACATCATAGGATATTCCATTGAAGACATCGGCTTTTTCCCAATT
This sequence comes from Candidatus Bathyarchaeota archaeon, assembly GCA_016930055.1. Classification (GTDB taxonomy): domain Archaea; phylum Thermoproteota; class Bathyarchaeia; order TCS64; family TCS64; genus UBA8941. Next base: position 27,492 of record JAFGHP010000019.1, on the reverse strand, counting down.
TTCATTCCTTAATCCTGAGAAATCAATTTTTTTTACCACTTCACCGTTGACTGGATCTATTCCAATAATTTCATCAGTTAACCAGACATTTGCATAGATTAAACCATCAATGTATTCTAACTCGTTAAGCTTTGATACAGGAAAACCCTCAGTTCTAACATTAATATTCCATTCTAGAGTAAAATTTTTGGGATTGAAAAAACTAATAGTTGAAGACCCATTGCTCATTATAAGATGTGTACCATCAGTAGTTAGTCCCCATCCTTCTCCATAAAAATTATAAGTAGTGATTTCTTCGAAAGTTGATGCATTATAAACGAAGCAGATCTGGTTTTTCCAAGTAAGTTGGTATATTTTATTATCTAATACAGTTATTCCTTCACCAAAATATTTTGATGAAAGATTATGTATGTTAATTATGTCTCCTGTTGATAGATCTACTCTACGTAAACTTGAACCACCATATAGACCAGTTCCCTCAATTAAATAGCCATTATACCAAGCTAAACCTTGAGTAAATGCTAAGGAATCATGAGGATATTCGTTTTTAATTTTATAATAAAATTTGGTTACTGATGTTTCATTTGGAAAATTCATTTCAATTTGAGTTGTTACTAATATTATAAAAAACATTGAAAATAAGATTAAAACAAGGTTTAGTCTTTTCATATATCATCCACGTGTATACTTATTAATTTTTAAACATTAGTCAAATATTTCTAAGATCCCTAAATAATTTGAATATTATTTTGTTTTTACTAATTCTATTCGATTTTTCATATCTTTAAATGTATGGAATACCTTTAATGGCTATATCAGTTAAGGTATTAGTTATGAAAACCAGTGATATTTCCTTAATAGAAGCATCTGAAATTGACTCTGAACAGCTAGCAAACATATCTAAACGTGCATTCGAAACAGATGCAGAATATGGTCTACCAAAAAATATTCAGGGTCCCCCAGGTTATGACTCGCCTTCTTTCTATACTAAGATCTTACGCTTCATGAATTCGTTCTGCATCATGTTTAATGACGAGATCGTTGGAGGCATAATGGTAAACATAAAGGATAAACATGGTGTAATTGAGAGGATCTTTGTTGATCCAAATCATATGCGAAAAGGGATTGGATCAGTAGCCATTAGACAAGTGCTTGAAAAGTACCCAGAAGTAGTTTTATGGAATTTGGGTACACCAGAATGGAACCTTAGAACCCAGCCTTTTTATGAAAAACTTGGTTTCAATCAGATTGGGTGGGAACATAGTGAAGAAAAATTTAGGGGACGATGGTACGAAAAACGTATAGGAACAGAATCAATACTGACACCCATTGGTACATTAAAAGATGGTATGAGGAACCTTCTAATAGAAGGTGAAATTGTTGAAAAATCTCAGCCACGTATGGTACGATCAAAAAGGACACGTGAAGCTTTAACAGTATCAAATGCAGGGTTAACAGATAATACTGGACGAGTTGTGTTAGTATTATGGGGAGATCAAATCAAGTTACTAAAAATAGGCGGAAAAATACGTGTTGAAGAAGGATATACAACTAGTTACAATGGGATTCTTCAATTAAATATTGGGTATGGACGATTAATTACATTAAATTAAACAAATTTTTTATAAAAAATTGTATTTTGAATAAGTTTTTAGAAAGGAGCATATATACCAATAAAAACAAGCCAAGCCAATAGCGTTTTAGCTACTAAACTTAATATTATGTAAATTCTTTCACCAAATAGATAATCTTTCCATTTGCTGATTCCCTTGTACTGTAGAAGCATATTAATTGAGAAAGAGTTGAACATAAGGAAATAAGTTATAAGTGAAAGATAAACAAAGTTGGGTGGATTAGTCTCTGTCGAAGTTAATGCAGCAATAAAATATGCAGCTGCTACTACCCATGGAGTAAAACCAGAGATACATCCTAAAATATACGGTGACCAATCTGTTTCTTTTGTATATTGATTAATTTTTTCCATTAAATAACCAAACATTATCATCATAGCATTTAACACAAAAATCATTACAAGAGACCATAAATCCCAAACACCTACAAAAGTTGAAAGAAATACCAACATTATTGAACTTGAGATTGAATATTCGTACCATCGATATGGATTCATCCCTTTCTTTAAATTTTCTTCGTATTGTGTTCTCCTAAAGAAAGCAATAATGAAGTGAGCAACAGCAGATATGAGTAAAAATGATGAAAGAATCACTCCAAGATATTCTAATTTAAACACAACTTGAGGATCAGGCAATACTTGAAACTTGAAAGGAACTAGAGAAACTATTTTAAATTTTAGATAAAAAGTATAAATCTCCCTATCCCAAGAAATTAATAAACCTAAAAACAACATAGCTAATCCTTGAATCAAATGTAGAGCCCCTGCAGCAATATTTAATTTTCTAAGCCCACTAAAACTTATATGTGATTTAGAAATATATTCTCTTCTTAATTCATTATTCATAAGAATACACCTATAAATACAAATCTAGAAGCAACATTAATAAAGAATAATAAAAAACAGGGAAAAAAAGAAGAAAAATATTCTAATCTTAATTTATTTAAAAATTATGAAGTTATGGAATTAAAAAGTAATTTAAATGTAGCATCAGTCTGTGCTCTATTTTGAGGTGAAAAGCCAAATAAAACTATTTTTCCTTGCCCAATTTTTACTTCAACTAACGGCGATTTTTCTCGAATGTGTTTTTCTCCTACAAGCCAGCCACTTATTAATATCTGTTGTTCAGGGAAGGTAGCAACAGTTTTAATATTTTCTGCTTTTGGATTAGGATTTATCGAAAAAGCTGAACCATTACTGAACACTATTAAACCATTTTCAGGCATACCATAAGCTATTGGATGATTATTATCGAATTTTGTTTTTAATGTAGATCCAGGACAAAGGAAATCGTTGAGTTTTAAATCTTTCAAAACATTAGTAATTGGCACTTTTAATTCTTCAATAGCGAAATCAGAAGCTCTGTTTAAAGTTATGACGGTTCCACCATTTTCGATAAACTCTTTAATTTTGCTTATACCTTCTTTTCCTATTCCACTACGGTATTCTTCCGGATATTTTGGTACTATACCTCCTCCTCTTCTCTGGTAATATTCCTCAAGTTTTTCTCCAGTTATCATTGCTGTTGAGTCACTTGGGAGGATTAAAACATCATATTCTCCAAGTCCATCTTTAATATCTGCATCTGTAATGTTCTTGAAGTCATATTCATATTGTTCAAAAAGCCATCTTGTCCAGCCTTCATCCATATTACCACCATAATATCGTTTGTATAATCCTATTCGTTTGTGTTTAATTTCCTTAAATATGAAATCTACTTTATTGGGTAAAGCATGGAAAGTAATCGATAATTCCTTGGATAAATACTCTAAAATATTATACAATTCTGGAGTATTAGCTATGTAAAAAGAACCTACTGGAAAAACCCTATTTGAAAATTCGAGTTCTTCTTCAACCCTATAAACTATAATATTTTGTTTTAATAGCTTATTTACTGCTTTAAAGTTTAAATTCTCTATGCAATCTAGAATATAACCAACATCACTTCGCTGGGGAGTTTCAATAGGAGGAGAAATATTAATGCATTCTTTGAAATTTCCTTTTAATGGGTGTGTTACTTCTACAACATTTACGCCCATAAATTCTTGTTGTGTGAAGGTTGAATAATCAAAAGGTGCCATTATTGAACCATCCTTATTTTTTGTCCAAGCACTTTCAGGATAAAATTCTGATTTTAATAATCGGAGAATGTAGGGTCTGCATGTTTGTGAAGTAAAAATAACATAAGTTCCTTTAGGATAACATATTCCCTCTGCTTCAAAATCTCCTTCAGCTTGATGTACTTTGACATCGGCAGTTTGTAGATTCTTTAAAAGTTTGTAAGTAGTTAAACGGTCTCTCTGATTTGGTGTGAAAACATATGCATAAGGAGGTTCTGTAAGACCTAATTCGATTTGGTGTTTTGCTTTGAGATACATGTTTTTTAAAATCTGTTCTTTATGATTTGATGCTACCTTAAGTGCAGCAATAGAAGCAATTTTAATCTGTTTAACAACATCCAATAGATGCCACCATCCTCCTTCCCAGGGATGTGGGAAATTCATCTGAGGTTTATTCTCAGGTCTACCAAGTTGTGAAGGCCTTAATTGATCTTTATGGACATAAATTGGAGTAGCTAATTTTGCACTTGCAGATTCAGTTAACATCCCACAAATACCATGCATTAGAGGAGCATGATTCCAAAAAGGACCCCCTTCAAGGGAGTAGGTGCATTGGGTTTCAACTCCAGTCATCTTGGTGGCTTCTAACTCTACCAGCATCATGCCACCGTAAAGTTGCTGTTCTGCTAAAACTAGTGGTTCAAGATAAGGATAAATAGGATCAGAATTAGGAGGTATGCTGAATCTTGCTCCATAACTTCCCATATGATGGTGATCAATCTGAGCTTGAGGATACCAGTCTTTGTAAAGTAACTTAGTTAAATGTTTTGACTCAATCTGTGTAATATTAAAAGCGTCACGATTATTGTCGTGCCCAACGTACTTATGATATAAATAAGGTAGAGGGCTATCTTCGTATTCAGTTCCTAGGTTTTTATTATACCAATCAACTACCATTATGTTACCATCTGGATTCGATGAAGGCACTAAAAGTAATACAGTGTTTTCTCTAATCTTCTTGAAAATAGGATCTTCATTTGTTGCTAATTCATATGCTAATTCAGAAGACATCTGTGTACCACCGACTTCAGAGGCGTGAATACTACAAGTAATGCTTACAATGGTTTTACCATCATTCACTAAATCATTAACTTCAGAAATAGTTAGGTTTTGGGGATGTGATAATTTTAAACTAATTTCTCGGATTCTATCGAGATTTTGAATGTTAATAGGTGATGAAATAATAGCTAAAATGAAGGGATTGCCTTCAGTGCTTTTTCCGAGTTCCTGAACCTTCACAGTAGGTAATTTATTTAAATGCCAAAAATATTCAACAATCTTATCCCAACGAGCTAATTTTTTATCAGAACCTAATTTAAAACCAAAAAAATCCTCAGGTGAGGAAACAATACTAGTACTCATAAAACAAAACACATGTATTATTAATATAAAATTTGGTAAATTAAGTGTTTAAAAATATTAGATTCGTTCAATCTTAAACATTACTGGTCTTAAACCATCGGTACAACAATTCACAGATACACCCGGTTCCTTAAACCATGAGAAATTCCCATTAAACCGAAGTGTTTGAACTACTTTATTTATATCATCCCATGCCCATCCACAAAAGCCTTCAGGCATCCTTCCATTTTCTTCTACAATAAATTCTTGACCATCTTTATACACTCCACAAACGCCCATCTCTCCAGCATTTATTGGGGGTTCAGTAAAAACCTCATCGGGTTTAAAACGTCTGAGAACAGTTATTTTTAATTTACTCGCTTTTTCAACCATATAATCAATTAATATACAATATTATTACGTATTTAATTCTTATACATCTTTGTGGGTATTCAATTATTGAGTTATATTTGGACCTATGGCTTTGGATGCAAGATTTAGTTGTTACTTATGGTTATTTAGGAGCATTTGTTGTTTGCATTATAGGCAATGTATCAATATTGTTGCCAATTCCATTTGCTTTAGTCATTTATTCTTTTGGAGCTACTCTGAATCCTATAATTCTTGGACTAATCGGCGGTTTAGGCTCAACAATTGGTGAGATGAGTTCTTATTATATTGGTAGAGGCGGAAGAAAAGTAATTGAAAAAAAATATGGTAAAAGATTAGACGCAGTAGAGAAACTTATTGATAAATATGGAATATTAACAGTATTTTTGATTGCTCTTACTCCATTCCCTGATGATCTGTTAACAATTCCTCTTGGTATGATAAAATATCCAGCCACAAAGACATTCATGGCAATGTTTGCAGGTAAAACATTAATGTGCACAATTATAGCATATGCTGGTGCTTTTAGCTTCGAAAATATAAGAAACCTATTCCTTTTAAAAGGGGGAATAACAGAAATAATATCGCTTGGAGTTTTAATTTTAATAATCATTGCATTATTAAAAATTGATTGGACAAAAATAGTAGATAATCATCTAGAAAAAAACAATAAAAAATAAAATATAAATCAATAATATTTAAAAGTAAATAAAAAAACTGGAAAAATCAATTATTTTTTGGTTTAGTACAGTTATAAGTTTTATAAAAGACAACATTTTCATATTTGATTCATATACAAATTTCTTACGAATAATTCTTAACTTAACAATACCAATAATTATAGAAAGAGTGTATTGATATGAATAAATATGTGAATCTTCTACTTGATGAGTTATCAGGAAAAATAGCTAAAGACTATACCCTTGATATAGCTAGATTTCATAGAGTCCAAGCTAGTCCTGGATTCCATGAAGCAGCTATTTATGTTCAAGATCAGTTAAAGAAAATTGGTCTAACTAAAGTAGCAATTGAACAATACCCAGCAGATGGGAAAACCAAATACTGGACATATGATGCCATAATCTCTTGGTGGGCAACTCACGCAGAAATAAAAATGATTGAACCCGAAAATCTGATTTTAGGACGTTACAATGAACTGCCAATGTGTCTCGCAACCCATTCAAATAATGCTGATGTAACAGCTGAAGTTATTGATATTGGTGAAGGTACTAAAGACGAACACTATATTGGTAAAGAGGTTAAAGGTAAAATCGCTTTAGTTTCTGGAGGAGCCAGAAGCGCACACTTAAAAGCTGTTGAATACGGAGCATTAGGTACAATTCATCACCCCCCATGGAATAGAGCTGCAGAATACCCTGATCTTGTACAATATAATGGAATTTGGCCAGACCAAAAAAGTAGAGATAAAGTCACTTTTGGATTCTCTATAAGCGATCGTCAATATCAACGAATTAAGAAACACCTCGACTCAAGTAAAACAGTTAAAGTGTACTGTAAAACAGATGCAAAACTTTATGACGGATATTTAGATGTTGTCACTGCCGAATTTACAGGCACTGAAAAACCAGATGAGGAAATAATTCTCCAAGGTCATTTATGTCATCCAAAAACATCTACAAATGATAATGCTTCAGGAAGTGGCGTTCTAATTGAAATTGCACGCGCAATGAAAAATCTTATCGACTCTGGAAAAATACCTGCACCTAAAAGAACAATACGCTTCCTATGGATCCCTGAAATAAATGGAACCTATGCATGGATGCATGGGCATCAAGATAAACTAAAAAACATTATAGCGACAATTAATCTTGACATGGTTGGTGAACACCCCGTTACTGTTGGGGGTCCATTAAACCTTACATGTGCACCTGATTCAACGCCGTCGTATCTAAATGCTCTTCTTATCGAAATGCTCAAAGATGTTGCTGATGAACCTCGAGGCATTTCACTTGAAGGCTGGCCTTATGGTCTAAATTATAGGGTATTAGGATATTCTGGTGGTTCAGACCATGTATGTTTTGCTGATCAAGCCTTTGGAATACCAAGTGTAATGTTTGGTAACACTGATCAATTTCATCACACATCATTCGACGACGCTTCAAGAGTTGACTCGACAAAATTAAAAAGAGTTGGAGTAGTTACAGGAGGAGCAGCTTTAACAATAGCTAATTCAAATGATAAGACATCATTAGAACTTGCATCACTAACTTATAATCATGCTAATAAAAGAATTACAGAAACAACATCTAAAATAATTACTGAAATGATAAACATGGATTCAAAAAATGAAAATTATGCCTTAAACTTGGGGATAAAATACATCAGAGGTTCAGCAATGTTAGAGGAAGCAGGAAAACGAGAAATAAAAGCAATAAAAGCTTCTCAGAAATTATCTAATTCTTCTTCACAAGCAAATGAAATTTTTGTTAAACAAATTTATGACTTAGTAGAAAAACAGAAAGAAATATTAAAATCACTATATGAAGAAATCGTCACTAAAAAAGGACTGCAAACATATGATGAAGAATCAAGTATGGTAAATGAAACAATGAAAATAATCCCTAAGAAAACCTTCGAAGGCCCAACAAGAGGGATTAGAGCTGACGAGATCGAGAACGAAGACGATAAAAAATGGTATAGTGCAAACTCCATGGGAACACCCTTTGGTCGAACTACACTTGAATTAATGAATTTTGTTGATGGAGAACGTTCGATATACAATATAGCAACAGCAATAAGTCTTGAATATCATGATGTTGACCCATTAGATGTAAAACGTTACCTAGATATCAACGAAAAAGCTGGTAAAATAATCTATCTTTAAATTTTTTATTCTAACACAAAATTTTTGTTTATAACTAAACATTGTTCAGTTCAATGTGTTCCAATTTGTTCCATAGGATCCCTTATCATAGCTGTTTTAGATAAATAAATGATTATTACTTATGACTAAAAACATGTATACGACATCAAACCTATTTGCTATAGTTAAAGCTTATACTACTGTCTATGCAATATGTTATATAATTAGCCCAATAATGGGTTTACAAATAAAAGGTATGGATCCAAGGATTTCAAGTATTTTTTTAACGTTAATAGGTTTAGGATTACTTTATAGTATACATTCTAGGAATACTTATTTTTTGTATTCTTTATGTGCCTTAGAAATTGTTGGTTGTGTAGCACATTTCTTAAAAATTATTCCTTGGATACCTCAATTTTCTGATATGGGATATTTAATAATGAGTATTTTAGATCTCATTCAATCAATTTTTATTTACATAATTAATGAAAAAATTCATTAAGAGTAAATGGTTTTAAATGTAAATAATTTTAAAAAATTTTGAAGAAAGCTATTTTATATTCTTAAAATTAATTATTACTCATGAGTAAAATAGATATTTATAATTCAGCTAGAGCTGAAGACTGGGTTAAATCAACACATAGTAAATGGACGAGATTTCCTAAGGATGTAATTCCTCTTTGGATTGCTTCACCTGATTTTCCTATAGCACCAGAAATTAAAAATGCTATAATAACTGCTGTAAATAATGATGATGTAAGTTATTCCTCTGATTCTGATACCAAACAATTAATAGCTGAAAAAATACAAAAATTTAACAATATCCCAGTTACACCTGAAGATATTATGATTATTCAGGGCGTTGACCCTGGATTATGGTTAACAATACATGGCAATTGTAGTGTTGGTGATGAGATTATTGTCAATGATCCTATGTATGGCACTTTCCGTAGGGTAGCGGAAGATGTCAAAGCTAAAGTTGTATATTGGCCACTTGAATTTGAAGAAAATTATAAATTTGATACTGAAAAATTAAAAAATATCATTACCAAAAAAACTAAATTAATCAGCATTTGTAATCCCCATAACCCAACTGGTCGAGTCATGACTAAAGATGAGTTAAAATCAATAGCAGATCTTGCTGTTGATCATAAAATTAAGTTAGTTGTTGATGAATTATGGGAAGACATAAGGTTCGACGAAAAAAAACATTTATCAATAGCTTCTATTAATCCTGAAGTTTCAGAATTATCTACGACAAGTTGGGGGTGTAGCAAGACATTTGGCGTTGCTGGTCTCCAAATTGGCTATTTATGTACAACAAATAAATCTACACTGAATATTTACAAAAAATTGTCGTCGGGTATTCAAAGAGGAACAACTTCTTTGAGTCGAGCAGCAGCTAATGTTATGCTTAGTGAAAAACTTGATTGGTGGCGTATAAACATGGTTAAACATTTAACAAAAATTAAAGAATTAGTGATTAAGCGTATGAATGAAATACCAGGAATAGATTTCCGAGATTTTGAGGGTACTTATGTTCCATTCTGTAAATTTAATTATGACATGAATAGTAGAGAAATGAGTAATTATTTATTAAAAGAAGCTAAAGTAGCTATAAGCGCAGGTTCAGGTTTTGGTTCAAGAGGTGAAACTTTCCAAAGAATAAATATAGCTACTAGTACAAACATTATGAATGAAGCCATAGATAGGATAGAGAATGCACTACAAAAACTTAAACCACTATAATTTCTATTAAAAATCATTTAGAAAGCGAAAATATTTTTTAAATTATAACATAGATATTTAGATGTTGATTACATAGTTCTATTGGATATTAATGGATGGAATTGATGTTTTATTATCTAATTCATGGACAATATTATTTCTTTTTTTATTGATTTATCCTAGACTTCAACAAAGTATAATTCAAATGGAAAGAAATAATGCACTTAAAAGTCTAAGTAAAAAAAGAAAAAGTAATGTTATTACATTAATTCATAGACAAGAAACGCTGAGTTTGTTAGGGTTACCATTAAGCAGGTATATTGATATTGATGATAGTGAAGAACTGCTTCGGGTCATCAGGCTTACTCCTGAGGATCAATCTATTGATCTAATAATTCATACACCCGGTGGAATTGCATTAGCTGCTACTCAAATAGCTTTTGCTTTAAAAGCACATAAAGGTAAGACTGTGGTTATAGTTCCCCATTATGCTATGAGTGGGGGAACGTTGATTGCTTTAGCTGCTGATGAAATATTGATGGATGAACACGCAGTTTTAGGACCTGTTGACCCTCAAATGCAGACTTCAAAAGGAGTTGTATCAGCTTCAAGTATATTAAGAGTCCTGGAGAAAAAGAAAATTGATGAAATTGATGATGAAACACTTTACTTCGCTGAAGAAGCTAGAAAAGCTTTAGAACAAACGAAAGACACAGTAAGAAAACTCATTTCAGATAAATATGATCTTGAAAAAACAGAGGAGATAGTAAATGATCTTGTAACAGGAAAATATACACATGACTATCCTATTACAGCAGAAAAGGTATGTTCATTGTTAGGACAGTGCACAACAACTCGTCTACCAAAAGAAGTATATGAATTAATGAATCTATATAAAATGGGAAAACCACAGAAAACCGGAATAGAATATGTGCCAGTAACACAATAATTTCCATAAATATTTTACATCAAGACCTCACAATTATTTTATGCTCAATTCAAATGAAATTAAACAACTAATTCTTGAAAAAGAACTGATAACAGGTTACATTGAATTAGATATACAACTTCAACCAACTGGTTTTGATCTTAGTCTAAGCGAGGTTTATGAATATGATGATAAAGGAGCAATTGATTTTACGAATAAGGAAAGAGTAAATGCTGAAACTAAAAAAATTAACCCTAGTAATTGTTGGTACAATTTGAATCCAGGCTGCTATATGGTTGTTTATAACGAAACTGTAAAAATGCCTCTAAATATTGCTGCCATGGCAAGAAGTAGAAGTAGTATGCTTAGGAATGCCGTTGTAGTTGAGACTGCTCTTTGGGATCCAGGTTACAAAGGGAAAAGTAGTAGTTTACTAATAGTTCATAATAAATTTGGAGTAAAAATAAAAGAGAATGCAAGAATAGCACAATTAGTTTTTTTTAAAACAGAAGAAGTTCAGAAAGGTTATTCAGGAATCTATCAAAATGAAAGAATAGAGAAAAAACCTAAATAATTGTCCCAAATACATCTTTTTTTATCTTAATAGATGCAAAAAAGCCGTAAACATTATAAATAGTATACAAAGAAAGATGCAAAGATGAGGGTTTTGACGAGTACATTATTTCGTTCACGACTTGAAAAAGGATTTGATAGCAAGACAGCTAAGTTCCACACGAGTGTTCCAGAAGATTTAAGAATATTTGAAGATGACATAAACAATTCAATGGCTCATGACATAATGCTATATGAGCAAGGTATAATTCCCCTTAAAGAACTTAAAATGATTTTAAAATCTTTAATGGAAATTTATGAATCATGGAATAAGGGAGAAATTACTATCAGCCAAGAATTTGATGACATACACGAATATATTGAAGCTAAAGTTATAGAAAAAATTGGTATCGAAGCAGGAGGAATGATACATACAGGTAGAAGTAGAAATGATCAAGTTGTCTGCGATATGAAACTACGTTTAAGAGAAGAGCTTCTCATTATAGCAGAACAGATATTAGAACTAATAGAAGTTTTACAAAAAAGAACTGAAGAAAATTTTGATACATATATGATATTATATACTCATGGACAACATGCACAGATAGGTACATTTAGTGCTTATCTCTCAAATTACATCGAGATTCTTTTACGGGACTTTGAAAGATTCATGGATTGTTATAAAAGATTAAATACAAATCCATTAGGAGCAGGCCCTGTTGGAGGAACAAGTATAGCAATTAATAGATTACGAACCACGGAACTCCTTGGTTTCGATAGTATACAAATGAATTCAATAGATGCAACGAGTAGTAGAGACTGGGCAATCGAATTTGCATCATGTTGCAGCTTATTAATGTCAAATATGAGTAGAATAGCAGCTGACATTTTAGAATGGAGTGCTATTGAGTATGGTTATGTTGAATTAGCAGATGAATTTGCATCAAGTAGCAGCATAATGCCTCAGAAGAAAAACCCTAGCACCCTTGAATTACTGAGAGGCAAAACAAGTGAAGGCTATAGTGCGTTGATGGAACTTTTAACTATGGTCAAAGGCATACCTAGTGGTTATTATCAAGATTTACAGCAAACAAAAATCACGTTGTGGAGAACTGTTGATAATACCCAAGCCTGCTTATATGTAATGACAGGAATATTATCAACTTTAAAAGTTAAACCAGAAAATATGTGGAAACAAGTAGATGGTAGCTTTACTATAGCAGTTGAAATTGCGGAAACTTTAGTGATGGATGCGGGTTTAAGCTTCCGTGAATCATACAAAGTTTCAGCAGAATTAGTAAACACAGTATTAAAAAAAGGTACAACATTAAAATCATTAACTCCTATCGATGTTGAAGAAACAGTACAAAAAATGTTTAATAAAAAAATAATTGTAGTAAATTCAATGCTAGAAAAAGCAACAGACCCAAAAAAAAGTTTAGATAAAAGAATTTCATTAGGATGCCCCCACCCAGATGAAATTAGAAAGATGCATAAAGAAAATGAAACAAAACTGAAAGAAAGTACTATAAAGCTTACAGATAAAAAGACATCAATAAAAGACGCATTAAACAGTCTACATAAAATTGCAGAAAATTATTTAAAAGAATAAATTTGTTAATTAATTTTTAATCCATTTTCATTTCAGTGGCTAAAGCAAGAGCTCCATAAAGTATAATATCTTCACCAAGGGGAGTAATAATTATTCGAGGTTTACGATTAATTAAATGTTTATCAATTCCTTGGATTATTGGTCTTAAAATTAAGTCTGAATTATTTATCGCTATTGACCCTCCCACAGTAATTAATTCTGGATCATAAATATTAACAATGTCACCAAAACCTTGTGCATTTATCTTTCCTAATTCTTCAATAACCTTTAAACCGAAAGGGTGATTTTCTTTAGCCATTTTAAACAATTTTTCAGAATTAATATTTTCAACATTAAATGAGTTTTGGTAAGTTTTTTTAAAATTGTTTTTTAAAGATAACATCTTAACAAATTTTGGTAAACCATTTCCTGATGAATAAGCTTCCCAATGACCAAAACAACCACACCCACATTCAAGTTCAGAGTTGCTATCAATAGTTATATGACCTACTTCATGGGCATTACCATCTTTTCCACATAAAAGGTGCCCATCAATGATAACTCCACAGCCTAATCCAGTACTGAAGGTTAGATAAACCTGATTTTTTATGCCTTTACCTGCACCAAAAAAATATTCACCAAGAACACCTGCTGAACAATCATTTAATAATTTAACATCAGTACCTAAAACTTCTGAAAGAGGACCGATTAAAGCAATTTCCTTAAATGGTAAATTGGGTGTATTAATGATTTTACCAGAGTTAATATCGATGGGACCAATAGATCCTATTCCAACCGCTTCTGGGTGTGGTTTTAAAATTTTTATCATTCTAATAATCTGTTTAACTATTCCCTCAGGTCCATTATTTTTATCAGTTTTTTCAGAACTTTTCTTTTTAATTCCTTTCTTATCACCAATTGCTACCCTAACATTTGTTGCACCCAGATCTACAGCCACAAATGACATAACAAAAAAATATTTTAATACAATAAAAAAGGTAGGTTATTTTTTTACTATTTTTGTTTTCAATGTACCTATTCCTTCAACAGAGGCTTCTAGTAGATCACCGGGTTTTATGAAATTATCTGGTTTCGTTTTTCCATCTACTCGAGGACTTGTATCAAGTGCAGTACCTGCACAAGTACCTCCACAGATAATGTCGCCAGGATAAATACTCATGTCTCTAGTTATCCACTGGATCCACCAAGGGAAGGGTCGAATCATGCTTTCCATTGAACCGTTTTGTCTAACAACTCCATTTATAGTCTGTTTCATTTTAAGTTTGTAGACATCTTTAATCTCATCTTTAGTAACTATACAAGGCCCCATAGGTGCACAGCTATCAAAATTTTTACCAAAAAAGATGCCATCCTGTCCTCCACCTCCACCATCTCTTGTACTTAAATCGTTGAGTATAGTGTAACCATAAATGTATGATTCACCATCAGCCTCTTTTACGTCTTTACCTTGCTTCCCAATTACTGCTCCTACTTCAACTTCATAGTCGAGTCTTTGAGTTCTATCTGGGTAAGGTACCTCTTCATCAGGTCCAACTACGTTTCTTGCTTGTTTCCAAAATCCCCATGCCCTATAAGTTCCTTCTTTAACTTGTTTCTTTAACTCTTCAACAGTCACATTATGACCCGACATTTTTGATACATCTGCAGAATGATCATAAAAGTTAGCTCCAGCCATTACAATTCTTGTACCAATGCTTGGTAATGGAGCATGAATTTTGACTTCCGATAGATTATGTTTTAGTACTTCACCTTTTGGACCCAATCCCTTATTTTTTGCATGCTTTAAAGCATTTTTTGAAGCCTCAAGAGCTAAAGCACCTTCCTCAATAAAGGATAATAAACACGAAGGAACTTCAGCATCTGCTTTAACATAAGGTCTGGCGGTGCCTTTACTTTTTAAGTAACCGGCATAAGAGTAGTTAAGATCAATAACTTCATCACCATCAATACAGCCTAATCTTTTATGGGGACCATAAACAACTAACTTCATATAAATCCCTGATTATTAATAGTCTAGCTACTTAAAATTAAGCATATTAATTGAAAAAATAGTGAAGTTTAATGGTTAATAATACACATTTTCTTAATTATTGAATAGGAAGTGAAGAATTAATGGTCGTAGAGATGGACGATACCCAATAAATGGGCGTTAAGCAGGCTGGGGCGACCTTTTAGGTGGCGTAGTAATCGTAATGATACGCGTCGATACAAAAGAAAAATATTCGGGAGAAGTATCTATAGATCATTTCAAAAAGCCAAATTTTTCTGAAAAAACATATTTAAACGGAGTTATGGAGGTAGTCAAAAAAGGTCTAGAAAAACTTAACGTAGAAAAAGATGAACCACTTCATATATGTACAGGTTATATTTTATCTCAAATTAGAGAAGCATTAATAAATGAAGGTTTTTCAGTGGTTCCTTCTCGGATAACTGGATTAACTCAAAAATTTGCTGAAGATGAATTCATTAAAAGTTTAATAAAAATGGGTATCGGTAATGAAAAAAAAATTAGAAAAATGAGAAGTTTTAATGGTTTTTTAAAGTGGGTGCATCAAGATATAAACACAAGAGAGATTTATGTTAAAACAGGATGGAAGTCTTGGGAAAGGTTAAGAAAAGAAGGAAAAACACATGAATATTAAGAGAGAAAACAGGGTTTCTATTGCTATACCAGCTTCACTTGTAAGTGAATACAGTAACTTGAGAGAAAAGACAGAAATAATTGGTAGAGTTGCTAGATCAGCAGCTATTTTCAGAATTGAAGACATCATCATCTATCCTGACAACCCAGATGAATCAAACCTAATAAAACTTCTACTTGGTTATATGGAGACACCGCAATATCTTCGTAAAAATATATACAAAATGAAATCTGAGTTACAATATGCAGGTGTTTTACCTCCTTTAAGAACTCCTCATCATCCAACCGAAAGTAAACTAGAAGAGATAAAAATTGGTGAATTCAGAGAAGGAATTATAAATAAAGAATTAGAAGGCAAAATTTATGCTGAAATTGGAGTAAATATACCATTAAAAATAACAGGAAAAATTCCTTCAATTGGTAGTCGAGTAACAATTGAAATAACAAAAACAACACCCGAATTAGAAGGTGTATTAGCAAAAAAAAGTGATAATAAAAACTATTGGGGTTATAAAATACAAATTTCTAAAAAAAATATTAAAGAAATATTACTAAACAAATATTATGATTTAACTATCGGTACATCACGTTTAGGCGATTCTTTAAAAGAAAATGAAGAAGAATTACAGAAGAGATGGTTGAAGTCCAAAAATATTTTAATAATATTTGGTTCACCAAGACAAGGTCTCGACGAGATAATTAAAGTTCCTGATTTCGAGCATCTTTTTGATTTTTACTTAAATACAATACCTGAACAAGGTTGTGCAACTGTTAGAACTGAAGAAGCCATTATTGCTACACTAGCTATTTTTAATATCTTATAATATCGGCATTGTTAAATCTGCTTGCTTAATAATTCACATGATATCCACTTTGCTCTCTGATGAGAAAATAATTGAATCAGAACTTAAAGGAAAAACGCTTCTTGTCTATATGCATATTCTGAAAGTTGGACAAGATAGTGTGGGTGTAAGAGAAATTCAGAGAGAATTAGGTTTTAGTAGTCCCAGTGTTGCTTCATATCATTTACAAAAATTGCAAGATCTAGGTTTAATAGAGAATGTTTATGGAGATTACAAGTTAGTTCGAGAAGTTAAAGTTGGTGTACTTCGGCAATTTGTTACATTTGGGGGTTTTATGCTACCAAAATTCCTCTTTTATGCAGTTTTAGTTACTAGCATGTTAATAACTTACATTTTTCAAACTCCAATGGTACCTACAAAAGAGAACATCACTACATTAGTAATGGGTATAGTGCCTACAATAATTCTATGGTATGAAACTATAAAGATCTGGAGGTCTAAACCCAGTTGAATTATGTTGTTCTAAATTTAGAACATAAAAATAGTAAATCATCTGTTTGTGTTCTGAACTCTAGCATTAAAGGTAAGGGAAGTAAATAAAATATTGATGACTCAAATGAAAACAGGTATCTATGTAATCATAGCGGTTACGATAGGTGTACTCATGATTTCAACATTACCTAATCAACTTACGCAAATATATTCTCATACAAATTTTAATGTACCTGGAGAAGGTTTTAACAATAATACTTTAGAAGATACAGAAAAAATACTTAATGATACAACAAATAATTTTGGTTCTACTTCAATTCAAAATAAAACCTGGAGTCTAAATACTTTAAGTAACGATATAGGATACTATAGTATTTGGGTTTTGAATCTACTAATTGCATTAAGCATATATTATTTAACTAAAAAATATTTAATGTAAAGAAGTAAATTTAATAAAAGAGTTTTTTACCATCTAACGAAATTAATTCTTCACGTCTTTTATCAGTTTCTTTCTGAAGCCATTCAATATTCTCTTGTTTCATTACTCTAAATCTTTGTTGTGTATCAAGGTATTCTTTAACTGGTTTTGCTTCTTTTTTCATATTCATTTTTAGTATACCATCATTAATTTCATATAATGGCCATAGCCAAGTATCAACACCAAGTTTAGTTACTTCAATAGATTTTGATGGGTCAAACCTCCACCCTGTTGGACAAGGAATTACAGCGTGTATGTAACGGAAACCTTTGATGCTTTTCGCAGTTTCTAATTTTTTCTTAAGATCTTGAGGATAAGCTACACTAACTGTAGCTACATAAGGTATATGGTGGGCTGCTAAAATTAATGGGACATCTTTCTTTGGAGCTTCTTTACCGAGAGGAGTCGTAGTTGTCCATGAACCATAAGGGGTTAATCCACTTTTCTGGATGCCAGTATTCATGTAAGCTTCATTGTCTATACAAATTTGAATCATGTTTTCATTTCTTTCAGCTGCTGCACTTATTTTTCCTAATCCAATATCAGCTGTACCACCATCTCCCGCAGAAGATATCACTGTTATATCATCAATCCCTTGTGCTCTGAATGCAGCTAGTATACCTGAAGCGCCATCAGCTACGAAACTAAAATGAATATTGAAACTAGGTAATTTTATGCTTCTCATAGTACACCCAGCACAAGGACCTATACCATAAACTACGGTTCTTGGCCCAAAGACATCCATAGCCATCCTCCAAAATAAAGGTCCTCCACATCCAGGGCAACAGGTATTTCCTCCATAAAATTTTCGTTTTGCATAATAATCATCAAATCTTTTATCTAACACACTCATTTACATCACCGGTCCTAAATCTTTTAATTCAACCCAATCTACAGGTTCTGGTATTTTTCCAGTTTTTAAAATACCAAGAGTTTTTTCTGCCATGTATTCTATTTGTCGGGGAGTAACATCTGTCCCTCCTAGACCAACATGAAAATTAGCAATTAATGGTCTATCTTCTAAATGATATAATGCTCTTGCTAATTCTAATGAAACAATTCCTCCACCAGCAGATCCGGTGCTTGTGTTTCTGTCTACTACTCCTATTATGTGATATTTTTTAGATATTTTTTGAAGTTCTTCGGTTGGAAATGGTCGGAAGCAACGAAGCTTAAGTAATCCAATTTTTTTTCCACTTTTCTTTAAATCATCAATTACATCCCGAACAGTTCCCGTCATTGAACCCATTGTCATTAAAACAGCTTCAGCATTGTCACAATTATATTCTTCAATCATTCCATCGTAACTTCTACCAAAAGTTTCATTAAAGTCTTCATCAACTTCTTCAATTACTTTTTTTGCTCTTTCATTTGCTTGTTGAACTTCATACCTATTTTTTGCTGAACTTCCTCTTGCAGGGCGTTCTTTATTTACACCAGGGATTAAACTATACCATTCATGCTCATAAGGCGGAAGAAAAGCATCAACATCTTTCTGTTCAG
The DNA here is from genome assembly GCA_016930055.1 of Candidatus Bathyarchaeota archaeon. Taxonomy (GTDB): domain Archaea; phylum Thermoproteota; class Bathyarchaeia; order TCS64; family TCS64; genus UBA8941. The sequence continues at coordinate 8,450 of JAFGHP010000019.1, read as the reverse complement.
GGATCTCAACTCTGCTGGCAGTTGCTGAAACAAAATATCCATCGTAACAGGTAGCAACAGGTAAATAGATGTTTTTATTTTCAGCTATTTTATAGCCCATAATGATTGTATCCATGACTTCTTGACTGTTCTCACAGTAAAGCTGGATCCATCCAGTGTCGCGTTGTAACAATGAATCATTGTGATCTGGTCTAAGTCCCCCAGTTGGAGCAATACTACGGTTAACGATACACATGTTTATTGGTAACCTCATGCCAGGGGGCATCCATAGAGGTTCCTCCATAAATACGATGCCTTGACTGCTTGAAGCTGTAAATACTCTGGCACCTGCAGCTGAAGCACCTATAGCAGCAGCCATTGCAGTATGTTCTCCTTCTACTTTTATGTACTCAGCTTTCATTTTTCCTTCGGTGATAAATTGGGCTATAAAACTGATAAGCTCAGTTTGCGGCGTAATCGGATAAGCGGGGACCACTTGTACACGTGATAACATTGCGCCGTAGGCTGCAGCTTCATTACCCTCCATCATTCTAATTTGAACCATTTTTTTATTCCTCCCTAACCATTTTTATGGCTTTAAAAGGGCATTCGTTTGCACAAACTCCACAACCTTTACAAAATCGATAATCAATTAATGGTCCCTCTTCCTGAGTAACCATTATTGTTCCTTCAGGGCAGAATGTCTGACAAATTCCACATTTTTTACACAGATTAATATCGACTTCGGGTCTAAAAGAACGTATAATACTCATTGTTATGCCTCCCAAACACTTGCTTTCTCATAACCAAGTTTAGCAGCCTTAATATTCAATTCACATATCCTGCCAGAAAACTGATGATTAATAGGTTCATATAGACTCTCGACTTTAACAAAACCAGTTGCTTTCGCTATTGCACCTAACATTGGGGTATTTACTATAGGTATAGCTCTCTGACCAAAAATCTCCATTGACAATCCGGTCGCATCAACACAAGCAATTTTTGACAGTTCAACACCTAAATTAATTTCAGATGGAGACGCTTCATCATTTAATATAGCCAAACCACCTTTCTTTAATCCAGCACGGACAAAATTTTGTTTTTTTAGAGCTGGATCCATCACGATAATGCAGTCTGGTTCATATATACCACAGGTTCTACGAATTGGTTTGTTATCTAACCTAAGAAAAACAGTAACATCTCCACCTCTCCGCATACCACCGTAAACAGGGATTTTCTGAGCGTATTTACCTTCACTAAAAGCGGCTTCAGCGAGAATTAAAGCACCTAAGACAGCTCCTTGACCACCCATTCCATGAAAACGTATCTCAATCATAAAATAACAACTCAGTTATATCTTAATAATAATAGTTACATAAAGGATAAAATTTATTATAAAAATTATAAAATACAGTGAATTAATATGTATATTTCACTCTGAAAAGTCAATAAATATTTATGTTTTTATTAATTTGTAAGACTTATGTCTCCTACAAACTTTGCAGATATTGTGTTAATTAATGGTAAGATAGTTACTATTAATCAAAAAGAATCAGTTGAAGAAGCATTAGCTATTAAAAAGAATAAAATAATCAGAGTAGGTAAAATAAATAAGATAGAAAAATTAGTTGGTGAAGATACTAAAGTTATTGATTTAAAGGGTAAAACCGTTTTACCTGGTTTTATTGATACCCATGTACATGCTTTAGGAGCAGGTAAATTAAAGCTCCAAGAAGAAAATGAAGTCGATATAAAATATGCAAATTCAATTAATGAAGTTTTAGAATTACTTAGAAAGAAAATTGATCAAATTTCTAAAGATGAATGGGTTATTGGTTGGGGATATATGTGGTCAAGATTTAAGGAAAAACGTGCACCAACCTCTAAAGAACTTGACGAGATTTCACCAAATAATCCTGTATTATTAAAATTTAGTGCTTATGGGTCAGCAAATAGTTACGCTTTAAGAATTGCTGGTATTAATAAAGATTCAAAACCAGAATATGGAGAAGTAGAATTAGATCCCCAAACTAATCAACCTACAGGGATCCTAAAAGGCGGTGCTGCCATTAGACTAGTTTCAAAGCATATACCTCAGATTGAAATTTCATCTATTGACGCTATAAGAAATGCTTGTATTCAATGGAGTAAATGGGGTATAACAACTATACACCAAGCAGGATCTATACCTGAAGAAGTTAATGCTTTTATGAGTTTAAGAGAAAAACAAGAATTACCAGTTAGGATTCGTCTTTACGTAAATAACATTGCACCCAACATGGATACTTTAGATCATCTCTTAGCTCTTGGTTTTAAAAGAGGCTTCGGAGATAATAAAATTAAATTATGTGGTGTAAAGTTTGCTCTTGACAGCATGGGTACAATGGGAACAGCTGCAACTTATCTCCCATGTACTGGAAATCCTGACAACCTTGGAATACTTTTAATGGATTCAGAAACATTAAAAGAATATATTTTAAAAGCACATAAAGCAGGTCTCCAAACAGCAACTCACAGTATAGGAGATAGAGCTATTGACATAAATCTCAATGCTATAGAATATGCTCTCAAAGAATATCCGATGTCTGACCATCGTCATAGAATTGAACACTGCACTTATTGCGAAAAAAAACAGCTTGATAGAATAAAGAAGCTTGGTGTTCATCCAGCTGAATCAAATTATGTATGGAATTTTGGAGATGCATACAAATACCAATTTGGGGAAGAAAGAAGTAAATGGCTTTTCCCTTTCAAAAGTTTCAAAGAATATGGCATAATTGCCAGTTCAAACAGTGATTACGGAGGAGGCCCTTGGCATGGAAACCCAATACAAGGAATTTATTCATTAGTAACAAGAAAAACAGAAGGAGGCGATATAATTGGAATTAACCAAGCAATATCTGTAATTGATGCTATAAAATGTTATACAATTAATGGTGCATATGCTTCTTTTGATGAAGAAAATATTGGCTCACTTGAAGAAGGAAAATTTGCGGACCTTATTATTTTAAGTGATGACATTCTTACTCTAGATTATGAAAAAATTAAGAATATTCAAATTATTACTACAATAATGGATGGAAAAATTGTACATCAACAATAAATAGTAAAAAACAAAAATTTTTTTATCTTAAATATTATAAAATTTTATAGTAAAAGCACAATTTTTAAAAATATCTTCTAACTACCAAATATTCGAGGGGAGCTAAGCAACAGCTTGGCTGAGAGGACGTTTGTCGTCGACCCTTGGAACCTGATCCGGGTAATACCGGCGGAGGGAAAAAAATGATAGACAGGCAGGAAAAAAGGGGAAAGAATTATTCGAATTCATATAAGGTAAAACAAACTCCTGAAAAAATGGAGGTTTTAATTACAGTAAAAAAGATGGCTTTTGTAGCTATTTTATCAGCTTTAGCAGTTATTTTAAGTCCAATCAATTTTCCGGTAGGAGCTACAAAGTGTTTTCCAGCCCAGCATATGGTTAATGCTATAGCTGGAATATTTCTAGGTCCATGGTATGCAGTATTAATAGCGATAATTGTTGGTACTATAAGGATTAGTTTAGGACTTGGCACAATTTTTGCTTATCCAGGAGGAATATTTGGAGGTTTAATTGTGGGATTGTTTTATCAGTATATTCGTAAATCTGATTTAATGAGTATTACAGAACCTATTGGAACTGTTGGATTAGGAGCAACAGTAAGTGCATTAATTGTAGCACCGATGATTGGTAGTTCAATGACATTATATACTATGTGGGTAGCTTTTGCTACTAGTAGTGTTCCTGGATCACTTTTAGGGTTCATAATTATTAAAACCCTGAGGAGGACAGGATTTGACAAATATTTCAATTAACGAAATAATAGGTAAAAAAACACTCATAATAGGTGATGTAGGAACAGGGAAAACAAGGTTAAGCAAAGATATACTTGAACAAATGATTAAGAAATATCCCTACAATATTACAGTCGTTGATTTTGCTCCAGAACAAACTATAATTAATAAACTTAAAATTGGTGGAAAACTAATAAAATCACCTACTCCAAAAATACGAATTCTAAATGCTGAAGGAATTTTACCACCCAGACTTTTAGCAAAAAAACCAGAGGAAGTCATAAAATATTCTAAAAATAATAATAAAATAATTGAAAAAATATTTGGTGATTTTTTAGCAACCTCTTCAAAAGTACTATTCATAAACGACGTATCAATTTATTTACAAACAGGTAATTTCAATCGATTATGGAATGTAATACAAAAATCTGAAACAGTTGTTATTAATGGATATTTAGGTGATAAACTAAATAACGATTACAACACAGGCATATCCCTAAGAGAAAAACAAATGATGATTAAGTTATCTAAGCGAATGGATAAGGTAATCCTGCTTGGTAAAGATGAATTTTTCCCTGAAACTAATATTAAAATAAATGGTGTATATGAATGAAAATACCTTTAGCATTGACGATAGCAGGTTCAGATTCTGGCGGAGGAGCGGGTATTCAAGCTGACCTTAAAACTTTTGCAGCTCTTGGGGTCCATGGAATGTCTGCAATAACTGCGATAACTGCTCAAAATACTGTAGAAGTATTAGACATCCAGAGCATTGAATCAAAAATAATTAATGCACAAATAGAAGCAATAATTCAAGACATTGGTGTTGACGCAGCAAAAACGGGTATGCTTCACTCTAATGAGATAATTAATGTAGTATCTTCTGAGATAAAGAAATACAAACTTTTGGTTGTTGTAGATCCTGTAATGATCTCAAAAAGTGGTGCACATCTACTTAGAAAAGACGCTGTTGAAAATCTAAAAAATAATCTTTTACCATTAGCAAAAATAGTTACACCAAACGCCTTAGAAGCAGAAATATTATCAAATATCAATGTCGAATCAATTAAAGACGCTGAAAAGTCAGCAAAAATAATACATGAGTTAGGACCAGAAGCAGTTCTTATCAAAGGAGGACATTTTAAAGAAAAGACAGATCTAGCCATTGATTTATTATATTGGAATGATAATTATACAATTCTCCAAGGAAAATATTATGATACAAAAGACACCCATGGTACCGGATGTAGTCTTTCTGCAGCAATAACAGCTGAACTAGCAAAAAAAGCAGATATTAAAAGTGCAGTAATTCGAGCCAAGGACTATGTAAATTATGCAATTAAATATAGTCTAAGAATAGGAAGAGGGCATGGTCCTCTTAATCATATGGCTGAACTACAGAATAATGCTGAAAAATTTAAGGTTCTTTCAAACATTAGAGAAGCAATAAAAATCATCGAGTCTCAGTCTTCAATGACCCATCTATTAGCTGAAGTTCAAATGAATATTGGTATGGCATTACCTTATTCAACAGAAACATACGATATTGCTGCAGTTGAAGGTCGTATAACCAAGAAAGGAGACAAAATTATTGCATCAGGATGCCCATGGTTTGGAGTATCCAATCATATATCAAAAACAATTTTAGCCATTCAAAGATTTGATACAAATAAAAGGGCAGCTATTAATCTTAGATACGATGAAGATATTTTAGAAATATGTAAAAAAAACGGTTTAAGAATATCTTGGTATGATAGAAGAGAAGAACCTGAAGAGTATAAAAAAAAGGAAGGAAGCACAACATTCTGGGGTGCTGAAGAAGCTGTAAAAAGAATAGGTATGGTTCCTGATGTAATTTATCATTTAGGTGACTGGGGTAAAGAACCCATGATTGTTTTAATTGGTAATACGGCAGTAGAGGTTGCTGAGCGTGCAGTTCAAATAGCAAAAAAAATGAAGGAGAAAAAGAATGAAATTCTCTAATGAACTTAGAGAAAAATCTTCACATATATGGAAACAGATACTAAAGCATCCTTTTATTAGGGAAATGGTTGATGGAACTCTACCAATTGAAAAGTTCCAATATTATATTATCCAAGACTATGGTTACCTATTAGAATTCGTAAAATGTTTAGGGATAGCGATTACTAAGGCTGAAAAGTTTGATCATATGATTTATGCATCAAATCTCGTTCAAGGTTGTATAACGTATGAAGCTTCAATGCTGGAAAAAATTAGTTCTGAACTCAAAATTCCATTCAAAAAAAATGGAGAAATTAATTTAGCACCAACAAATTTTAGTTATACAAGACATTTGTTAACAGTGGCATATTCGGGTACATTTTATGAAAACATTTCAGCACTTCTGCCATGTATGTGGAGTTACAAAATAATTGGTGAAGAAAAAAAACCGTTGATTAAATCAAATGTTAATAAACATTACAGAGAGTGGATCGAAGCTTATGCTTCTCCAAATTATGATAACCTAGTTAAGGTCTATCTCAATATTATTGATGAAGCAGGCGAAGTCACAGGAAAAATGATTCGTAAAAAAATGTTTGATAATTTTATTATAAGTAGCAATTATGAATATTTTTTTTGGGACATGGCATATAAAATGGAAAAATGGTTAATATAGTAATCTAATTCTCATAAACAACGTCATTAATATTCATATTAAGAACCATTTCAGCAATGTCTTTACCATATTCATATGTTCTGATAGTACTTTCTAGAATCAAGGAAAGTTGAGGACAGTTTTTAACAAATTCTGATTGATTTAGATTTAATAAAGTTTCATCACTATTTTTTCGAATAGCTTTAGCTACATTCAATACGTTTTCAGCTTCATCATAATTTTTATTTATTACAGCTTTAATTGCAGCATCAAATATTTCAATAGCAGATTCACTAATACTATTTAAATTACGTAGAATTTCTTGATCAAAAATACAATTTTTCATTTCAAGTTGATTTTTAGCTATATTAACGGCATGATCTGCAGTCCGTTCAATAGCTTTCACAATTATACGATAATTCAAACAATTACTTGAATTATCTAATCCAATTTCAGCTAAATTCTTAGGATTTTTGGTTGCTTGCGTTAATAATCTAATTAAATAAAAACTGAATCTATCTACTTCATCATCCATATTTATGACTTCTTTAGCTACAAGAGTGTCACCTGTTCTAATAGCTTGATTTATATCTTTATGCATTGAAGTTACCATAGAAGACATTCTGATTAAAACGTCATTAATAGAAAGATCTTTATAACTTAAAAGAACTTGAAGAGTTATTTCATTAGCGGTTTCACTTAAAATTTCTGTTCCTACAAATTTTTTTCTAACAATGTCTTTAATAGCTATTTTAGTATCTGTGTCGATTCGAGGTTCATCTGATTTTATTTGTATAATGTTGTAACCTTGAATATAAGAGGAGATCAGGTATCTAACAACTCTTTCTGGTGAATCAATTGAAAAAATTTTGATAATTGCTTTTTTTAATGGATGAACTAGATCAAATCCTTCAGGTTTAATACAGAGAGAAGAATCTTCAATTTGAACAAGATTTACTAGACTACCTTTCTTTAAGTTCTGTTTATATATCCATTCTTTAGGTAAAGATACAATATAAGAAGACCCACCTGTTAATTGAATGCGTCTAATAGTGTTATCATTGATTTTATGCTTCATTAAAGCATACCGCCTATAGAAAAACTAGCTAAGTTATAAGATATATTAGTTTTTTATATAGAAATAATAGAATCTATATTACAATATAGATTAAATAAGAATTTAAAACATGATATATTTCATATTTTTTAAAGTTAATAATATTTCAAGGAATTATCCAAAATATGTGTCTAAAATCATCATAACTAAAAATCCAATTATTAATCCAAAAGTTGCTTCCCTTTCAAATCCTTTTCTGTGACTTTCAGGTATAATTTCATCACTTATAACAAATATCATTGCGCCAGCAGCAAAAGCTAATCCCCCTGGAAGAATAGGTTCCATAAAAGAAACAAGAGCTAACCCTAGAAATCCACCTATTGGTTCAACCAATCCTGTAAAAGTGGAGATTTTTAAGCAATCTTTCTTCGAGTATCCTTCACGGATTAATGGAAAGGCTACTGCTGTACCTTCTGGTATGTTTTGTAATCCAATTGCTAAAGCCACTAATAATCCTCGAGATATATTACCTCCACCAAAACTTACACCAACAGCCAAACCTTCTGGAAAATTATGTATTGTAATAGCAATTATCATTAAACTTAACCCAGAAAGTTTGCTTTGTTTTTTACCTTCAACGCCAGCCCAGAAATGAGTGTGAGGTACAAATCTATCAACAATATGTAAAACTAATGCACCTAAAGAAAAACTCATAGAAACGACCCATATGTTAGATAATTCTAAAGCAGGAAGAAGAAGACTAAAACTGGAAGCAGCAAGCATTACACCTGCAGCAAATCCCAACATTATATCTAAAAATCTATCAGAAACGTCTTTAATAAAAAATATTGGCAAAGAACCTAGTCCCGTTGCTAGACCTGACAATAAACTAGCAATAATACCATAAATTATAGGTTCCATTTCAAATTACCCGAATTACTCATTATTTTAAAAAAAATATTT